>NZ_JBEXMJ010000010.1 GCF_040610475.1 Actinopolymorpha sp. NPDC004070 | reverse complement strand
TGCCTCACCCACGGCACCAGCTACAACGAAGCCACCGCCTGGCCAACCCAAGAAGCCATCGCCGCTTGACAGCTTAGAGCCGTGGGATGTCTAGGCCGCGCAGGATCTCCTGCCGACCGACGACCGACTGGCCCGACGCCCCGGGCGTGCGGGCCAGCGGCGTGCCTACTCCGGTGGGTCCCTAACGGGGCGCGTCGGCTGGACCCGCGCCCCGGATCCCGGCGAACAGGTGCCGGCCGTAGTTGTCGGCGTACGGCGCCACCGCGTCCTCGTCCGGCCCGAGGTCGACCACCCGGTCGAAGCCGGTGTGGGTGGTGAGGAAGCGGCCGACGTACTCGGTGTCCCAGCCGCGCAGCGACCGGGCGAACCACGCCTCGTGCTCCTGGCCGGTGTCGAGGAACAGCACTCGCCCGGTCACCGAATCCAGGAGTTCGGCCAGTTCCTCCGCGGACACGCTCGCCCGCCCGAGGGCGAAGTGGTGCAGGAGGCTGAAGCAGGACACGACGTCCCACCGCCGTCCGGCGTCGCGGGCCGCGCGAAGGAACTCCACCGCGTCGCCCACGGTGATCCTTTCCGGGGCCAGCCCGTAGACGCCGGCGGCGAGCCGCGGGGCCAGCGGGTCGCGTTCGATGCCCTCGGCGGCGAACCCGCGATCACCGAGCTGGCGGACGAACCATCCGTAGCAGCAGGCCACGTCGAGGTAGCTGTGCCCCGGGCCCTCGATGCCCTCGGCCGCCAGCCGGCGTTCCATCATCGCCAGCCGGTCGGTGCAGCGGCGTACGGTCGTCCAGCTGCGCTGCAGCTCCGGCGCGTCGAGCGGCTGGTACAGCTCCTTCTTCCCGCCGATCCAGCTCATCTGCCCCAGCAGGTCCTGCAGCGGCGTCGTCACGGGGACCCGCTTGACCTTGACCGAGGCGGACTCCGCGCCGCGGTGCGCGAGCAGGGCCAAACGGTGGTGGCCGTCGATCACCTGGAAGCAGTCGGAGTCGCGGATCGGCGCCACCAGAACCGGATCGGACGCGCCGCTCTGCGCGGCCCGCGGCGGCTCCCCGCCATCCGACGCCCTGGTCGGCGTCCCGGTCGACGTTCCGGTCGCCGGACCTGTCGTCCCTCCGGCCGACGTGCCGGTCGCCGGCACGGTGCCCGTCGTACGCTCGGTGGCGACGGCGGTTCCCACGGCGGTGCCGACCGCGACCGGTGACGGCACTTCCCCGGAGGAGTCGGTGGCGGCGCGGGCAAGGAACGACCGGGCGACCTCGACGATTCCGTGCTCGTCGGTGGCCCAGAAGTAGCGCCCGGTCAGCCGCAGGCAGCGCCGGGCGTGTTCGGCGTACGGCGAGGCGAGGACGGCCTCGTCGGTCAGCTCGCCGTGCTCGGCCGCCAGCCGCAGCAGGTCGGCGTGCGGACCCCGGGTGACGGGCGTGGACGCCCACAGCAGGTCGTCGAACTCCTCGGCGTAGGTGGACGCGGGTATGCCGTCCTGGATGCCGAGCAGCAGGCGGTCCATCGGTACCCGCGCCAGCCCGGGCCGGCGCAGCACCAGCGTGGACAGCGCGACCCGGGCACCGTGGGGGAGCGGCAACCGTCGCAGGGCGTTCACGCCCGTCAGCACCCCCTGCCCGGCGCCCTGCCGGGCCCGGCCGTGCAGGCGCCGGGCCGGAGCGCCGATCCTGCCCAGAGGTACGCCTGCCAGCGCCGACCGGAACGCACCGAGCTGCAGGTGGTTGCGGCCCTTCCACAACAGCGCGGCGTACAGCACACACATCGGGACCAGCCAGCCGATCACCACACCGACGTTCATCGGCGCCACGAGGCGCACCAGGAGCGGCACCACGCCGAAGCACAGGGCCGCCGCGGCCGCGACCCACAGCACGGCCGGGCCGAACGACATCACGCCGTACGCCCGCCGCACCTGAAGCATCGGCAGCGTGTTGCGGACCGCGAGCGCGGCCGCCCACGCGATCGCCGCACCGGTGATGCCGAGCCGGGGAACCAGGACGACGACGAGCACGAGGTCGACGACGAGGGCGGCGGCGTTGTTGAACAGGCTCTGCCGACTGCGCCCGGCCATCAGCAACACCACGTCCACCGAACCCGTGGCGGTGGTCGCCAGCATGGTGAGGGCCAGGATGACGACCGTGGCCTGGCCGGCTTCGTACCCGCCGCCGAAGACCTTCAACAGCACCGGCGCGGCGACCGCGCTGCAGAGGTAGATCGGCCACGCCAGTGCCATCAGCCACGCGGTCGACGTCGAGAACGACTCGCGCACCCCTGCCAGGTCCGCGCGGGCGAACAGCGCCGCCAGCTGCGGCTGCAGCACCTGCTGGATGGCCTGGACGCCGAGCTGCCCGAGGACGAGGAAGCGGGTCGCGGCGGTGTAGACGGCCGCGTGCCGCGGGGACAACAGCGCGGCGACCAGGACGATGTCGGAGCGCTGCAGCGCGACCTGGCAGACCCGGCCCAGCGCGCGGGGTGCGGTGAACCCCCAGAAGTCCCGGGCGAGGGTGGCCGGCGGGGCGGCGTCCTCGGTGCCCTGGCCGCGGACGTCGCCGGCAGGATGGGCGCGCAGTCCCGCGACGATCGAGCGGTACCACAACGCCACGCCGACCAGGCCGACGGCGTACGGCGCGACCCAGGCCACCGCGAGCCACACCGGACCCGCGCCGACCAGCAGCACGACCACGATGCACAGGATCTGCCCGGGCAGCCGGCCGAGCTTCTCCACGATGACGTTGGGCCGCATCGTCTGGTGTGCCTGGGTGGCGGCTAGGATCGTGTCGTACGCCGTGGCCATCGGCAGGCTCACTGCGAGCACGCGCAGCATCGCCGTCATCGTGGCGCCGTGCTCCGCGTTCGCACCGCCACCTTCGCCGGTGCCCAGCACCGTCGCGAGCCAGGGCGCCACGAACCACATCACCACCGCGGCGGCCACACTCAACCCGAGGACCGGGCGCAGGGCGATCCACACGGTGCGCACCGCGCCGGCGAGACTTCCCACGGCGAGCTGGCGCTGGATGGTGTGTGCCAGGCCGACGTCGGTCCCCAGGCCGGAGATCGCGGTGACGATCAGGAAGAACGACGTGGCCGTGAACAACATCCCGGCGACGTCCTGGGCGACGCCGTTGGCAACCACCACGACCAGGGCGATGCTCGCCGCCCCGCCGACGAGTGTGCCTGCCAGGTTGAGGATTCCGTTACGTGCCATCCGTTGAATGGAAGGCGTACTCGACGTACTGACCGTGCTCACCGCACTCACCGCGTGTTCCCCCTAGGACCGTGGCCGGTCGAGTGGTTCACCGACCGTGGTGTCCGCGGTCGGGTCGGACGACCAGTGGTCGCCGTTGGCCGGATGCGTCCCGGCCGCAGAGGCGGCCCGCGGGCGGGCCGTTCCGGGGTCTTCCGAAGCTGTTTGCCCGGACGCCGCCGGTCCGCTCGTGGGTTGCCCGGTGCCCGCCTGAACGGCGGACCGGGTGGCCGCCTGGGTGGCCGCCGAAGGTGGGCCGCTCGGCCTGATCCGTCGCCGCCGGGTGGTGTCGATCACCGGCGGCGCCTCGGCAGTGCCCTTCCTGGGCCCCGGTCTGGCCCGCGCCACACCCGCACCGAGGCCCTCGACCGTCCGGGCGGCCTCGGGTGAGCGGGTCGGCAGGGAGCGGCCGTGGGTTGACCGGCGGCCGCCTCCCCTGCGTTCGCGGCGCTCCTCCCGGCGCTCCTCCCGGCGTTCGGCGCGGCGGGCGTGCCCGCCCCCACTCCGGCGCGGCGACACACCCTCGACCATCACGACACCGAGCAGGTCGGCGTGGACGTGCTCCAGCGCCGCGGTCGCGACCATGAGCTCAGTGCGGGTGGTGACGCCGACCGCGCCGACGAGAACCACGCCGTCGGCCAGCGAGGCCAGTGCCTGCCCGTCGGCTCCGGCAGCCGGAGGTCCGCAGAGAATCAGGTAGTCGTACCACTCCCGCAACCTGCCCAGGGTTGCCCGCATGGGCTCCGACAGCAGTTGGTCCATCGTCTCCCGGGCGGGATAGCCGAGGGGGAGTACGACGAGGTTGTCCTCGGGCTCCACCAGCAGCTCGGTCAGGTCGGCGATACCGGCGAGGAGTTCGGACAACCCGGGAAGCTGCGAACCCCCGCCCACGAGCAGCCGGGACGTCTCGCCGGTGGTGTCGACGACCGCGACACCGAACCCCGCCCGGGCCAGGCCCACCGCGAGCCCGGCGGCTTCGGGGGCCGCGCCGATTCCGTCCGACATCCCCGTCACCGTGAGCGTCACCGGGGGTGCGTCGGCGCCGGTGATGACCGACGTACGCAGAGCGCGGTAGGGCTCGGACAGGTCGATCGGGTCGGTGGTGGACCGTCGCAGCCGCATTCGCCGCCCCCGGCCGACCAGAGCGAGTAGCCGGACGCCCAGATGCTCGACGTCGTAGGGGTGGTGCAGGCGCAGGTCGACCCGCGTCCGCAGCAGTGCGACGGCCACACCGAGCAGCAGGCCGCCGACCACGCCGGCGGCACCGAGGACGATCGCGTCGCGGAAGCCGGTGCCCGGGTCCGGTGCGGCCGAGCTGATCACCTGGCCGGGCCACTGGTCGCTGGCGGTCAGGGTGCTGGTCTCGGTCTCCAGGCTGGCCAGCTGCGAGGCCAGCGCGCTCAGGCGTTCGGCGAGATAGGCGCGGCGGGAGTCGCTCGTGTCCGAGCGGCCCATCTCGTCGCTCAGTTCGTCCAGCGACCGTTGGGTTCTGGCCTGCTGCTGGCGGATCTTGCCGAGCCGGGAACTGATGATCGAGTTCGCACGTCGTTCGCGGTAGGCAAGGTAGGAGTCGGCGAACGCCTGCGCGCCGCGGACCGCGTCGCGTGCGGAGCCGGCGGTGTACGACACCTTCAGCACCTGGGTGTTGGTGGGATTCTCCACGACGACGTGGGAGCGGATCTCCTCCACGCCCTGCGACAGGTGCAACCTGCGGCGCACGTCGGAGGCCACGCCGTTGGTGCTGACGAGCTGTGCCTCGGTCTGGAGGTTGACGAGTTGGTCGCCGCGGCCGTCGGGGGTGTACGGATTGCCCTGCAGAGGACTCAACAGGATCGAGGCGCTCGCGGTGTAGTGCAGGCCCTTGCGCAGCGCCACCCCGGCGCCGGCCGCGCCGCACACTACGCCGAGAACGATCAGGAGCGCGAGGTGTCGTCGGAGTGCGTCGAGAACGAACGACGTGAGCGCGGACGCGTTGTCGTCGTCGCGCATGAACCCCCCAACTCCCGTGCCGTGCTGGATCGACGGTAGACCAGCAGGCCGTCGTTTCGGTGTCGTTTGGAACGATTGTTGCCGGTCGGCAACAGTCGTGCGCGTCCGGGTGCTTTCCCCAATCTTCTGAGGAACAATTGGTTTACGACGCCCACAAGCGGTGGGTAGTACCTAGCATCAGCAACCATTCGGTCTTCCCGACCCTCTCCGCCACCACGAGGTCCAATCACAGCCCCGCCTCACCTCGGTACTTCACAAGATCAACTTTTTCGGACTTTTCACCACGCATCGTGCTCGGAATCGTCGGGGGGGCGAACATGCACGTGATCAACCAGGCCGCACCGGCCGAAGAGGCGGTCACCACGCACCCGCAGCGCTTGCTCCTGGTGGGGTCCAGCGGCGGCCACCTCGCCCAGCTCCTTGCCCTGAAGCCCTGGTGGGAAGGGCGGGAGCGAACCTGGGTGACGTTCGCCACCCAGGACGCCAAGGCGAGACTTCGCGACGAACACGTCGCCTGGGCCTCCTTCCCGACCACGCGAAACTTCCCCAACCTCGTACGCAACCTTGTGCTGGCCGTGCGCGTCATCACCCGTGAACGCCCCGAACTCGTGGTCTCCACGGGCGCGGGCGTGGCGTTCCCGTTCTTCCTGGTCGCCCGGCTGATGCGGATCCGAACCGTCTACCTCGAGGTGTACGACCGGCTCGACAGCCGCACCCTCACCGGGCGACTGTGCCGGCCGCTGTCATCTCTCTTCTGCGTCCAGTGGGAAGAGCAAGCCACGCTTTACAAGGGCTCCCACGTGGTGGGAACCCTCCTCTGAACCAGGCGGAGCAACATGCGAGTCCTCACCATGGTGGGCACTGACCACCACCCGTTCCACCGCCTCGTTCGCTGGGTCGACGAGTGGAGCAGACGGTTTCCCGCCGATGACTGCGTGATCCAGTACGGCACGTCCATGCCTCCCCGGCATGCCCGCGGCCTGGCCTACGTCGAACCCGACGAACTCAACGCCTGGATGGACCAGGCGCAGGTGCTCGTCTGTCACGGCGGGCCGACCACCATCGTCGAGGCCCGGCGTCTTGGTCGCCGTCCGATCGTCGTTCCGCGACGCTCGCGATGGGGCGAGCACGTCGACGACCACCAGTACCACTTCACCAACCGGCTCGCGCAGACCGGGCAGGTGCTCACCGCGTCCACGCAACACGAGTTCGAGATCCTGCTGGACGCGGCGCTGGCAGATCCGGCGACGGTCCGGCGCGGCGACACCGACGACGACCGGCAGACGGCCGCGACCGTTCAGCGCTTCGGCTCCCTGGTGGCCGGGCTGTTCCAGGCCTGACCCTAGATGCCGCGGCCGGCCGAGTTCGCCAGCCGCATCACCCGGTCGGCGGACGCCAGCCTCAGCGCGACCACGATCGCGGCGTAGGCGCGTGGGTCGCGCTGGTTGAGCCGCAGGGTGTGCCGGGCCCAGCGCAGCGCCGCGCGGCGGTCACCGATCGCGGCGTAGGCGAACGCCTTCCGCCCCTGCTGCCGCGCCTCGGCGACCGGATCGGTGCGCAGCACCTCGTGCTTGGCCAGGCCGTAGTCGATGGCCTCGATGATGGTCGCCCAGCGGTCGGAGAAGTACGACTGGCTGCCCCACAACACCTTCACCAGCGGGCGTTCGACGACGGCGATCGGTCCGGCCTGGGCCGCCCGCAGGATCCAGTCGAAGTCCTCGCCGTAACTGCCGGGGATCTTCTCGTCCACCAGCCCGATGCGTTCGCGCAGCGCCCGCGCCCGCACGAGAACCGTCGACGGGTGGGCCTCCATCACCCGGCGGCGGGCGATCTCGATGGCCACGACGTCGGAGGCGGCCGGGATCCGGGTGATCACGCGGTTCTCGTAGTGGACCTCGATGCCGGACACGGCCACGTCGGCGCCCGTCTCGGACAGGTGCGAGACCTGCAGTCGCAGCTTCTCCGGCAGCCACTCGTCGTCGTCGTCGCAGAAGGCGATCAGCTCACCGGCCGCGGCGTCGATGCCGGAGTTGCGGGCGCCGGCCAGGCCGGGCGTACGGACGTTGCCCACCACCCGGGTCGACCGCTCGGGACCCGCGTGCGCCGAGGCGTCCGCGTCGGTGGCGAGCGTCTGGTCGGGCGGCGTCTGGTCGAACACCACGACGCACTCGATCGGGCCGGCGTAGTCCTGGTCGTGGACCGCCCGCACGGCCCGGCGAAGGAGTTGGGGGCGGTCGCGGGTGGCGATGACGACCGAGACCAGCGGCATGGCCGGCGGTGCAGGTGGAGTGGCCGACGTCGCGGTGGACGGCGTGGACTGACTGTTCATCTTGGGTAGCTCCGTTCGGCACTGGTGTCCCGGTCGCTGACCGCGACGGTGATGACGCGCGGTCCCGCCGCCCGGGTCACCAGGCGGGCGCAGCGGTCGAGTTCGCTTCGGGTGCTGTGTGCGAGGTCGGCCACCAGCACCACCACGTCCGCGGCCCGGGCCAGCGCGAAGGTGTCCCTGTCGTCCGGACGGCTGGTGGGCACGCGGGCGTTCTCCAGCAGGTCGTCTCCGGCGGCGTCGCCCGCCACGGCCAACGCGGTGCGCAGGTGGTCGGCGAGCGCGGCGGTCACCTCGTCCGCGCAGGGACCGGTGACGAGAACGATCGGCGGATCGCCGGCCGGGCCGGTCGAGGTGCCGGCCGTGGTACCGGCCGAATCGGCGAAGGCCTCCGCGTCGAGGAGGAGGCGGACCTGCACGGCGAGCGGGTGCAGGTCAACGGCGTCGCGGTGACCCGCGGGACGGCGCAGTCCTCGCCGGTTCACGACGGCGACCGGAGCCAGGCCGGTGGCGGCGGTGACCTCGCCGACCTCGCGCACCGCCGGGCGAGCCCACTCGCGCACCGCGCCGACCGCCAGTCCGGCCAGCAGTCCGAGCATCAGCCCGGACATCGGCGGCACCTCGGAGTTGTGGCGTTCGGGCCGCTTCGGAAGGGTGGCCGACCGGACGACCGCCGCGGTGTTGGAGCCGGTGAGGGCGGTCTTGGTCAGGGCATCGTCGATCTCACCGATCTGGGCCTGGATCTGACCGCGCGGCACCAGGTTGGCCGGCGCGGGAGTGGGGTCGCCGGAGTCTCGGCCCTCGTTTCGTAAGCTGCCGGGCACCGGGAGGTCGTCCAACAGGTTCTGGAGGTACGTACGACGGGAGTCGAGCGCCGCGGCCACCCGCTCCGCGCGGGCGGTGAGGACCTTCGCCCGGTAGCGGGCGAACTCCACGGCCAGCACCCGCGCGCCCTGCTGGGCTCGCCGGGGGTCGCGATCGCTGAAGCCGATCTGGTACACCCGGGTGGTCGTGGGTACGGAGACCTCGATCCGGTCCGCGAGTGTGGCCGGGTCGGGGTGGCCGGGCAACTGCCGGGCCACCGCGGTGAGCACGGGCTGCGAAAGCAGCAGTGCGGCCTCAGTGTCCTGGGTCCACTCTCGTGGGTCCACGGCGGGCGCCGACGGGTCGACCGAGATCGCGAGGTAGGCCGGTGTCGCCGGCGCGAACACCTCGACGGTCGACCGGTAGCTCGCCGGCGTACGCAACGGACCGAGCAGCCCGATCGCGAACCCCACCAGGCCGAGCAGGCAGCACACCAGCCAGTGCCGGCGGACGAACCGGGAGTACCCCGCCGCCTCGAGCGTGTCCCGGGCGCTCGGCTCCGTGCCGAACGCGGGGTCCGACGCGGTGCCCGATGGAGCGCTTGATGAGGTGCCCGGTGCGGTGCCGGGCACGGTGGTGCCGGTCACCGGCCCACCAGCTCCCTGAGCAGCGCGATCAGCCAGGCGGTCCGAGCACGCAACGGCCTGCCCTCGACGGGCTGGCTGGCAAGCGCGTACCGGCGGGCGAGCTCGACGAGGTACGCCATCTGGACGGCCTCGGGATCGTCACCGGGCGCACATTCGCCGGCGGCGCCGGCGAGCAGTCCGGCACGCGCCCGCTCGGCCGCGGCCGCCTCCCCGTGTGAGCGCAGCACCGCCTGCAGGCGGTAGTGCGCCAGGTCGAAGCCGAGCGGGACGCCGACGGCGAAGCGTTCGAAGTCCCACAGCAGAACCTGGTCGCTGTCCCAGGCCATGTTCCACGGCGTCCAGTCGCCGTGCCACGCGCCGCACGTCAACGGCGTCGACCCGAAGCGCCGCTCCACGGTGGCGACCACCCGGGCGAGGGCGGCCGCCTGGTCCAGGTCGGTCAACGCGGGCGGACTGGCCCGGGCGCCTTCCCACACCAGGCTGCGTTCGAGGGGGCGCCGGCTCGTGCCGAGCCGGCCGCCGAGCTCTGCCATCGCCGCGGTGGGTTCGTCCGGACGGCTCCAGCGGGCGTGGCCGGGCAGCATGGGCTCGAGGACCAGCAGCTCCAGCGAGCGCCACCGGCCGTGGTGCAGCACGCGGGGCGCGTGGACGAGCCGGCCGGGCGGACCGGCCGACCAGTACGCCTCGAGGGCCTCGGCCTCGCCCCGGACGAGCTCGGTGGTCACCGGCCACAACCCCACCTTCACGAAGGCGAGGGTGCGGCCGTCCGGCGTGAGCACCTGCAGAACCGGCTTGCGGTTGGCCCGGGGCGGGCCGACGCCCACGGTGACCATCACCTCGCTGTCCAGCAGGTGCGAGAGGTGGTCCTCGATCGATTCGACCGGACGGCCGGCCGGCGCGCTGACGACGAGCCGGTCCGGAGCGAGCCGGGTCACCGCCCGGTTGCCGGGGCGGGTGGCGACCAGCCGGGCCATCGCGGCGCGGGTGTACCGCTCGCGGCGGGACAGTCCCTGGCTGTACTTCCGGAACAGCTCGGCGGCGACCCGGCGCGCGCCGACGGGCAGCGCAAGGCGAGGTTGACGCCGGTCCGGAAGGAGTGCGTACTCGCGTACCACTTGGTGCCCATGTGGCAGCGAACCCTCGACCCGACTGCAGGCGGGAGCGGGCCACAGCGCCCGGGTGGTCTCCAGCAGGGCTTCCAGCGTGGTCTGGTGGCGGTCCTCGGTGGTTGGGTACGGCAGCTCGCTCATCGTGCACCCACCGCCCTTCGTTCCGCCCGCGTCATCCGGGCCATCAGCCCGATCGCGATCATCACCGTGATCAGCGGGGCGTCCAGGGTGTCGTAGACGAACAGCTCGATGCCCCAGAAGATGAGCGAGACGCAACCCGCGATGCTCAGGGCCGCGTGATCGCGCCAGTGCGCGAAGAACCTCCGGGCGAAGAAGTAGAGGAACAGTCCCAGCCCGGCCAGGCCCTGGGAGAAGACCACCATCCACAGCTGACCCTGCGTGCCGAGCGGCGGCACGCCGCAGGCGGGACAGTCCGGTGTCGAGCCGCCGGCGATGGAGAAATAGCTGCCGCGCACCTTCCGGGTGGACCCGAAGCCGAGGACCGGCGACCCCTCCACCACGTTGCGTACGGTGTCGGTGGCGAGCTGCCCGCGACGTTCGTTGGAGTGCGGGGCGTTGAGCCGCGCCTGCACCATCGTGCCGAGCGGACTGGCGACGAACGCGATGGCGCCGAGCAGGATCGCCGCCACGATGGCCTGCAACGCCCACACCCTGCCCATCGCCGCGAGCCGCAGCGCGAGATAGAGCACGCCGACGCCCAGGGCGCCCCACAGCCCGCGGTTCAGCGAGTAGACCACGGGCACCAGGCTGAGCAACACGACGAACGGTGCCAGCCGGCGCCGCCAGCCCGCGTCGGGGCCGAACCACGCCAGCAGGAAGAACGGCAGATACAACGAATAGTTGGCTCCCCAGGAGTTGGCGAACGCGAACGGCGCGATCGGCCGACCCTCCTCGTACCCCAGGATGTTCTGGGTCTCGGCCGCGGCCGGATGGATCATCGGGTTGATGAAGGAGTTGCCGGCCAGCCCGTGCGGAAGCACCAGCTCCAGCACCGAACGGAACTCCAGCGACGGCGCCACGACTCCGAGCAGTCCGCCACACGTGGTGACGACGAACATGAACCCCAGCAACCGCAACACCCGCCGGGTCGGCAGCCGGCGCTCGTCGGCATTGACGACGTAGAGCAGGAAGACGGTCGCGGCGAGGTACATCGCGGCACGGAAGCCGAAGACCATCAGCCGCCCGCCCCCTCCGCCGCCGGGCTCGCCGGTGGGTGCGTCGCTCCACAGCATGGTCACCCCGGCCAGCGTCCAGGCGAGGAACAGCAGCCAGGTGCCGAAGCCGCGGGGTACGCGCAGGGCGCGCCGGCGGAGAAGCTCGACGGCGAGTGGCACCGCGAAGATGACGAAGGCGAACGTCGTGAGGCCGAACACCCACCACAACGGAAACAACAGGAACAACGCCGTCAGCGGCCATCCGGGCCGGAACACCTTCGGAGCGGTCCACGAGCCGACCGACCCGGTGCCCGCCGGAGGTGTCACCGTCGCGGTCGTCACCGTCGCGGTCGTCGCCGGTGGGTCGGCTGCCGGAGGAGGTGTCACCGGACGCGTCGCGAGCATGGCGTTTCGCGCACTCTCGTGCTGCTCGTCCCGCACCGGGTGACCTCCAGGGTGGCTCGCGCGAATGACCGACCGGTCCGCCGTCGGGAGCAGGGAAGTTGCACCGTCTCCACGCTGTGGGGAACTGCACGGATCTGCCCCCGATTATCCCCCGAGGATACGAGACCGGCCTGGGGGTCGGCGTCGTTCAAGAAGATTCGGTGTCGTTCAGAAAGATATGGTTACTTTTCTGGTCGTGGGGGACTTGTGCTGGCACCATGCACACATACGCGGCGTCGTGCCGCGCTGGCCGACATCCCACTTCGGACCCTGGGACGCCGGCGGGGGCTTCGTTCCTTGGGGGGAACTCGTGTTGCTGCGCCGCATGCGTGTCGCCGCTGCCCTGATGCTGGTCGCCCTCGCGACGGTCGTGTTGCCTTCGCAGGCGGCGGCCGTCCAGGTGCCGCAGTCGAAGGTCGTCAGTGCCGACCCCGTCAACTGGACGCCACACGTGCTGGACGGCCGGGTCATGTCGATCGTCCAGGTCGGCGGGACGATCATCTTGGGCGGGGAGTTCTCCCAGGTGAGTTCGGCCGACGGAAACACGATCTACAACCGCGCCAACCTGGTCGCGTTCAGTGCGACGACCGGAGCCGTCAGTACGACGTTCAATCCCCGCACCGACGGCGAGGTGACGACACTCATCGTGTCCGCCGACGGTTCCACGGTGTTCGCTGGCGGCTTCTTCAACACCGTCAACGGCCAGGCCGCGAAGAGCATTGCCAAGATCAACGTCGCCAACGGCCAGTTGACATCGGGCTTCTCCAGCCCGGCGCTCAACGGACGGATCAAGGACATGCGGTTGGTCGGCAACCGGCTGTGGATCGCCGGCACGTTCGCCACCGTCAACGGGAACGCCCAGCCGGCGCTGGCGACGATCAACGCCACCACCGGCGCGTACGACCCGTTCGACCGGGTGCAGTTCGCCGCACCGCAGAACGGCGGCGTGCTGCAGGTGTTGAAGATGGACATCAGCCCGGACCGCTCGACGCTGGTCGCCATCGGAAACTTCACCCTCGCCGGCGGGCAGTCCCGTTCGCAGATCGCGATGCTGGACATCGGGGGCACGGCGGCCTCGGTCACCAACTGGCGGACCGACTTCTATCCCATGGTCAAGAGTGACGGCACGCCGTACTGTTCGGCGTCGGTCGACTCCTACATGCGCGACATCGACATCTCCCCGGACGGCACCTACTTCGTGGTCACCACGACCGGGGCCTACGCAGGCGGTCCGCCCAAGTCCTGTGACACCAACAGCCGGTTCGAGACCCGTGCGCGCGGCACCGGCATCACCCCGACCTGGGCCGAGTACACCGGCGGCGACACGACGTACGCCGTGGCGGTGACCGGCGCGGCGGTCTACGTCGGTGGCCACTTCCGCTGGCACAACAACCCGTGGGCCGGGGACAAGGCCGGCCGGGGCGCGGTGAGCCGGGAGGGCATCGCCGCCCTGGACCCGCAGACCGGTCTGCCGTTCCGGTGGAACCCCGGCCGCACCAAGGGCGTCGGCGTGTTCGACATGCTGGCCACCTCCGCGGGACTGTGGGTGGGCAGCGACACCGACCGACTGGGCAACTGGGAGTACCACGCCCGGATCGGCTTCATGCCGCTCGCCGGCGGCACCACGCCGCCGCGGCCGACGGTCGGAACGATTCCCGGTGACGTCTACGCCGTACCCACGACCGCCACCCACCCGGTCGTCCGGGCCGTCACCGAAACGTCCTCCGGCCCCAACCGGGACGTCCCCGCCGGCGGCATCGACTGGACGAGCGTGCGCGGAGGCTTCATGCTCGGCGACCAGATCTACACCGGCTGGTCCAACGGGCTGTTCAACCGGCGCACCTTCGACGGCACGAACTACGGCACGGCCACGCCGATCAACCTCGCCGACCAGATCGTCAACGACGCGCCCTGGCACACCGACGTCGCGGCGGCGACCGGGATGTTCTGGAAGGACGGCCGGCTCTACTACACCGTCAGCGGCCAGACGTCGCTGTACTACCGCAGGTTCACCGTGGAGAGCTACGTGGTGGGCGCACAGCGGTTCACCGCCACCGGGAGCTCGGCCCAGATCGACTTCTCCAAGGTGACCGGGATGTTCTTCGCCAACGGCCGCCTCTACTGGGGCAGTTCGGTCGACGGCAACCTGCGCCGGGTGGACTTCGCGAACGACCAGCCGGCGTCCGGCACGGTCCGCATCATCAGCGGTCCCTCGGTCGACGGGCTCAACTGGCGCTCGCGGGCGATGTTCCTGTCCACCAGGGGTGCCCCGGCTGCCAACGACCCGCCGGTGGCCGTGGCCACGGGCGAGTGCCGGTACCTCGTGTGCTCGTTCAGCGGCGCGTCCTCGCGCGACTCCGACGGCACGATCGCCAAGTACACCTGGGACTTCGGCGACGGCTCCACCGGCGACGGCGCGACGGTCTCGCACACCTTCGCCACCGCCGCCGACCAGACCGTCCGGCTCACCGTGACCGACGACAAGGGCGCCTCCTCGACCACGAGCTACACCGTGACGACCACGACGGTGCCAACCGGCGTGGAGTTCGTCGGGGTGGCCGGAGCCAACGCCAACGCCACCACCCACCAGGTGACCGTTCCGGCGGCCGTCCGGGCCGGCGACCGGCTGCTGTTGCTGGCCTCGTTCAACGACGTGACGGCGACCGTGTCCGGGCCCACCGGCGTCACCGGCTGGTCCAACGTCGCGCCCCAGCAGACCAGCGGCATGGTCACCCGCGGCTGGCAGAAGGTGGCGGCGGCCGGCGACGCCGGAACGGCGGTCACGGTGACGACCTCCGCCTATGTCAAGGGCGACTTGACGCTGCTCGCCTACCGCGGGAACAACCTGGTGATACTCGGCGCCGCGGGCAGGGCGGAGACCACGTCCGGAACCACCCACACCACCCCGACGGTCCAGGTGCCGGACGGCACCGCGCCGCGGCTGGTCAGCTACTGGGCGGAGAAGTCCTCGGGCACCACCGCGCTGACCGCACCGGCCGGGCAGGGGGTACGCCGCAGCGCGACCGGCACCGGCGGCGGGCACGTCACCACGCTGGCGACCGACAGCACCGTCGCAGCCGGCACCGGCACGGCGGGCGGGCTGACCGCGACCGCCGACACCGCGAGCGCCCAGGCCACCATGTGGTCCTTCCTGATCGGAGCCCAGCCGTGATCTCCCACGAGAACATCGAGACCCCGCCGAGCCGGGGCAGGAGTGCCGGCGAGAAGGTGTGCGCCCTGCTGGCCGTCTCGGTGCTCGCCGTCGGACTCGGGGCGTGCTCGAACTCCTCCGGCGACATGGAGGCCGGGCGCCCGGCGAGCACCCCGGCCACGCCGACCGCCACGCCCGAGCCCACCGCGACGCCGACTTCCTCGGTGCGGGTCCGGCAGGTGTCGAAGGACGACGAGTCCGAGCCGAAGGCACCCCCGCGCAGACGTGAGCAGCCCGCGCCGACCACGGCTCCGAGCCCGGAGCCCGTACCCCCGCGGGTGTTCAGCGTGAAGCCGCGGACCAACACCAGCACCGCCCGGGCGCGGCTGGTCGGGCTCACCACCGCGCGGGGGCGCGGGATGGAGTCCGTGACGTTCCGCTTCGCCGACACCAAGGTGGTGCCGAGGTACGAGGTTCGCTACGTCGACGTCGTACGTGCGCACCCCGAGGACGACCCGATCGCGGTGGAGGGGAACGCCTTCCTCGAGGTGTCGTTCAAGCTGACCAACCCCAACGTCAGCGGCCGGCTGGCGGTCCCGTCGGACCTGACGCCCGGGCAGCCGCAGGTGCGCGAGATCCTGTTGGTGCACAACGTCGCGGGCAGCCTGAAGTTCGGCGTCGGGGTGAACCGCCGCGCGGAGTTCCGCCTGCACGAGAACAAGGGGGAGGCCAGCCTGGTGCTGGAGGTACGCGACCGGTGAGCATGCAGGGAACCGACACGGCCAGGAACCCGCTGCGCTCGTCCGCACCGCAGTGGGCGAAGGAGTCGGGCCGGAAGGTGAGCGTCACCCTCGGGCGGCTCACCGCGAGCCGGCGGTTGCTGCCCTCGTTCCTGGTGATCGGCGGCCAGCGGTGCGGCACCACGGCGCTGCACCGCGCGCTGATCGCCCATCCCGTGGTCGCCGGACCGGTCCTGCACAAGGGGATCAACTACTTCGACCTCGGCTACCACCACGGTCCGGCGTGGTACCGCGGCCACTTCCAGCTGCGGGCCACCGCCAGGCGGCGCGCGGCCGCCGCGCAACTCCCGCTTGCGGGCGGTGCGTCCGCGACCCCCGAGCCGCAGGCGATGGAGTCCAGCGGCTACTACCTCTACCACCCGCTGGCGCTGCCGAGGATCAGACACGACCTTCCGGACGTCCGCCTGATCGTCATGTTGCGGGATCCGGTCGAGCGCGCGTACTCCGCCTACAAGCACGCGGTGGCGCGCGGTTTCGAGACCGAGCCGACGTTCGAGGGAGCGCTGGAGCTGGAGGAGAGCCGGCTCGCCGGTGAGGAGGAGCGGCTGCGTACCGACCCGCGCTACGTGAGCCACTCACACCGCCACCACGCCTACCTGACGCGTGGACGCTACGCCGAACAGCTGCGGCGGCTGTACGACGGGTTCGACCCCGGGCAGGTGCTCGTGGTCGCGAGCGAGGACTTCTCCACCCGGCCCGAACCCGTCTTCGCGGGCATCCTCGACTTCCTCGGCCTGCCCGCCTGGCGGCCGGCGTCGTTCGAGCGGTACAACGCCCGGCCGGGCAGGCCGCTGCCCGAGTCGCTCCGCCGCCGCTTGGACGACCACTTCGCGCCGTACGACGAGGAGCTCGGTCAGCTGCTCGGTCAGCCGCCGGTGTGGCGGCGTCCGCCCGTATCGGCGTAGTCGGCGTAGTCGGCGGAACCCGGCGAGCTCGGCGATCCTGGCGGACCCGCGGGCTGACGTCCGCCGAAGGCCCGCCCGCGCCGTGGGAGCAGCACCAGCCCGGCGGCCGCGGCGGTGGTGACGGCCGCCGCTGCGAACGCCGGCCCGGTCGGCAGTGCGCTCAGCACGGCGACCCCGAGCGCGCCGCCCACCTGCAGCATGGTGTTGAGCACGGCCGACATCCCGCCGGCGTCGCCGGGCTGCACCCCGTCCATGGCAGCGAGGGTGAGGGGTACGAACGCGAGCTCACGGCACACGGCGATCAGCGTCATCGGGCCGAGCAGCCCGGTGAGGTAGTGCGTACCCGTGCCGGCCAGTGCGAGCCAGGCCATGCCGGCCGCGCAGCCCAGCCCGCCGAGCCCGCCCAGCAGCCGTGCGGGCAGCCTCCCGGCCAGGTGCGCGGCCAGTGGTGCCCCCGCCAGCAGTCCCAGACTGAACGGCAGGAACGCGATCCCGGCTAGCAGCGGTCCGTACCCCAGCAGGTCCTGCACGAACAGCGTGAGCACGTACGTCGTGGCCAGCAGGGCTGCGCCGGTCGCGAACATCATGCCGCAGACCGTCAGCCGATCGCGGTCGCGCAACGGGGCGTACGGCAGCAGCGATCTTGTGGACCGCGGGTCGACCCGGGCGAACACCGCCAGCAGGACGCCGGCCGGCCCGAGGAGGGCGTAGGCGCCCGGGTCGGTCCAGCCGTCGGTGGTGAGCCGGGACAGCGCGAGCAGCAGTGCGACCAGCCCGCCGACCGAGGTGGCCGTCGACACGAGCGGGGCGACCAGCGCGGAAGGCGGCGTCGAT
The DNA here is from genome assembly GCF_040610475.1 of Actinopolymorpha sp. NPDC004070. NCBI lineage: Bacteria > Bacillati > Actinomycetota > Actinomycetes > Propionibacteriales > Actinopolymorphaceae > Actinopolymorpha > Actinopolymorpha sp. NPDC004070. The sequence goes on along the minus strand of NZ_JBEXMJ010000010.1, from coordinate 308,992 downwards.
CTCCGCGCCGGACCGCGAGGGGGCGCGGCGGCCTCGGTGGGCAGTCGCGCGGGAACGAGCGCGACGGTGATCACGCCGAGCGGCACGGTGAGCAGGAGGGTCCAGCGCCAGCCGTACGCCGTCAGCGCTCCGCCCAGCACCATGCCCAGCACGCCACCCATTCCGGACACCAGCACCAGCACGGTGAACGCCCGGGTGCGTGCCGGTCCGGCCGCGAACCCGATGGTGACCAGCGCGAGGGCGGCCGGTGTGGCGACGGCGGCGCCGGCGCCCTGAGCGACGCGGGCGGCGATCAGCCATCCGCCGCTCGGTGCCAGCGCGCCCGCCAGCGACGCGGCCGTGCACGCCACCGCTCCGCTGACCAGCACCCGTCTGCGGCCGAGCAGGTCGCCGGCGCGACCGAACGGCAGCAGCAGACTTCCGAACGCGAGGGCGTACGCACTCAGCACCCAGGCCAGGCCCGCGGAGGACAGTGCGAGGTCGCGCTGGATCCGGGGCAGCGCGATGGTGACGGCGGTGCCGTCCAGGACGGCAAGCAGCTGGGTGGCGCCGATCAGGGCAAGCAGCCGGCGCTGACCGGGCAGGCCGGCCGGTGGTCGTGGTGGTGCGGACGACATGACGACTCCGGTCACGAGGTGGGGCGACGGGACGGAGTGGGAGGAGATGCGGCCGAGCAGGCCAGAGGAGTACGCCACGGAGGCGTACGGAGAGAAACACGGAGAGAAAGAAGACCGGTGCGGCGGAAGGAAGTGACCGGCGAGGCGGCGGCCGCGGTGATCAGGCAGTGATCCGGCGGTGATCCGGCGGCACAGCCCGGTCCTGCGCCCGACCCTAGGCCTCGGTGCGCTGTGCCCGCAAGCGGCCCGGACCCCGGCCCGGGGCCGTCACGAGCGGCGGCCGGGCTCCCGCCACGAGGATGGCTGTCGGTGGGCCGCGCTAGCCTGGACGGGCAACCCCGGTTCGCGTCGCGAATCGGGGCGTTCGTGGTGCTTCGTGCCGCCCTCAGGCGGCCGCGGCACCTCCTCCGCACGCGAAGGAACCCATGAGCCTCACCGGACTCGTCGAGCTCGTCGTCGCCGATCCCGCGCTCGCCGCCGCAGTGGAGAACGCCCGGGCGGGCGCCGGCGCACCGCTGGATCTGACCGCACCCAAGGCGCTGCAGCCGTTCGCGATCGCCGCCCTGGCCGCCGCACCCGACCACGGCGGTGCCGGCCGTACCGTTCTCGCCGTCACCGCCACCGGCCGGGAGGCCGAGGACCTCACCGAGACGTTGCAGAGCCTGCTCGGCGACGAGCGGGCCGCCGCCTACTACCCCGCGTGGGAGACGCTGCCGCACGAGCGGCTGTCCCCGCGGTCCGACACCGTGGGCCGCCGGCTGGCCGTGCTGCGCCGACTGGTGCACCCGACGGAGGAGACGCCGGCGCCGAAGGTCGTGGTGGCGCCCGTACGCAGCGTGCTCCAGCCGCAGGTGAAGGGTCTCGCCGACCTGGAGCCGGTGTGGCTGCACGTCGGTGACGAGATCGACCTCGACGACCTGGTGCGCCGGCTGGCCGCCGCCGCCTACACCCGGGTCGACCTGGTGGAGCGGCGTGGAGAGTTCGCGGTGCGCGGTGGCATCGTGGACGTCTTCCCGCCGACCGAGGAGCACCCGCTGCGGGTGGAGTTCTTCGGCGACGAGGTGGAGGAGATCCGTTCGTTCAAGGTCGCCGACCAGCGGTCGCTGGACAGTTCGGGGCAGCAGCGCCTGTACGCACCGCCGTGCCGCGAGCTGCTCCTCACCGACCAGGTGCGCGAACGGGCTGCCACGCTCGCCGCGGCCCACCCGGAGCTGGCCGAGCTGTTCGAGAAACTCGCGAACGGCCACGCGGTGGAGGGGATGGAGTCGCTGGCCCCGGTCCTGGTCGACGACATGGAGCTGCTGGTCGACCTGATGCCCGAGCGCACCCACGTCGTGGTGGCCGACCCCGAGCGGGTCCGCAGCCGGGCGCACGACCTGGTGGCGACCAGCCAGGAGTTCCTGGAGGCCAGCTGGGCGGCCGCCGCCGGGGGCGGTGAGGCGCCGATCGACCTCGGCCCGGCGGCCTACCGCTCCCTGGCAGACGTACGCCGGCACGCTTTGGACACCGACCTGGCCTGGTGGAGCGTGTCGCCGTTCGCCCTGGAGCCCGAGGACGCCCCGCCGACCGCGCCCCTGCGCACCGAGACCGGTGAGATCGTCGCGCTGGACGTCGACGTCGACACCGGCGCAGTGGAGTCGCACGCGATCACCGCGCGGGCGGTCGACACCTACCAGGGCGACACCGAACGCGCGCTCGCGGACGTGCGCGACTGGATCGCGCGGGGCTGGCGGATCGTGTTCGTCACCGAGGGCCACGGGCCGGCCAACCGGATGGTGGAGGTGCTGCGCGGCAACGACGTGCCCGCCCGCCTGGACGAACGCCTCGACCACACGCCGGAGCCGTCGGTCGTCCACGTCACCTGCGGCCGGATCGACCACGGGTTCGTGGCGTCCACCGCGCAGGCCGTCGTCCTCACCGAGGCCGACCTGGCCGGGCGGTCCGGCGCGTCCACCAAGGACATGCGGCGGATGCCCGCGAGGCGCCGGCGCACCATCGACCCGCTGGAGCTCACCCCGGGCGACTACGTCGTGCACGAGCAGCACGGCGTGGGCCGCTACGTCGAGATGTCGCAGCGCACGGTCGGCACCGGCCAGCACCGCACCACGCGGGAGTACCTCGTCGTCGAGTACGCCCCCTCCAAGCGGGGCCAGCCCGGCGACCGGCTGTTCGTCCCGACCGACCAGCTCGACCAGGTGACCCGCTACGTGGGTGGCGAGCAGCCGAGCCTGGACCGGATGGGTGGCTCGGACTGGGCCAAGCGCAAGGGCCGGGCCCGCAAGGCCGTGAAGCAGATCGCCGGCGAGCTCATCAAGCTGTACGCCGCGCGCCAGGCCACCCAGGGCCACGCCTTCGGCCCCGACACTCCCTGGCAGCGCGAGCTCGAGGACGCCTTCCCCTACGTCGAGACGCCGGACCAGCTGGCCACCATCGAAGACGTCAAGCTGGACATGGAGAAGACCGTCCCGATGGACCGGCTGATCTGCGGCGACGTCGGCTACGGCAAGACCGAGATCGCGGTGCGGGCGGCGTTCAAGGCGGTGCAGGACGGCAAGCAGGTCGGCGTCCTCGTACCCACCACGCTGCTCGTCCAGCAGCACTACTCCACCTTCGCCGAGCGGTTCGCGCCGTTCCCGGTGACGGTGCGGGCCCTGTCGCGTTTCCAGACCGACAAGGAGGCCGAGGAGGTCCTGCGCGGCCTGTCCACCGGGGAGATCGACGTGGTGATCGGCACCCACCGGCTGCTCGGCCAGGAAGTGTCGTTCAAGGACGTCGGCCTGATCGTGGTCGACGAGGAGCAGCGCTTCGGCGTCGAGCACAAGGAGAAGCTGAAGGCTCTTCGGGCCAGCGTCGACGTGCTCACCATGTCGGCCACGCCGATCCCGCGCACGCTGGAGATGGCGATCACCGGCATCCGGGAGATGTCCACGATCATGACGCCACCGGAGGAGCGGCACCCGGTCCTGACCTTCGTGGGGGCGTACGACGAACGCCAGGTGGTGGCCGCCATCCGCCGCGAGCTGCTGCGTGAGGGCCAGGTGTTCTTCGTGCACAACCGGGTGAACACGATCGAGAAGGCGGCGGCCCGGATCCGGCAGCTCGTGCCCGAGGCACGGGTCAGCGTCGGCCACGGCCAGATGGGCGAGCACCAGCTGGAGGAGGTCATCTCCGACTTCTGGGAGAAGCGCGCCGACGTGCTGGTGTGCACCACGATCGTCGAGGCGGGCCTGGACATCTCCAACGCCAACACGCTGATCGTCGAGCGCGCCGACCTGTTCGGGCTGTCCCAGCTGCACCAGCTGCGCGGTCGGGTGGGTCGTGGCCGGGAGCGGGCGTACGCCTACTTCCTCTATCCGGCCGAGCGTCCGCTCACCGAGACCGCCCACGACCGGTTGGCCACCCTCGCCCAGAACACCGAGCTCGGCGCCGGCATGGCGGTGGCCATGAAGGACCTGGAGATCCGGGGCGCGGGCAACATGCTGGGCGGTGAGCAGTCCGGGCACATCGCCGACGTCGGGTTCGACCTCTACGTCCGGCTGGTGGGCGAGGCGGTCGCCGAGTACCGCGGCGACAGCCCCGAGGAGGAGAACGACGTCAAGGTCGAACTGCCGATCGACGCCCACCTGCCACACGACTACGTCGACAGCCAGCGGCTGCGGCTGGAGATGTACCAACGCCTGGCCGCGGTCCGCGACGAGGCCGAGGTCGACCAGGTGGGGGAGGAGCTCGCCGACCGGTACGGCACCCTGCCCGAGCCGGTGGTCAACCTCCTGGAGGTGGCCAGGTTCAGGCTGCACGCCAAGCGGGCCGGGCTGACCGACGTGACGCTGCAGGGGAACCAGATCCGGTTCGCGCCGGTCGACCTGCGGGAGAGCCAGGAGCTGCGGCTGATGCGGCTGTATCCCCGCACGATCGTGAAGCGGCCGGCGCGCACCATCCTGGTTCCCCGTCCGGCCACGGCCCCGATCGGCGGGCTGCCGCTGCGCGACGTCGAGCTGCTGAAGTGGGCACACGACCTGGTCGAGGCGGTCCTGCTGGACGCCCCGGTGGGCGCGTCCTCGACCGGCTGACCGCGGCTGCGCCCGACGGCGGCACGGCCGACCGCGGACCGGCCGGCCGTGCCCGTTATGTCCGAGTAGTCCAGTTGTGACGCACTGTGCCCGGAAGGCGCCATTGCGGCAATCGGTTATGGTTGCGACGGCTTTGGACCCGTGGCCGTGGGGAGGACGGCCCCGGGGTATTCGTACCTTCCTGGAGTAGTGCCGATGCCTGACGACCATCAGTCCGCCTCGCGGCCGCACGACGACCTCGCGGGACCCGACGCGAGCGAGCTCGCCTCCGTGGAGAGCTCCGACCGGTGGCGGCCCGGCCGGCACCGTCGGCCCCGGCCGACGTTGGTGGTCGCCTCGGTGCTCTCCAGCGTCGTCGCCGCGGGTGTCGCCGCGACCGGCGTGGGGTGGTACCTCCTCGGCGGGGGCCACCACGATCCGGGTGTCCTGGCCGCCTCGACCCTCCGTCCCGGCGGGCCGACCGACAGGCCGGTGCCCACCAGAGCCGTACGAGACCCCCTCGGGTCCACCGCCCACACGCCGGGGTCGGGTTCCGGGCAGATGTTGCCGGCGCCGTTCCTGCCCGCCGCCCAGCGTCTGGGCGAAGCCGGCGTGAGCCTGGCGTTGCTGGGGCTGCCGGTCACGCTTCCGAACGCTCTTCCCAACGCCCTTCCGAACCCGGTTCCCGGCGCGCCGACACCGACGGAGATCCCGCTGGTGAAGTCGCCGTTCGTGCTCGCCGCCGGCCCGCCGGCCGCCGCGGGAGTGACCGATCCCGCCACCGTCGCGGCGCGCACCGAGACGCCGGGACCGACCCGGGCGCCCGGTGGCGACGACCACACCGGAGACCCGACGCCACCGGGCACGCCCACCCCCACGGGCACGGCGACCCCCACGGACGAGCCGACGCCCACGGACACGCCGAAACCCACGTCGACTCCGACGAAGGACCCCACGCCCACGCACGAGCCGACGCCCACCAGGACGCCGACGCCCACCTCGACTCCGACGAGGGATCCCTCGCCGACGAGTACGCCGACGCCGACGGGCACCCCGGAGCCGACGCGGTCACCGACCAGCGACCCGACGCCCACCCGGAAACCGTTGCCGAAGCTGCCGCTGCCGCTGCCGAAGTCGCCTACTATTCCGGTGCCGGACCTTCCATAACGTCCATACCCGCACATCCGGGACACCGGCCGCCCACCGGGCCGAAACCGACCGACCGATCATCGACCGCCAGCAACTCGAGGACCTGGGAGAAGCCGTGGCCCGCGACGAGCGAGACGTACTCCACCACGACGACGGACGCGACCACGGCCACTGGGACGAGGAGGAGGACCAGCCGCGCCACCGGGGCCGGCGGCCGCTCTCGCGCCGGCTGATGGTGCCGGCGCTGGTCGCCACCGGGGTGCTCGCTCTCGGCGGCGGTGCGGTCTCGCTGGCCGGCTACCTCCAGCCCGACGACCCGACTCCCCAGGCCGGCGGCCGGGAGCGCGTGGTCGCCGATGCGCCGCGGGGCGCCGACACGTCCCGGCGAGCCGCCGAGGCGCCGGCCGCGAAGCCGACCCCCACGCCGAGCAAGCCGGTGAAGGCGCGGCCCGCGGCCACGCCGGAGCGCACCGTCACTCCGAAGAGCGCCGCCCGGGCGGAGAAGCCGGCCGCTCCGGAGCCGCGCAGGGGCGAGGCCGCGGGCAACCCCGAGCCGAAGGCGGCCGAGAAGGCCGGGCAGCCCAGGTCCGAGCCCGACTCTCCGCGTCCCCGGCGTACCACCCTGCGCACGCGTGAGCCGGCCCCGCCCGCGCACACCGCCAAGCCGGACACCAACTCGGGGTCCACGACCACCAGCCGGGAGAGCTCCTACGAGGACCAGGTGGTCCGGCTGACCAACGAGGCCCGGGCGCGCGCCGGCTGCGCGCCGCTGCGGGTGGACGACCGGCTGCGGTCCGTCGCGCACGCGCACTCCTACGACATGGCCGCCCGCGGCTACTTCGGGCACGACACCCCGGACGGCAGGACCCCCTGGGATCGCATCCGGGCCGCCGGGTACGCCTACCCCGCCGCGGAGAACATCGCCCGCGGCCAGCAGACGCCGCATGACGTCACCCAGGCCTGGCTGAACAGCCAAGGCCACCGCGAGAACATGCTGAACTGCAGGATCAAGGCGATCGGTGTCGGTGTCCACATCGGATCCGGTGGCCCGTGGTGGACGCAGGACTTCGGCTACAACTGAGCCTCGCCCACCTGCTCCGGCACCGGTTCGGTGACCGGCAGCGACCTGGCGTAGCACCGGTTGCCGGGAGAGTCGCGGTGCAGACCGTACGACGGGATCGGCGTGTAACCCGCGGACAGGTAGAGCGCGATCGCCTCCGGCTGGGCGACTCCCGTCTCCAGGACCATCCGGGTCCTCCCGGCGGCGGCGGCATCGCGTTCCAGGGCGGCCAGCATCCGGCGGGCCAGGCCCCGGCCGCGCGCCTCGGGTGCGACGTACATCCGCTTCACCTCGGCGTCACCGGGCAGCAGCAGGGAGTACGGCGGAGTACGCCAGCCCGCGCAGCCGACCGGCCGGCCGTCGAGGTAGCAGACCAGGAACAACCCTCCCCGCGGGTCGAACTCGCGCGGGTCGATCGGTGAGCGGTCGATCCCGCCGTAGCGGACGACGTACTCCTGCTGCACCTGCTCGGTCAGCGTCTGGGCGTCGGGATGGTCGAAGCCGACCGTACGCAGCTCCACGCGGGCAAATCTAACCGGCGCGGGTCCGCCCACCGCCGCCACCCGCCGACCACCCGGCCCCCGGCCGCCCGCACGTGCCACCCGCCCAGGTCGGCCCCGACTCGCCGCTAAGTGGCCGCTGTGGTCTGATGTTTGGGATGCCCGGTCGGTCGTGACCCCACGTGAGGCCGACGCGACCGGCACACCAGTGCACTCCCATGGAGGTTCACGCGCATGTCCGCAGTACCCAACGTCACTTTGAACAACGGTGTGGAGATGCCGCAGCTCGGCTTCGGCGTCTGGCAGGTGCCCGACGAGGACGCCACCGCCGCCGTCCGCACCGCGATCGAGGTCGGTTACCGCAGCATCGACACGGCCGCGATCTACGGCAACGAGGAGGGCACCGGCAAGGGAATCGCCGAGTCCGGCGTCTCGCGCGAGGAGCTGTTCGTCACCACCAAGCTGTGGAACGGCGAGCAGGGCTACGACACCACCCTCGCCGCGTTCGAGGAGAGCCTGCGCCGGCTCAAGCTCGACTACGTGGACCTGTACCTCATCCACTGGCCGGTGCCGAGTCAGGACAAGTACGTCGACACCTGGAAGGCGTTCGAGAAGCTGTACGCCGACGGGCGGATCCGCTCCATCGGCGTGTCCAACTTCAACCCGCACCACCTGCAGCGGCTGTTCGACGAGACCACCGTCGTCCCGGCGCTGAACCAGATCGAGGTCCACCCCTACCTCATCCAGGAGAAGGTGCGGGCGTTCAACAGCGAGCACGGCATCGCCACCGAGGCGTGGAGCCCGCTGGCCCAGGGCGGCGAGCTGCTGAAGGACCCCAAGGTCGGCACGCTGGCCGAGAAGTACGGCAAGACCCCCGCCCAGATCGTGCTGCGGTGGCACCTCCAGGTCGGTAACGTCGTCATCCCGAAGTCGGTCACTCCGTCGCGCATCGCGGAGAACTTCGACCTGTTCGACTTCGAGCTGTCGGCCGGGGACCTGGGCGCCATCACCGCCCTGAACCGCGACGAGCGGACCGGCGGCGACCCGGACACGCTGGGTTCCTGATCCCTGGGCGTGTCCCGCTGGGGCACCGACGTGAGAACGGCGGCGGCCCGTCCGGTGAGGACGGGCCGCCGCCTGTTTCTTCCGTCGTGTCGTTCGCCGTGGTGGCGGGACGGTCAGCGCAGTTGGATGATCACCTCGACCAGCAGCCAGACGCCGAAGACGGCGAACAGGGCCGAGGCGCCGTACCGGATCGCGCGTTCGGGCAGTCGCCGGCCGAGCTGCTGGCCGATCACGATGGCGATGGCGTCGGCGACCACCATTCCGACGGTCGACCCGAGCCAGGTGCCCAGCCAGCCGTGCTGGGTGGCCAGGGTGATCGTGGCGAGCATCGTCTTGTCGCCGAGCTCGGCGAGGAAGAACGCGAGGGAGACCGCGACGACCGCGGACCGCTTCGCCCGGCGGGCCTTCTGCTCCTCGTCCTCGGAGAGGCTGTCGCCGCGCAGCGTCCATCCGGCGAAGCCGAAGAACGCCAGCGCGGCCACCAGCGAGATCCATGCGGTGGGGATGGTTTCGCCGAGGCTGTAGCCCACGCCCACCGACACCGCGTGCACCACCGCGGTCGCGAGGGTGATCCCGACGAGTACGGGGAGCGCGCGGTAGCGGGTGGCGAAGGTCAGGGCCATCAGCTGGGACTTGTCGCCCAGCTCGGCCACGAAGATGACGCCGAAGCTCAGGAAGAAGCTGGCCGTCAGGGCATCCATGGGAAGTGTCGCTCCTCGATCAGGCCGGACCGAGGGATGCGCGACCTCGACCCGGGCGTTTCGCCTGGTCGAAGGTCTCGCCCGCCTGATGGAGGCTGCCGGGCCGGGCGCCGCGCGAGGCGGCTGCCAGCGTGTCGACCGCGGCATTGGGGGCTACTCCCCTTCGCGTCGTACAGCATGGCGCGGACCGGCTCGATTGTCAACCAGTTGCGCAAGTGACGAACTATTGTGGGCCACCTCACATGCGGCCGTTCCGCTCACCTCGCGGATACGGAAGAATCGGCGGCGTCATGGTCAATCCAGCCGATCCGCCCGCGCAGACCGGGTCCTCAGAGCCGACCGGGCTGCAGGTGCCGTCCGGACCGCAGCTACGAGCGGCGGCGGAGACGTTCGACCTGCTGTCCTCACCCACCCGGCTGCACCTGGTGTGGCTGCTTGCCCGGCACGAGTACGACGTCGGCACGCTCGCGGAGAGCACCGGCGCCAACGTCGCCGCGGTCAGCCAGCACCTGGCCAAGCTTCGGCTGGCCGGTCTGGTGACGGCGCACCGGGAGGGCCGGCGGCAGATCTACGCGGTGGAGGACCCACACGTCCTCACCCTGGTGGACCAGATCTTCGAGCACATCGCCCCGGACGGCTCGCTGGCGCCGGACCCGCCGACGCCACGCCATCCGCGCCGCACCTGAGACGGGTTCGCCGCCACTCTCAGGGGATCGTTTCGCCTGACTCCCAGACCCACGCGGCGATCCCGACGCGGTTGCGTACTCCCAGCTTCCGCTGGATGTTCGCGGTGTGGGTCTTGGTCGTGCCCGCGGAGATGAACAGGTCGGCGCCGATCTCGGCGTTCGTCTTGCCGGCGGCGACCAGCCTGGCCACCTCCACCTCCCGGTCGGTCAGCGGCTCGACCGGGGGAGCGGTGCGGGTACGCCGCTGCTGGGTGACGTGACGCAGCAGGCGGACCGTGACCGACGGACTGATCAGCGTGTCGCCGGCCATCGCCGCGCGCACCGCCTCGACCAGCAGCGTCGGGCCGGCCCGCTTGAGCAGGAACCCGCAGGCGCCGTACGCGAGCGCGGTGTGGGCGTACTCGTCCAGGTCGAACGTCGTCACCACCACCACCCGCAGCGGGTCCGCGACGTCCGGCCCGGCCAGCGCCCGGGTGAGTTCCAGGCCGTCCAGCCGCGGCATCCGGATGTCGGCGACCACGACGTCCGGGCGCAGGTGCCGGGCCTGCTCCAGCGCCGAGACGCCGTCCGCGGCCTCGGCGACGACCTGCATGTCCGGCTGGGAGTCCAGGATCAGCCGGAAGCCGCTGCGGATGTTCTCCTGGTCGTCGGCGATGAGAATCCGGGTGGCCACGTCGATCATCGTTTCATCGTGTCGCCGCCCAGGTCACCCAGGCGGTCGGTTCGGCCGGCTCGGTCGGTTCGGCCGGTGCGGTCGGTTCGGCCGGTGCGGCCGGTTCGGTCGGTGCCCCCGGACGCCAGCGGGAGGACCGCGGTCGTACGCCATCCCGCCCGGCCGTACGGGCCCGCGGTCAGCGTGCCGCCGAGGGCCTGGACCCGTTCGCTCAGGCCGACCAGGCCGAGGCCGCCCCGGCGGTCGCCGCCGTCGACCGGCGTGTCCGTACGGTCCGGATCGCCCGGCTGGTTGGTGATCTCCACGGTCAGCGTCGGGCTGTCGTGGTCGCCGGCGCCGTCGCTCCTGGCGAGCGTGACGGTGACGGCGGAGTCCAGCGGTGCGTGCCGGCGTACGTTCGTCAGCGCCTCCACCACCACCCGGTGGACGGTGGAGCCGATCTCGCGGGGGACCGCGGCAGCCAGGTCGGGCGGCAGGTGCAGCCGGACCGGCCCGGAGCCGCCGGCTGTGAACCGGCCGAGGAGTTCGGGCAGGTCACCGACGCCCGGCGCGGGCGCCCGGCCGGCGTCCTGGGCGTACGACGACTCCGGGCCCTCGGCCGAATCCGTGGGGGAGCCCTCGTCGAGGTCGTGCAGCATGTGCACCGTCCGGTCCATCGAGGACAGCGCCGCGAGCCCCGCCTCCTCGATCCGCGCGAGCGCGTCGAGGACCGCCTCCGGCCGCTGTGCCGCCACCGCCCGCGCGGCCTGCGCCTGGACCACGATGCCGCTGATGTCGTGTGCGACGAAGTCGTGCAGGTCGCGGGCCAGCGCCAGCCGCTGCGTCCGGCGAGCCTCGCGAACAGCCCGCTCGCGGGTGCTGTCCAGCGACCGCAGGTAACCCCCGCCGAGCGCCGAGCACACCGCGCCCAGCGCCCAGAAGCCGACCGACCCCACCTGGTCCAGCAGGGACAAGCCGTGCACCGCGCGCAGGATCATCGTCGCCTGCGCGGCCGAGGCGAGCAGCCCGACAGCGAACGCCTGCCGGGCCGGTGCGAGCCGGACCACCAGGACGATCAGCCACAGCAGCCCGGCCAGTTCGAACAGCCCGAACCACTGGACGCTCGGCGGCAGCGACTCCGGGATGAGGAGCGTGGCGGCGAGGGAGACGAGCGCGGCGGCGACGGCGACCGGCACCAGGGCGGCCCGGTGCGCCGGCCCGGCCACCAGCAGTCCGGCCAGCCCGCCGGAGGCCACGCCCGCCGGGACGCTGACGAAGGGGCTGACGAGGAACGCCGCCGCACAGCCGGCGACAACGAACAGCCCGGCGACGGCGAGCCCCGCCCGGAACCTGACCGTGCTGGTTCCTGCTGGGCCGGTTCCGGCTGGGCCGGTTCGTTCGGAGATGGGGCCGGACATGGGACGAGAGTAGGGTCCGGCCCGTCGGGCCGCCGCCGGAACGGGCTGCGTACGATCGGGTGCGACGTGGCTGGTATCCGTTGCGAACGTGCGAGAAGAGGTCCCGTGGTCGGTCGAAGGCACGCTGGTCGAGTCGCCGCTGTCGCTCTGGTCGCCGGGCTGGCGCTGTCCGGCTGTGGCGCGGTCTCCAACCCCGGAGCCGCGGCCCAGGTCGGTGACCGGACGATCTCTGTGTCCTACCTCCAGAAGCAGTCGCGCGACATCCTGGCCAAGGCCGGGCGGTCCGATCTCGGCGACTCCGAGTCGACCAAGCTGCAGAGCGACCTGCTCCAGCAGCTCGTCGACGACGAGCTGATCGTTCCCACCGCCAGGCGGTCGGGTGTGAGTGCCAGCCAGGCCGACATCGACGAGGTCAAGTCGCAGATCAAGGCGCAGCGTGTGGTGATCCCGCCGGACATGCTGGACGGCTTCGCGCGGTGGGTCGTCCTGCGCCGCGGCCTCAACACCAAGCTGCTCGGCCGGGAGCCCTCCAGCCAGCAGGAGCAGGCCAAGGCCGACCAGCTGGTCGGGCGGGAGATGTCCAGGACCGCCGAGCAGGTCGGGGTCAAGGTCAACCCGCGCTACGGCACCTGGACGGGTTCGGCGGTGAAGCCGGGTGGCCAGCTCGTCACCCCGGAGCCGACCGCGCCCGAGGCTCCTGCCGTACCCCAGATGCCCTGATCCCACGGTGGCCCCGCAGATGACGGCCGGTCGTGTCGCCCTGCTGCTGACCAGCCCGCGGGTGGCGCCGGGCCTGCTCACCTGGCCGGCCTGGGAGCTGCTGCGCTCGGCCGACGAGGTGCTCACCGGCGACGCCGACCACCCGCAGCGCGCGCCGGTCGAGGCTGCCGGGATACGGGTCGCCGTCGTGGCCGATCCGCTCGCGCCCGGCGAGCTGGCCGACCTCCTCGTGACCAGGGCTCGCGCCGGCGCCGAGGTGGTGTGGCTGGCCTCCGACGACGGCGACCCGGCGCTCGGCCGGGCACTCGGCCACCTGCTGGCCACCGCCGCCGAGTCGGGCACGCGGGGCCTGCCCGCCCTGGAGGTGGTGCCCGCCTCCTACGACCTGCCAGGTGCCCGGCTGCTGGACCTGGTGTCGGTGATGGACCAGCTGCGCGACCGCTGCCCGTGGGTGCGCGACCAAACTCACCGGTCGCTGGTGCGGTACCTCGTGGAGGAGTCGTACGAAACCGTCGAGGCGATCGAGGCCGGCGGCCGGCAGCATCTGCGCGAGGAGCTCGGCGACCTGCTGTTCCAGGTGGTGTTCCACGCCAGGCTGGCCGAGGAGGACGCGGAGACGCCGTTCTCCATCGACGACGTCACCGCCGACCTGGTGGAAAAGCTGATCCGGCGTAACCCGCACGTCTTCGGCCCCGCCGCGGGTGGCCCGTCCGGGACCGCTGAGTCGACGGCGGCGGAGGTGGAGAACGTCTGGGACCAGCTGAAGGCCGAGGAGAAACAACGCACCTCCGCGGTCGAGGGCGTGCCGCTGGCCCTGCCCGCGCTGACGCTCGCCGACAAGCTGCTCGGGCGTACGGCACGGTCGGGTGTCCGGGTCGACGGGCCCGATCCGGCCGTACTCTCCGAGGTCGCCGGCGACCCCACGGCCGGGACCGAACGCCTCGACGCCGACCGGCTCGGCGCCGCGTTGCTGGCCCTGGTCGACCGCGCGCGGTCCGCGGACCTCGATCCCGAGCAGGCGTTGCGCGACGCCTGCCGGCGCTACGTCGACGCCGTTCGCGCCGCCGAGCGCACCCGTTGATCTCCAGGATCCGGGTGGTGCGCGGGTCGGTTCGCCGTACGCACAGGCGGCGCCGCTAGGCTCGGGGGGTCCATGACCTGAGTTGTCTGGGAGGCAGCACGTGGCAACGATCGAGGCCCTCACCGCCCGCGAGATTCTGGACTCGCGCGGCAATCCCACCGTCGAGGTCGAGGTGGGTCTCGACGACGGCACCATCGCCCGCGCTGACGTACCCTCCGGCGCGTCGACCGGCGCGTTCGAGGCGGTGGAGCTGCGCGACGGCGACGACAAGCGCTTCGTCGGCAAGGGCGTCACCAACGCCGTGCGCGGTGTGGTCGACGTGATCGCCCCCGAGCTGGTCGGCTACGAGGCCAGCGAGCAGCGGCTGATCGACGCCCGGCTGATGGACCTGGACGGCACGCCCAACAAGGCCAAGCTCGGCGCCAACGCGCTCCTCGGCGTGTCCCTGGCCGTCGCCCGCGCCGCCGCGTCCTCGGCCGACCTGCCGTTGTTCCGCTACGTCGGCGGGCCCAACGCGCACCTGCTCCCGGTGCCGATGCTCAACATCGTCAACGGCGGTGCGCACGCCGACAACGACGTCGACTTCCAGGAGTTCATGATCGCCCCGATCGGGGCGGCGACCTTCGCCGAGGCGCTGCGCTGGGGTGCCGAGACCTACCACGCGCTGAAGGCGGTCCTGAAGAGCCAGGGCCTGTCCACCGGGCTCGGCGACGAGGGTGGCTTCGCGCCCAACCTGCCGTCCAACCGTGCGGCGCTGGACCTGATCGCCACCGCGGTCGGCGCGGCCGGCTTCCGGTTCGGCACCGACGTCGCGGTGGCCATCGACGCCGCGGCCACCGAGTTCTACGACGCCGACACCGACCGCTACCGCTTCGAGGGTGGCGACAAGACGTCGGAGGAGATGGCGGCCTACTACGCCGAGCTCCGTGCGTCGTACCCCCTGGTGTCCCTGGAGGACCCGCTGGCCGAGGACGACTGGTCCGGCTGGGCCGGGCTCACCGAGACCCTCGGAGGGAAGGTCCAGCTGGTCGGCGACGACCTGTTCGTCACCAACCCCGAGCGGATCGCCCGCGGCATCGCCGAGCAGTCGGCCAACGCGGTGCTCATCAAGCTCAACCAGATCGGCACCCTCACCGAGACCCTCGACGCGGTGGACATGTCCCACAGGGCGGGCTTCCGCACGATGATCAGCCACCGGTCGGGTGAGACCGAGGACACCACGATCGCCGACCTCGCGGTGGCGACCAACGCGGGGCAGATCAAGACCGGTGCCCCCGCGCGCGGCGAGCGGGTGGCGAAGTACAACCAGCTGCTGCGGATCGAGGAGGAGCTGGACGACGCGGCCCGGTACGCCGGACGGACGGCGTTCCCGCGGTTCACCTCCGAGTAGGTCCGGTGAGCGACGCACGGGGTGGTCGCAACGCCCGGCCCGCAGGTCGCGGGCAGGGTCCTGGCCGGGCCAAGCCCGGCGCTTCCGGACGTGGCGCGCGGGGTGGTGCGGGTTCTTCCCGGACCACCCGCCGCTCCGCCGGGGCCGGCCCGACCCGTACGGCCGGCCGGGGCGAGGCGCGTCCGGAGGCGGCGGTCCGGCCCGGGGTGGCCCGGGCCACCACCGGCACGGTGCCGAACGCTCGCCGCGACCCCGGCCGGCCCGACACCGCCAAGCCCACCTCGCGGCGCAACGCCAACGTCACCGGCCGGGCGGCGATCCTGGCTCTCGTGATCGCGGCGCTGGTCATCTCCTACGCGTCCAGCCTGCGGGCCTGGGTCGAACAACGCAGCCAGATCGCCGCGCTGCGTACCGAGGAGACCCGGCGTACCGACCGCGTGGCCTCCCTGGAGAAGGAGCTGCGGCGCTGGCACGACCCGGCGTACGTCGAGGCGCAGGCCCGCGAGCGCCTGCGCTGGGTGAAGCCGGGCGAGACCGGCTACGTCGTGGTCGGCGAGGACGGCTCGGTCGCGAAGGCGCCGGCCGTCGCCGGTGCGGCAGCCGTCCCCACCGGGCCCCAGCAGGCCTGGTGGTCCAGCCTGTGGGGGAGCGTCGAGCGGTCGGGTGTGCAGCCGACGACGACGCCCGTCGGCAGGACACCCAGCACGCCGAAGCACGAGCCGCCGAAGACCATCGACCCCAGCCCCACCCAGACGCCGCGACCGAACCGATGACCGCACCCGAGCCCGAGGACCCTGCCGACTCCGGGGATCCAGTGGCCGCCGCCGACGTGGCCGCGGTCAGCGCCCAGCTCGGCCGGCCGGCCCGTGGCGTGCACGGAGTCGCGCACCGGTGCCGCTGCGGGTTGCCGGACGTCGTGGAGACCGAGCCGCGGCTGCCCGACGGTACGCCGTTCCCGACCACCTTCTATCTCACCTGCCCGCGTCTGGCCGCCGAGATCGGCCGACTGGAGGCGAGCGGACTGATGCGGGAGTGGACCGAACGGCTGACCACCGACCCCGACCTGGCAGCCGCCTACCGGCGCGCCCACGAGCACTACCTCACCGCCCGCGAGCGGCTCGGCCACGTACCCGAGATCGCCGGGATCTCCGCAGGCGGCATGCCCGACCGGGTGAAGTGCCTGCACTCGCTGGTCGGCCACGCGCTCGCGGCCGGGCCGGGAGTGAACCCGCTCGGGGACGAGGCGCTGGCGCTGCTGCCCGACTGGGCGGCGGAGGGGCGTTGTGTCGAGATCGACCCGCCGGTACGCGTGGCCGCCGTCGACTGCGGCACCAACTCCATCCGGCTGCTGGTCGCCGACATCACCACCGAGCCGGCCACCGGGGCGCGGGCCCTGCACGAGCTGGACCGCCGGCTGGAGATCGTCCGCCTCGGGGAGGGTGTGGACCGTACGGGCCGGTTGTCCGAGCAGGCCCTGGCGCGGACGTTCGCCGCCTGTGAGCGGTACGCCGAGCGGATCCGCGAGCTGGGTGCGGAGCAGGTGCGGTTCGTGGCCACCTCGGCCTCCCGTGACGCCGGCAACCGGGACGAGTTCGTGGCGGGTGTGCGAGACATCCTCGGCGTCGAGCCCGAGGTGATCATCGGCGCGGAGGAGGCCGACCTGTCCTTCGCCGGCGCGACCCGCGAGTTGGCCGGGCGCCGGATCCCGACGCCGTACCTCGTGTTCGACATCGGCGGCGGCTCCACCGAGTTCGTCCTCGGCGGCGCGCGGCCGGAGGCGGCGGTCTCGGTCGACATGGGCTGCGTACGACTCACCGAGCGGTACCTCACCGACGACCCGCCGACGCCCGCGCAGGTGGAGCAGGCCCGGGCGGAGGTCGAGCGCCGCCTGGACGAGGTGGCGGGGGAGGTGCCGCTGGAGCGCGCCCGTACCCTCGTCGGCCTGGCCGGCACGGTGACGACGGTGGCGGCGATGGCGCTGGACCTGCCGGCGTACGACCGCGACCGGATCCACCACGCCCGCATCCCCGCGGCCGAGGTGCACGCGGTCACCGACCGGCTGTTGTCGATGACCCACGCGCAGCGGAAGGCGCTGCCGTTCATGCATCCGGGCCGGGTGGACGTGATCGGCGCCGGCGCGCTGATCCTGGACCGGATCCTCGCCCGGGTCTCGCCCCACCTCGCCCGTGGCGAACTCGTGGTCAGCGAACACGACATCCTGGACGGCATCGCGTGGAGTGCCGCTTCGAGGTCGCGGGCATCCCGTCGGGACGCCGATGACCGCTGAGCGGCGTCCGCATCCGGTGACCGGTGCGGCGTTCGCCAGTCCGGTTCCGCCGGGCACCGGCTGGCCCGACGACCCGGCCGAGACGGACACACCGGTCGCACATGACGCCGCCGACGTGGAGCGGCTCGCGGCCACCGCGCCGGACCTGGAGGAACTCACCGCCCGGCAGTCGGTGTGCCGCGCCTGTCCCCGCCTGGTCGAGTGGCGCGAGGGCGTCGCCGCCTCGCCGCGCCGGTCGTTCGCCGGCCAGCCGTACTGGGGCCGCCCGGTGGCCGGGTGGGGCGATCCGGCGCCGGCCGTGATGATCGTGGGGCTGGCACCCGCAGCGCACGGCGGCAACCGTACCGGCCGGATCTTCACCGGTGACCGGTCCGGCGACTGGCTCTTCGCGGCACTTGCGCGGGTGGGCCTCGCGGTGCAGCCGACGAGCGTCTCCGCCGGTGACGGGCAACGGCTGCTCGGCGTCCGCGTGGTCGCCGCGGTTCGCTGTGCGCCGCCGGAGAACAAACCGCTGCCGGCCGAACGCGACGCGTGCTTCCCCTGGCTGCGCAGGGAGTGGGAGCTGTGCGCACCGACGGTCCGCTCGGTCGTCGCGCTCGGGTCGTACGGCTGGACCGCCGCCGTTCGTACTCTCGCCGCGCTGGGCTACCGGATTCCCCGCCCGCGGCCGAAGTTCGGTCACGGTGCGGAGGTGCTGCTGGCGCCGCCGGATCGGTCCGCGGCCGACTGGCCGGAGGTGCTCCTCATCGGCTCCTACCACCCGAGCCAGCAGAACACCTTCACCGGCAAGCTCACCGAGCCGATGCTCGACGCCGTCCTCACCCGCGCGGCCGACCACGCCGGCCTACCTCGCCTGCCGGCGAACTGAGCGTGCGCAACGGCGCTTCGTCAGCTCCAAGCGTTACGTCAGCGGCCGAGGAGGTTCGCGACGCGGATGACGGAGTCCACGGCGGGCAGCACCCGGGTGGGCTCCATGCGGCCCTGCCAGTACACCAGCAGGTCGGTGCCGTGCAGGCTCCAGTTCGGCGCCATGCCGGCCAGGTGGGTGCGCACCAGCGCGGGCCCGATCACCTGGCGTACGAGTTCGGGATGGGTGCTGTGGACGCGGAAGTCACGGTCGAACTCGTCGATGCCCACCTCTTCGGCCTGGTCCGGGCCGTTGAGCCAGCGCCACATGCGCGAGCCGGACCCGCGGCCGGCCACCTCGATGCCGGGGTAGGTGTAGGGGAGATGTACGACACAGGCGACGATGTCGTGGTGGTCGGTGGTGACCTGGGTTTGCCCGTTCACGTAGGTCGTGTGCGTGGTCTGGTACGTGTACTCCGCCATGCTCACGGGTAGTTCGCGATAGATGCCGGTGAACAGGCAGCGGACACCGCGTGGGTTCGCTCCGGGAAGGCGAGCGGTCCAGGGCACCTCGACGCTGCCGGCGTAGGTCGTCCACCCGATCGACGACGCCCAGGCGGCAAGCCCCTCGAGTCGGCGCTGTTCGCGGCGCTGGACGAGCGCGACGAGCGGCACGGTCAGCGCTACTGCTGCGACGACGAGGGCGATGAGGATGACAGCGAAGATCGCGCCCACGGCCCCTCCCTCGTTCATTCGAGCTTAGGGCGTGTCATGCGAATCGTGTGACGTTCCCGACAGCGGCGTTCGGTCCTTGTGAACGAATTCACGAGCGACTAGCCTGAACAACGACCTAGGAGGTGAACGGACGTGAACACACGGCACGTCCTCATCGCCGGAGGCGGCTACGTCGGCATGTATGCCGCCTTCCGGCTCCAGAAATCCCTTCGCAAGGAACTCCGTCGAGGCGAGGTCACGATCACCGTCGTGGAGCCCCGTTCGTACATGACCTACCAGCCCTTCCTCCCCGAGGCCGCGGCCGGCAACCTCGAGCCCCGCCACGTCGTCGTGCCTCTACGGCGGGTCCTGCCCGCCGTGCAGGTGATCACCGGGCGCGTCGTGGGCATCGACCACGCCGAGCACACCGCCCGGATCGAGCCGCGCGCCGGCGCCACGTACGACGTGCACTACGACGAACTCGTCGTCGCCCTCGGCTCGGTCGCCCGGACCCTGCCCATCCCCGGCCTCGCCGAGCAGGCGATCGGGTTCAAGCAGGTCGAGGAAGCCATCCAGCTTCGCAACCACGTGCTCGACCGGCTCGACGTCGCCGAGTCCACCGCGAACGAGGAGACCCGGCGACGGGCCTTGTCGTTCGTGTTCGTCGGCGGCGGCTACGCCGGCGTAGAGGCGCTCGCCGAGCTCGAGGACATGGCCCGCTACGCCTGCCGCTACTACCGCAACTTCCGCGCCGAAGACATGCGCTGGGTGCTGGTGGAGGCGGCCGGGCGGATCCTGCCCGAGGTCGGGGAGGACATGGGGCGCTACACCGTCGAACGCCTGCGCAAGCGGCACATCGACGTGAAGCTGAACACCCTGTTGGAGTCCTGCGTCGACGGGCACGTGGAACTCTCCGACGGCACCCGGCTGGAGTCCGACACCATCGTGTGGACCGCCGGAGTCAAGGCCAACCCGGTCCTCGCCGCGTCCGACCTGCCGCGCGACGACAAGGGCCGACTGCCCACCGAGCCCGACCTGCGGGTCGTCGGCGCCGAGCACGTCTGGGCGGCCGGTGACTGCGCCGCCGTGCCTGACCTGACCGGACCGCCGAACGCGGTGTGCAGCCCCTCGGCCCAGCACGCCGTACGCCAGGCCAAGGTACTCGGCGACAACGTGGCCCGCGCCCTCAAGGGCAAGCCGCTGCAGAACTACAAGCACAAGCACGTCGGCTCGGTCGCCAGTCTCGGCCTGCACAAGGGCGTGGCGCAGGTCTACGGCATCAAGCTGCGCGGCTGGCCGGCGTGGTTCATGCACCGCACCTACCACATCAGCCGGATGCCCACCCTCAACCGCAAGGTCCGCATCGTGGCCGACTGGACGCTCGGGCTGTTCTTCCCCCGCGAGATCGTCTCGCTGGGCAGCCTGCAGCGCCCGCGGGAGGAGTTCGAGCGCAGCGCCCTGCCGCGCCAGTTCTCCCCACCCGCGAGCAGGTCGCCCGAGCTCGAACCCGTTCATGCTGGTGGAAGGGCCGAGCCGAGGCCGGAGCAGGACGGGCGGTAGCGGAAGGGCGCACCCTGGTCCGGGCCGACCCAGGTCTGATCCGGCAGTGGCTCGATCGTCCCCGGGGCGGGTAGAACGTCTCGGGGACGACCGGACGAGAGGGGGGTGCCGTGGCCGGTCCCGTGGTCGCCGAGCGGCTGCACGACATCCTGCTGCGGTTGTTCGGTCTGGAAGCGCCCGTCCGCCTGTACGCGTGGGACGGCTCGATGGCCGGGCCGACCGAGGCCCCGGCCGTGCGCGTGCACTCCCGGCGCGCCGTCCGCCGGCTGCTGTGGCGGCCGGACGAGCTCGGCCTGGCCCGGGCGTTCGTCGCCGGCGAGATCGAGGTCGACGGACCGATCCTCACCGCCCTGGAACGCCTCGCGCCGTTCGGCCGCTCGATCGGTGCCCGCCCCGAGCTGACCGCCGCCGACCGCAGCGAGCTGATGCGGGCGGCAGTCTATCTCGGCGCCGTGGGCCCGGCGCCCAAGCCGCCGGAGGAGGAGATCACCGGGGCCGAACGCCGGCATGCGCTGGACCGCGACACCGCGCCGAGCGGGTCGCCGGACAACCCGGTCGGTACGCACTTCCTGGCGCGGGTGTTCGGCCGGAGGCTGATGCTGGGCGCGGGCTACTGGGCCGAGCCGGGCATGTCCCTCGACGACGCGCAGCGCGCCGGCCTGCAGCTCGCCTGCCGCAAGCTCGGGCTCGCCGACCTGGGTGCGGGAGAACGCGGCACCCGGGTGCTCGACGTCGACTGCGGCTGGGGGACGTTCCTCCTGTACGCCGCCGAGCACCACGCAGTGAGCGGGCTCGGCATCACCTCCTCCGCCGAACAGGCCGAGCAGGCGACCAAGCGGGCCGTCGACGCCGGCCTCGCCGGGCGGGTGGAGTTCCGGGTCGCGGACTGGCGTGAGGTCGAGGCGGACCCGTTCGACGCGGTCGTGGCGTACGGGCTGGCCGACTACGTGGGTGCGGACCGGCTGGGGGAGTACGCCCGGACGCTGCACGGCCTGCTGCGCCCGGGCGGCCGGCTGCTGGTCAACCAGGTCGGCCGGCGCGGGGAGCCGCTGGCGCAGGAGCGCTCCTTCCTGGACGCCTACGTCCACCCCGGGGCCGAACTCCTCCCGATCGGAACCGTCACCAACGTCCTCGAGAGCGCGGGCCTGGAGGTCCGCGACCTGGAGACGATGCGCGAGCACTACGCCCGCACCCTGCGGGCCTGGGTCGCCAACCTGGAGGATGCCTGGGACGAGTGCGTCCGGCAGGCCTCACCGGGGCGGGCCCGGGTGTGGCTGCTCTACCTCGCGGTGTCGGCGCTGGCGTTCGAGGCTGCCCGGATCTCGGCGTACCAGCTCCTGGTCGTCCGCCCGCACACCGACGGCCGGGCACCACTGCCCGCCACCCGGAGCGCGTGGCAGCACTAGACCCTAGGGTTACGTCGTGCGGTCAGGCGACGCCGGTCGGTCCTCCGCGCAGCGCCCCCGTAGCCCAACTGGTCGAGGCGGCCCACTTAAAATGGGTGTCAGTTTTGTGGGTTCGAATCCCACCGGGGGCACAGCGTGATCTCTCAAGAGATCGGAATGGCTTGAACCTGGGCCGGAAGCTCCGGCCGGTTGTGCCGGGTCGTCCGTGAGTCCCTGGTCATCGTGAACGCTCCTGCGGGGGTGGCTTCGCTGTGCGATCAGGTCGGCGATTGTCGTCCGTGACAGGTTGTTCCTCCAGGCGAGTTCGGCGTCGCGCATGATCTTGGCGATGCCACACGGCTGTTTGCACTGCGACGCCGACAACGGGACGGGGCCGCGCTGACGGATCTCGGTGCAGCGGAACATGCTGCGGCTCCCGTCGCGCTCATCCGCCAGGCGATCGGCATCGCGCTGCCCGCACTCTCCGGCTCGGGTCCCGCCATCCCTATGCCGGCGCCGGCTCGGGCCGCGCTTCCGGCCGCACTTCCAGCAACGTCTTGCCGACGGTGGCGCGCGCCTCGATCGCCGCGTGTGCCTCGGCCGCCCGGGTCAACTCGAACCGTTGGCCGATCACCGGTTTCACCCGGCCCTCGGCGGCCGCCCGCAGCACGCTCTCGGTGAGTTCGCGAACGCCCGCCGGGTTCAGGGCCGGCCGTAGCAGTCGTACCCCGCGCTGCCGCGCCTCCGCCTCCGGCACCTCGGTCCAGCTGCCGCTCGCCAGCCCGAAGCTGAGCATCCGGCCGCCCTCGCCCAGCAGGTCGAACGCCGACCTGCCCAGCGCACCCCCCACGCCGTCGAGTACGAGGTCGACCCCGCCGACGGCCTCGCGTACCCGATCGGTCCAGTCCGGACGGCGATAGTCGACGCCGACCTTCGCGCCCAGCCTCACCGCCAACGCGACCTTGCGGTCACCGCCCGCCGCCGCGACGACCTGCGCGCCGGCCGCCGCGGCCAGCTGCACCAGCAGGGTCCCCACCCCGCCGGCAGCGGCCGTCACCAGCACCCGGTCATCGGGCCGGGCCTCGCTCGCCCGGATCAGCCAGGTGGCGGTCCGGCCGTCGGCGAGCAGCGCCACCGCGTCGTCCAGCCGGAGCGTGGCCGGCACCTCCACCAGCCCGTCCGCGGGCACCGCGACGAGTTCGGCGTACGCACCCGAACCCCCGGTGCTGGTCACCACCCGCCGGCCGGCTAGGCCCGGATCCACGCCGGGGCCGACCGCGCGGACGGTCCCGCCCACGCCGTTGCCGGGGATGGTCGGCAGCGTCGGTGTGATGGGCCCGGTGCCGGACCGGAGCTGGGTCTCCACGAACGTGATGTTGGCGTACGCCACCTCCACCAGGACCTGACCGGGCCCGGCCTCCGGGGCCGGCGCCTCACCCGGCACCAGCACCTCCGGCCCGCCAAACTTGTGGACCCACACCGCACGCATCCGCCGACCTCCGGGCTCGTACCGACTATGGGTTCAGACGTCTGTGACCAGCCTGCGACCTCTACCGAGGTTCAGGTCAACAGCGGACGAACGAGGAGACGAAGTGCGGGCGTGGGTCACGAGCGGGGGGAGTGTCGGCTTCAGCCGTCACGCCGGGACAGCACGAACACCGGGTGACGCGGAGCGATGCGGGCGAGTTCCTCCGCGGAGGAGTCGGCGTTCACTCCGTCGAAGAACACCCCGACCTCGGCCTTCCACCGGCGAAGATAGGCGCGCAGTACCGCCGGCTTGTCGGCGTCGGCGACCTCGGTGGCCAGCCAGTGCTCACGCCGCCGGCCGAGGAGCAGGTCGAGCCGGCCGTCGGCGGCGCGCACGTTGCGTACCCACTGGGCCTGGCCGCGAGGCGCGACGAGGTACTGCCGACCCTCGTGGGTGAGCAGGTTGACCGGCACCTGACGGGGCTGTCCGCTGCTGCGCCCCTGCACCTCCAGCACCCGGCTGCCCCACACGCTCAGCCCGGCCCTGGTGGCCGCCGCCACCAGTGGGTTGAACACCCGGCGGGTGAACCACCCCGGCGCTCGGTAGTGGCTGCCACCCGGCGACCGCTCACCTGCCGGCTGCATGCTGTCCGCCATCGCGTCCCTCCCCGTCCTGGCCGATCCGGGCCGGTCGGCTCACAGCGAGTCCGACCGGTGCCCGGCCAGACGTCATCTTGCCCATCCTGCGCGGCCGCGCCCACCGGATTACAGGACAAGACCGGACATTCGCCTCGGAATCTCCGTTCGGGGAGGACAAAGACTTTGCCGAGTCATTACTATTGGCGTCACCGCCGCCGGCCTGACCGGCCCGGCGCTGTTGTGGACGATATTCCGCAGCAACCGGCCCGCACCCGCGGGCCGTCGACCGTCACCCGCCGCCGGCGGAGGAGGACCCCAGGATGCAGAGCAAGAACCCGGTGTTCCGGCGCAGCGACGCGTTCCAGTCGGCCGGCGCCGGCGCCGCGGGCCCGAGCGCCGACCAGTTGCGGGAGATGTACGACGCGCCGTCCTACTCCGGCCCGCGCCGCGACCGGATGACCATCGACGACGTGGTGGCCCGCACCGCGATGACGCTCGGCACCCTGATCGTGGTGGCCGGCGCGACGTGGTTCCTCACCGGACCGGTGCAGCCAGCGCACTTCGGCTGGCTGATCGGCGCTGCGCTGGTCGGAATGGGCCTGGGCTTCGTCATCGGCCTGAAGCACATCACCAACCCGGCGCTGATCCTCGGCTACGCCGCGGTCGAGGGCGTGTTCATCGGCCTGGCCAGCAAGGTCCTGTCCGCCTACGCCGGCAACACCGACATCGTGATCCAGGCGGTCCTCGGCACGATGTGTGCCTCGGCCGGCATGCTCGCGGTCTACAAGTTCAGGATCATCCGGGTGACCCCGAAGTTCCAGCGGTTCGTCGTCGCCGCCACTCTCGGGTTCTTCCTGATCGTGCTGGTCAACCTCGTCCTGCGCATGTTCGGCCTCAACCTCGGCGTCAGCGGCCTGGGCGGGCTGGGCCTGGTGTTCGCGATCATCGGAGTGGCGCTGGCCTGCTTCAACCTGCTGCTCGACTTCGACTACGTGGAGAAGGGCATCGCCGCCGGTGCGCCGAGCAAGGACGCGTGGTTCGCGGCGTTCGGGCTCACCGTCACGCTGGTGTGGCTCTACATCGAACTGCTGCGGATCCTCGCCATCCTGCGCGGCGGCGACTGACGAGCCGAAACGAAAGGGCCGCCCGAGACATCTCTCGGGCGGCCCTTTCACATGTCAGCCGTACGCGGGTCAGCCGGACACCGACGGGCCCACCCGGTCCATGCGGATCCGGATCAGGCAGCGACGGTCGCGTTCCATCGCGGCGCGGTAGTCGGCCCAGTCCGGGTGTTCGCCGGAGACGTCGCGGTAGTAGTCGACCAGCGGCTCCATCGCGTCCGGTAGCGACAGGATGTGCGCCTCGCCCTCGACCTGGACCCACTCGCCGTAGAACCCGTCGGGGAAGACGCAGAGGCTGGCCCGCGGGTCACGCCGCAGGTTTCGCACCTTGTACGCCGGCTCGCGGGTGCTGATCACGGCGTACCCCTCGGCGTCCACCCCGACCGTGACCGGGGAGAGCTGGGGCCGGCCGTCCCGGCGAAGCGTGCCGAGCACGGCATGATGATGTTCGCGCAGAAACGCCTGCGCTCGCGTCACGTCCATCGGTGCCACCGGCCCTCAGTGCCGGGACCCGGCCGCGACGCTCACCGCGTCGGCGGGGCTCACCCGAAGTTGCGCTGCGCGCGGCGGAGGTCCTGCTCGTGCACGATCGCGGTGGCGTGCCCGTGGGCGATGCCGTACTCGCTGCGCAACCAACTGACCCGATCCTCGAAGCGGAGGAAGGTGGGCCCCGCCTCCAGCACTCTGATCCACTCTTGGAGATCTCGTCCGGTCGCCTGCGCCAGCCGGGCGCAGAGGTTCTGATGGGTCTCTTCGGAGTGGTGCAGAGCCATGTCGCCCTCCCGAGATCGGGGACAGTCGGATCAGTGGTGGACCATGCCCCCGAGCCTGCCTGACGTGCGAGCCGTACACAACCCCCCGCGCGCACCTACCTCGGGCGTCCACCGGACCATCGGGAGAGATCCCTCATGATCGCCCCGTTTCCGTAACCCCGGTTGACGTCTCGCGTCACATCGGCGCGTTCGGGATGGTTCGGCGTACGGGCGGATGGGTCAGCTTTCGTCGGACTGGACCACCCGCGCGGGGAAGCCGCCGCGGGCGACCGGGCCCCACCTGTCGATCTCCATCTCGATCACGCACTTGCCCTGCCGCTGCATCGCCTCGCGGTATTCGTCCCAGTCGGGATGCTCGCCGCTGATGCACCGGAAGTACTCCACGAGCGGCTCCACCGCGTCGGGCAGGTCGATGACCCGGGCCGTCCCGTCCACCTGGACGTACGGGTCGGAGAAGCCCTCCGACATCACGCACACACTGACCCGCGGGTCGCGGCGGACGTTGATCGCCTTGGCCCGCTCGGGATAGGTGGACACGACGATCCGGTCGTCGGAGTTCAGGCCCAGCGTGACCGGCGAGATCTGCGGCCGGCCGTCGCGCCGGGTGGTGACGAACACGCCCTGGTGGCGCGTACGGAGGAACGACAGCAGGTCGGCGCGCTCGAGGCGCTCGGTGGTGGCGATGTACGGGCTCATGGCCGGTCAGCCTACGGCCACCGGGCCGGTCGTTCCGGAGGTGCCGGACGCGGACGGGTGTTCCGGGTCAGGACAGGCGTTCGAGGACGATCGCCATGCCCTGCCCGCCGCCGACGCACATCGTCTCCAGGCCGAACTGCGCGTCCCGGCTGCGCAGGCCGTTGAGCAGGGTGGTCATGATGCGGGCGCCGGTCATCCCGAACGGGTGGCCGAGCGCGATCGCCCCGCCGTGGACGTTCAGCTTGTCCCAGGGGATGCCGAGGTCCTCGGCGGAGGGAACGACCTGCGCCGCGAACGCCTCGTTGATCTCCACCAGGTCGATGTCGCCGATCCCCAGGCCCGCGCGGGCCAGCGCACGCCGGCTGGCCTCCACCGGGCCGAGGCCCATGATCTCCGGGGACAGCGCGGAGGCGGCGGTGGCGACGATCCGGGCGAGCGGGGTGATGCCGAGCCGGCGGGCCTTCTCGGCACTCATGATGACCACGGCGGCGGCGCCGTCGTTGAGCGGGCAGCAGTTGCCGGCGGTGACTGTGCCGCCGGGGCGGAAGACCGGGTCCAGAGCTGCGACCTTCTCCAGGGTGGTGCCGGCGCGCGGCCCGTCGTCGGTCCCCACCAGGGTGCCGTCCGGCAGCGGGTAGGGCGTGATCTCGCGGGCGAAGAACCCGCTGCGGATCGCCTCCTCGGCGAGGTTCTGCGACCGTACGCCGAACTCGTCCTGGACTGCCCGGCTCACCCCGCGCGCGGTGGCGACGTTCTCCGCGGTCTGGCCCATCGCGATGTAGATGTCGGGCAGCTGGTCGTCGGCGCGCGGGTCGTGCCAGACGTCGTTGCTCTCGGCGTACTTGCGAGTGCGCGCCTCCGCCTCGGCGAACAGCGGGTTGTGCGTCTGCACCGGGTCGACGCCCGCGCTGCCGAAGCCGGCGTACCGCGAGACGCACTCCACTCCGGCGGAGACGAACACGTCGCCCTCGCCCGCGCGGATGGCGTGGAAGGCCATCCGCGCCGTCTGCACGCTGGAGGCGCAGAACCGGTTGACGGTCACCGCCGGCAGAGTGTCCAGGCCGAGCTGTACGGCGACCCGGCGGGCCATGTTGCCGCCGTGCTCGTCGCGGGGTTCGGCGCAGCCGAGGTACAGGTCGTCGATCTCCGCACGGTCCAGCTGGGGGACCTTGCCCAGGGCCGCGTCCACCGCGAACGCGGCTAGGTCGTCGGGCCGGACGTCCTTCAGCGAGCCCTTGCCCGCGCGCCCGATGGGGGTACGCGCGGCGGCGACGATCACGGCGTCGTTCGGGGCGCTGACCTCGGACATTGCGGCCTCCCTGTCTGTTCCCGATCGTCCGGCCGACGTGGTTACCGGCCGGTAATCTCGAGGCTAGTACGCCCGGCCGCACCGGTGCCAGCGGTCCGCCCGATCGGGGCGTTCACGGGGAGCGCCACCGCTCAGCCGGTTTTCTCGCGCAGCTCCACCTGACGGTGCGGCCGCCGGCGCAGCAGCGCCCACCGGCCCCGCGGCCCGCGTTCGTGGCCGGCCACGTCGGTCGCGGCCACCTCGGTGCCGGCCGAGCGTGCGGCGCGCACGGCGGCATAGGAGATCGGCAGGATCTGCCCCTCGCCCAGCGGCGTGTCGGCGTCCTCGTCCTCGGGCCAGTAGCCGATCGCGGCGGCGATGGAGGGGAGCAGCGCCACGGCCGCGCTGGCGTACCCGGCGGCCGAGGGGTGGAAGCGGTCGGGGCCGAACAGCTCCCGCGGCGCCGCGGCGAACTCCGGCCCGAGCAGCGAACCCAGGGAGACGGTGCGGGCGCCGTTCTCCACCACGGCGATGGTCTGCGCCGCGGCCAGCCGCCGGCTCCAGGTCCGGGCGAGCTGGCGCAGCGGGAACGCCAGCGGCTCGACGGTGCCGAGGTCGGGGCAGGTGCCGACGACGACCTGGCAGCCGGCCTCGCGCAGCCGGCGGACGCCCTGCACGAGCAGGCGTACCGAGTCCGACGGAAGGGTCCGGTGGGTGACGTCGTTGGCGCCGATGATCACCAGGGCGACGTCGGGTTCGACCGCCAGCGCCTGGTCCACCTGGTCCTCCAGGTGCTGGGTCTCCGCACCGGAGAAGGCGGCGACGCTGAGCTGGACCGGCCGGTCCGACAGCGACGCCAGGCCGGCGGCCAGCAGCGCACCGGGAGTCTCCTCGGCGGTGTCGACGCCGAGCCCGCAGGCGGTGGAGTCGCCGAGGACGACGAACGAGATCGGGTCGCCGGCCCCGCCGCCGTAGATGCCGTCGGCGTCCGGCGCCTGGCCGGCAGGTTCGCCGATGGTGCGCTTGGCGAGCATCGCCTCGGCGAAGAGGATCGCGATCACGGTGCCGCCGAGAAGTCCGGCGCCGCCACCGCCCAGCGCGGCGGCGGCCGCCCACTTCCGTGCGGCGCGAGCCTTGCCCACCTGGACCTCCTCCGAGGTCTTGCCCGTCCGAGGGCCGGTCGAGGGACCGTCGGAGGGCTCCGGTTGTTGCTCCTACCCCGAGAGGAGCCGGAACTCTCCCGTTCGCACCGCGTGGCGATGGCGTCGGGATGCCTCACCCGGCCCCTACCACCTAGAGTGCACCCGTGCGGTATCACGAGTCCCTGCAGTCCCTTGTCGGCAACACCCCGTTGGTCCGGTTGACCCGGTCCGCCGAGGGTGTCCGTGGCCTTCTGCTGGCCAAGGTCGAGTACTTCAATCCTGGCGGCAGCGTCAAGGACCGGATCGCGCTGCGCATGGTCGAGGCGGCCGAACGCGAGGGCGCCCTGCGCCCCGGCGGGACGATCGTGGAGCCCACCAGCGGCAACACGGGTGTCGGGCTGGCCATCGTGGCGCAGTCGCGTGGCTACCACTGCGTGTTCGTCTGCCCGGACAAGGTGAGCGAGGACAAGCGCAACGTCCTGCGGGCGTACGGCGCGGAAGTCGTGGTGTGCCCGACCGCCGTCCCGCCCGAGCACCCCGACTCCTACTACTCGGTGTCGGACCGCCTGGTGAAGGAACGCGAGGGCGCCTGGAAGCCGGACCAGTACTCCAACGTCAACAACCCCCAGTCGCACTACGAGGGCACGGGCCCGGAGATCTGGGACCAGACCGAGGGCAGGATCACCCACTTCGTCGCGGGTATCGGCACCGGCGGCACGATCAGCGGTGTCGGGCGCTACCTCAAGGAGGTCTCCGACGGCCGGGTGCAGATCGTCGGCGCCGACCCGGAGGGCTCGGTCTACTCCGGCGGAACCGGCCGGCCCTACCTCGTCGAGGGCGTGGGCGAGGACTTCTGGCCGACCACCTACGACCGGACCATCTGCGACCGGATCATCGCGGTGTCCGACCACGACTCGTTCACGATGACCCGCCGGCTGGCCCGCGAGGAGGGCCTGCTGGTCGGCGGCTCCTCCGGGATGGCGGTGGTCGCCGCGGCCCAGGTCGCCCGGGAGGCCGACGAGGACGCCGTGGTCGTGGTGCTGCTGCCCGACGGCGGCCGGGGGTACATGTCCAAGGTGTTCGACGACGCCTGGCTCGCCCACTACGGCTTCCTGCGTGGGCAGAGCAACGACACCGCGGGCGACGTGCTGCGGCGCAAGACCGGGACGATGCCCTCGCTGGTGCACACCCACCCCAACGAGACGATCGCCGAGGCGATCGACATCCTGCGGGAGTACGCCGTGTCGCAGATGCCGGTCGTGCGGGCGGAGCCGCCGGTGATGGCGGCCGAGGTCGCCGGCGCGGTGCACGAACGCGACCTGCTGGAGGCGTTGTTCTCCGGGCACGCCAAGCTGTCGGACCGGGTGGAGCAGCACCTGTCCCCGCCGCTGCCCCAGCTCGGCGCCGGTGAGCCGGTCGCCTCCGCGGTACGCCTGCTGGAGAGCGCCGACGCCATTCTCGTCCTCGACGACGGCAAGCCGGCCGGCGTACTCACCCGGCAGGACCTGCTCGAGCACCTCGCAGCGGGGGCGTAGCGGCGAGCCGGCGCCCACTCTGGCTCCGGCCTGGGGTCACTCCGGGTCGAGGACCGCGCCGAGCGCCTTCCACCGGGCGATCTCGCACCCGTTCTTCTTGTCGTACGACGCGTGGACGCGCTGTCCACGCCACACGCCCTCGATGACCGCCCGCTGTGGCCCGCCGTAGATCTGGGTGCACATCGCGTCCCGGGGTACCGGCTCGAACGGCCGCGGCGCCGCCTCGATCGCGGCGACCGCCGCCTCGGGCCGCGGATGGGTGCCGGCCGGCGGGTCCTCGGTGAGCTCGAACCTCCGGGGCTCGGCGTCGGCGCTGTCCCACACGGTGACGGTGAGCCGGGTCTGGAACGGGGTCTCGGGTGTCGGCATGCGTCCCATTGAACTGCCCTACCGAACCAGGTGGGGGAGGACCGCGCCGAGGATCACCTCGATCCGCCGGCGGAGCTCGGCCTCGTCCACGCCCGGCCCGCCGCGGATGATCTGGTCGTGGAGCAGGCCGTCGAGCAGCGCGACCAGCAGCGGCCCGTCACGGTCGGCGTCGGCGGGAGGAGCGCCGGCGGCTGCCAGGAGTTCGCGCGCGCCCCCGACGAACTGCGCGCTCGCGGTGTCCAGCAGGTCGTGCAGTTCCGCGTGGTGGCGGCCCTCCAGGTAGAGCGCGTAGCGGGCACGCAGGCGCCGGCGACCGGGCCCGAGCCAGTGGGCGAACAGCCGGGCCCAGCCCTCGGCCATCCGGGTCAGGTCGGTGGCCCGGACCGATGCCTCGTCGTCGAAGGGGAGGTACGTCGCGGAGTCGGCGGCGTCCAGGTCGATCAGCCGCTGCAGGATCGCCTGGAGCAAGGCCACCCGGGTGCGGAAGTAGTAGCTGGTCGAACCCGCCGGCACCTGCGCCCGGGCGTCGACCGCGCGGTGGGTGAGGCCGCGCAGCCCGGCATCGGCGACCACCGCGATGGCCGCGTCCAGCAGCGCTTCGGCCCGGGCCGTCCGGGCGGGCTCGCGAGCGGGTCGTCGGCGAGCGGATCCCTGGCCAGGTCCCTGGGCAGCAGGTCCCTGGGAAGGTCCCTGGGCAGGTCGCGGTGAGTCGGGCTTCACGTCCGGAACCCTACCCACGGCCCCTCTACAGCTGTAGTGTGAGCACGGCACCTCTACAGCTGTAGAGGTGTGCTGGGACAGCCGATCGGTGAGCGCGGGGAGCGGAGGACCGGATGGGTACGCAGCGGCGCAGGGCGGTCGTGGTCGGCGCCGGTGTCGGCGGGCTGGCCGCTGCGGGCGCACTGGCCCGCGACGGCTGGCGGGTCAACCTGCTCGAACGCCGGCCGGAGATTCGGCCCGTCGGCGCCGGCCTCTCGCTGTGGCCGAACGCCCTGCGGGCGATCGCCGCCGTCAACCCGGCCGCCGTCGACAGGTTGCGCGGCCACAACGAACTGCAGGACATGGTCGGGCTGCGCAGGCCGGACGGTCGCTGGCTCAGCCGGGTCGAGCCCGGCGCGGCCGGAGCCGGGGCCGGAGAAGGTGGCGGAGACGTTGCCGCGGACGCCTTCACCGTTCCGCTGATGGTGACCCGGCCGAAGCTGTACGACGTACTCCGCGACCTCGTGCCCCCCGAGTCGCTCCACCTGGGTCGGACCGTGACTGGCGTGGACACCGGGCCGGCCGGCACGGTCGTACGCACCGACGACGAGGAGTACCCCGCCGACCTGGTGGTGGCCGCGGACGGCATCCACAGCCGGCTACGGACCCTGGTCGACCCCCGGACCCGGACCCGTGGCGCCGGCTACGTGACCTGGCGGGCCCTGATCCCGCCGGAGTCCGCCCCCACACTCCAGTCGGGCAGCGAGACCTGGGGACGCGGCCAGCGGTTCGGCTGCATTCCGCTGGCCGACGGGGGCATCTACTGGTACGCCACGCTGGCGCACGCCGACCCCCGCTACCGCGCCGACGGCATCGAGGACGTGCCCGGGCTGTTCGCCGACTGGCACGACCCCGTTCCCCGGCTGCTCGCGGCCACCCCGCCGGACCGGATCATCCGTACCGACATCGAACTTCTGTGGCCGCTGCCGCGCACGTTCGTCCGCGACCGGCTGGTGCTCCTCGGCGACGCCGCGCACGCGATGACCCCCGACCTCGGCCAGGGTGCGTGCCAGGCGCTGGAGGACGCGGTGGAGCTCGCGACCGTCGTCCGCGCCGCCGAACCCGGCGAGGTGCCCGCGGTGCTGCCGGAGTACGACCGGCTCCGCCGGGCGCGTACCACCGGCCTCGCCAAACAGGCCCGTCTGCTCGGGAAGATCGGCCAGGTGCGCAACCCGTGGGGCGCACGGCTGCGGGACCGGTTGGTCTCGCTGGTGCCGGCGAACCAGGCCAGCCGGAGCCTCACCTCGCCGACCACCTGGGAGCCGACGGAGCCGGCCTCCGTTCGGCCCTAGCGCCGCGCGATCCTCACCACGACGTCCGCCGCATGTGCGGGCTCTGTTACCGCGCCACGGCCTTCGGGTGACCTCGCCTGAAACAGGGCCTTCCTAGCGTCACCACGACCGGATAACCGTGCCCCGCACCGGGCGCCGTCGTGGGAGGACGCCGTGAGCACAACGCAGACGCCGACAGATACGTCAGCAGGGACGCCGCCCAGTACGCCGCCAACGGCCGAGGGCCGGCTCGGCGGTCGGTGGATCGACCGGTGGGAGCCGGAGGACGCGGCGTTCTGGCAGCGCACCGGCCGCCGGGTGGCGACCCGCAACCTGCTGGTGTCGGTCTTCGCCGAGCACCTCGCGTTCTCGGTCTGGCTGGTGTGGAGCGTGACGGTGGTGGCGCTGCCGGCGGCCGGGTTCGCGTTCTCGGTCGACCGGTTGTTCTGGCTGGTGGCACTGCCCAGCCTGGTGGGCTCGCTCCTGCGGCTGCCGTACACCTTCGCGGTGCCGAGGTTCGGCGGCCGCAACTGGACCGTGGTGAGCGCCCTGCTGTTGCTGGTGCCGACGGTGGCGATGGCGCTCGCGGTGAGCGACCCGGCCACGCCGTACTGGGTGTTCCTGCTCGTGGCCGCCGCGGCCGGGGTCGGCGGCGGCAACTTCGCCTCGTCGATGACCAACATCTCCTTCTTCTTCCCCGAACGCGCGAAGGGGCTCGGCCTCGGCCTGAACGCCGCCGGCGGGAACCTGGGCACCAGCACGGTGCAGTTCCTGGTGCCTGTGGTCCTCGCCGCGGGTGCGGGGACACTCGCGTACGCCGGACTGATGTGGGTGCCGTTGATCGCGGCCTCGGCGGTGCTCGCGTGGTTCTGGATGGACAACCTGACCGTGTCGAAGGCGCCGGTCCGGGGTCAGCTGGCGGCGGCCAAGCGCCCACACACGTGGGTGATGTCGCTGCTCTACATCGGGACCTTCGGTTCGTTCATCGGGTACTCGGCGGCGTACCCGCTGCTGGCGAAGACCGTGTTCCCGGACTCGAGTGCGACGAAGTACGCGTTCCTCGGCGCCCTGGTCGGCTCGCTGGTACGGCCGGTCGGCGGCTGGCTGGCCGACCGCTGGGGCGGCGCCCGGGTGACCTGCGCGGTCTTCGCGGCGATGGTGGCCGGGATGGCGGTGCTGCTGGTCGCGGTGAACGCGGGGTCGCTCGGGCTGTTCGTCACGGCGTTCGCGGTGCTGTTCGTCGCCAGCGGGGTGGGGAACGGCTCGACGTACCGCATGGTCCCGGCGATCTTCGCCCGGCAGGGCGAACGCGACGAGCGGGCTGGTGTCGCCGGTGCCCGGCGGGCGGCGCTGACCGAGGCCGGCGCGGCGGTCGGGATCATCTCCGCGGTCGGGGCGTTCGGCGGGTTCCTCATCCCGCGGGCGTACGGCGCCTCCCTCGGCGCGACCGGATCGGTCGCCACGGCGGTCGTCGCGTACGCCGCCTTCTACGCGCTGTGTCTCGGCGTGACCTGGTGGTGCTTCCTGCGCCGGCACCTGCTGACCGCCCGGATGCCGAGCCTCGCCGAGGCGGCGGTCTGAGCGATCCGGGGACCGGTGAGCGTGCGTTGACAGACTCGAAACAGAGGGGACCCAGGCGTGAAACGGTGGGACCGCAGGCTCGACGACATGTCCGATTCCGCTCCGGTGGCGACGCACTGTCCGTACTGCGCACTGCAGTGCGGGATGGGGCTGAGCGCGGTGCGGGCCGCGGGGGAACAGGGCTCGGAGAACGTGGTGGTGGCTCCCCGCGCACACGGGGACAACGCCGCCGCCCTGTGCCAGAAGGGCTGGACGGCGGCCGAACTCCTCTCCACCACCGACCGGCTGCGCACGCCGCTGATGCGGGCCTCGCGGGATGAGCCGCTCGCGCCCGCGTCGTGGGAGAGGGCGTTCGGCACCGTCGGCGCGGCGATCGCGCGGGTGCAGGCCGAACACGGGCCCGGTGCCGTGGCGGTGCTCGGCGGCGGGGGCCTGACGAACGAGAAGGCCTACATGCTGGGGAAGTTCGCCCGGACGGTCCTGCGCACGCCGAACATCGACTACAACGGCAGGTTCTGCATGTCGTCGGCGGCCGCGGCCGCCAACCGGGCCTTCGGGCTCGACCGCGGTCTGCCGTTCCCGCTGGGCGACATCGCCGCGGCCGACGTGGTCCTCCTCGTCGGTGGCAACGCGGCGGAGACCATGCCGCCGTTCCTGCGCGTGCTCACCGCATCGCGGCCGGACACCGGCGGGCTGATCGTCGTCGACCCGCGGCGTACGCCGACGGCCGAGCGTGCCCGGCTGCACCTGCAGCCCACGCCGGGCACCGACCTGGCGCTCGCGCTGGGATTGCTGCACATCGTGCTGGTGGAGGGGTACGCCGACAGCGAGTACGTCGCGGCCCGCACCACCGGTCTGGCCGACGTCCGGCCGATCGCGATGACCTACTGGCCCGAACGCGTCGAGCGGGTCACCGGGGTGCCTGCGGCCCAGCAACGGGAGGCGGTCCGGCTGCTGGCCACCGCTGACAAGGCGATGGTGCTCACCGGACGCGGCGCGGAGCAGCACGCCAAGGGAACGGACACGGTGAGCGCGTTCGTCAACCTGGCCTTGGCACTGGGGCTTCCGGGCAAGCAGGGTTCGGGGTACGGCTGCCTCACCGGGCAGGGCAACGGGCAGGGCGGCCGCGAGCACGGGCAGAAGGCCGACCAGTTGCCCGGCTACCGCCGCATCGACGACCCGGCGGCCCGCGCGCACGTGGCGGGTGTGTGGGGTGTCGCCCCGGACGACCTACCCGGTCCCGGGCCGAGCGCGTACGAACTTTTGGACTCCCTCGGCCGGCCGAGTGGGCCGAAGGTCCTGCTGGTGTTCGGCACCAACCCGGTCGTGTCGGCACCCGCGGCCACCCGGGTCGAGGAACGCCTGGCCGGGCTGGACCTGCTCGTGGTTGCCGACCTGGTGCGCTCGGAGACCGCCGACCTCGCCGACGTGGTGCTGCCCAGCGCCCAGTGGGCCGAGGAGGACGGCACCATGACCAACCTGGAGGGGCGGGTGATCCGGCGCCGCCGGCTGCGTCCGCCGCCGGCGCAGGTGCGCACCGACCTGGAGATCCTGGCCGGGCTCGCGGACGCTCTCGGCCGTGGACCTGCCGTGGAGACCGACCCGGGCCGGGTCTTCGCCGAACTCGGCCGGGCCAGTGCGGGTGGTCCCGCCGACTACGCGGGGATCAGCTACGAGCGCATCGACGCCGAGGGCGGGGTCTTCTGGCCGTGCCCGGGGCCCGCCCACCCCGGGACACCGCGGATGTTCCTGGAGCGCTTCGCCACACCGGACGGCCGGGCGAGGTTCGTGCGGGTCGACCACCGGCCAGCGGTGGAGGACGTGGACGAGGCGTACCCGGTCTACCTCACCACCGGCCGGGTGCTGGCGCAGTACCAGAGCGGCGCCCAGACGAGGAGGGTCCCGGCACTTGCGAAGGCGGCGCCCGGGCCGTTCGTGGAGGTGCATCCGGTGCTGGCCGAACGCCACGGCCTTGCCGAGGGCGACGACGTACGGGTGGTGAGCCGGCGCGGCGTCGCCGTGGCACCCGCCCGGCTGACCGAGACGATCCGGGTGGACACGGTGTTCATGCCGTTCCACTGGCCGGGTGCGGGCCGGGCCAACGTCCTCACCAACCCGGCGCTGGACCCGACGTCGCGGATGCCGGAGTTCAAGGTCTGCGCGGTCCGGCTGGAGGCGAGCCGATGAGCGTCGTGGTGGCGGGCAACGGGATGGCCGGTACGAGGTTCGCGGCCGACCTGCGCGCACTCGACCCGCACCGTCCGCTGGTCGTGTTCGGTGCCGAGCCCGGCCGGGCGTACAACCGGATCCTGCTGCCGGAGCTGCTGTCCGGCCGGCTCGCGCCGGACGACCTCGCGTTGCCCGAACCGTCCGGTGCGCTGGACCTGCGCACCGGGGTCTCGGTCACCGCGATCGACCCGGGTCGGCGCGTGGTGTACGCCGACGACGGGAGCCGGACGCGGTACGACGTGCTGGTGCTCGCCACCGGAAGCCGGCCGGTCGTCCCCACGGTGAAGGGGCTGTGCCACGACGACGGTTCGCTCGTGGAGGGCGCAGCCGTGTTCCGGACCCTCGCCGACTGCCGGCGGATCCTGGCCGCGGCGCGCGGGGCTCGCGACGTCGTGGTGCTCGGCGGCGGTCTGCTCGGCCTGGAGGCAGCGCGCGGCCTTGCCCGGCGGGGACTTCGGGCCCGCGTCGTGCACGCCCGCGGTCACCTGATGGAACGCCAACTCGACCTTGACGCCAGTCGCATCCTCACCGGAACGCTTGCCGAGTTGGGGGTCGAGGTGCTGGTCGAGGCGGCGACGGCGGCCGTCGTCACCGATGAGGACGGGCACGTGTGTGGCGTCGTACTGGAGGACGGCACCCGGATCCCGGCCGACCTGCTGGTGGTCGCGTGCGGCGTACGGCCCGACACCGGGCTCGCTGTCAATGCCGGCTTGCGCACCGGCCTCGGGATCGTGGTGGACGACCGGATGCGTACCTCCGACCCCGCGATCCTCGCCCTCGGCGACTGCGCCGAGCACCGCGGCCGGGTGTACGGCCTGGTCGCGCCCGCGTGGGAGCAGGCCAGGGTCGCGGCCAGGGTGGTCGCCGGGCACGGCGGGACGTACGCCGGGTCGAGGCTGGTCACCCGGCTCAAGGCGCCCGGCGTCGACCTCGCCACCATGGGCGATCCACACGTGCGCGACGAGGCCACCGAGGTGGTGACCTTCGCCGACCCGGCACGGCACGTCTACCAGAAGGTGCTCATCCGCGAACGCCGGCTGGTCGGCGCGATCCTGCTCGGCGACAACCCGAGCGTCGGCACGGTCACCCAGCTGTTCGACCGGGACGCGCCGGTGCCGGCGGACGCGCGGTCGCTGCTGTTCGCCCGCCCCGGCGCCGGTCCGGCCGCGAGCGGATCGGCGGGCGGGCCCGCCGCCGGCGACACGCTGTGCCGGTGCAACGGCGTCACCGCCGGCGGCATCGCGAGCGCGTGGCTGGCCGGTGCGCGTACTACCGAGCAGGTCGCGCGGGCCACCCGCGCAAGTACAGGTTGCGGTGGCTGCCGCGACACCATCGAGGGGTTCGTCGCCGCGCTGTCCGCGGGCCCGGCGCACGTCCCCGCGCCGGAGGAGGTGGTCGCATGAAGCTCGTCGTCGTCGGCAACGGCATGGTGGGGCAGCGGTTCGTGGAGGCGTTGCGCGCCCGGGACACCGAGGGCCGGTGGGAGGTGACGGTGCTCGCGGAGGAGAGCCGGCCCGCGTACGACCGGGTGGGCCTGTCGGCGTACTTCACCGGCACCTCGGCGGAGGAACTCTCCCTGGTGCCCGAGGGGTTCTACGACGACGCCGCGGAGGTGACCCTACGTCTGGGTGAGCCCGCGTTGTCGGTCGACCGGGACCGCCGGGTGGTCACCACCGCGCGGGGCGAGTACGCCTACGACGCGCTGGTCCTGGCCACCGGGTCGTACCCGTTCGTGCCCCCCGTGGCCGGCAGCGACCTGCCGGGCTGTTTCGTGTACCGCACGCTGGAGGACCTGGAAGCGCTCGCGGCCCACTGCGCCGGACGCCACGCGGGCGCGGTGGTGGGCGGCGGCCTTCTCGGCCTGGAGGCAGCGAATGCACTTCGCCTGCTGGGACTTCGCACCCACGTGGTGGAGTTCGCGCCGCGGCTGATGCCGATGCAGCTCGACGAGGCCGGCGGCGCGATGCTGCGCCGGCACGTCGAGGCGCTCGGACTCACCGTGCACGCCGCGACGAGGACCGAGCGGCTGGAGGCCGGGCCGGACGGCTGCGTGCGGCGGATGGTGTTCGGCGCGGATGATGTCGACAGCACCGACGAGCCCACTGTCACCGAACCGGGCATCGACGTGGACACCGTGGTCTTCGCGGCCGGCGTCCGTCCCCGTGACGACCTCGCCCGTTCGTGCGGCCTGGAAGTCGGCCCGCGCGGTGGCGTCGTCGTCGACCGGACCTGTCGTACGTCCGATCCGGACGTGTACGCGATCGGGGAGTGCGCGAACGTGGACGGGCGGGTGCACGGCCTGGTGGCACCCGGCTACGCCATGGCCGAGGTGGTGGCCGGTCGACTGCTGGGCGGCGACGATACGTTCGCGGCCGCCGACACCTCGACCAAGCTCAAGCTGCTCGGCGTGGACGTGGCGAGTTTCGGCACACCGGCCGGCGAACTGGACGTGGTCTACTCCGACCCCGCGCACGGCATCTACGCCAAGCTCGCGCTCACCGACGACGCGCAGACTTTGCTCGGCGGGATCCTGGTCGGCGATGCCTCGGCCTACGCCGTGCTGAGGGCCAGTGTCAACGGCCCCTTGCCCGGGAAGCTGGCGGACTTCCTCGGCTCCGGGGAGGTGTCCGGCGACCTGCCCGGCGGTGCGCAGGTGTGCTCCTGTCACGCGGTCACCAAGGACGACATCCTCACCGCGGTGGGGGACGGGCACAGCGACGTCGCCGGGCTGAAGGCGTGCACCCGGGCGGGCACCGGTTGCGGGTCGTGCGTACCCCTGCTGAAGACGCTGCTCACCCAGGCGGGCGTGGAGCAGTCGAAGGCGATGTGCGAGCACTTCTCGCACTCCCGGCAGGAGCTCTTCGACCTGGTGCGGGTGCGCGAGCTGCGCACCTTCTCCCGGATCGTGGCGGAGTTCGGCACCGGGCGGGGATGCGACGTCTGCAAGCCCGCGATCGCCTCCATCCTGTCGAGCCTGGGCAACGGGCACATCCTGGACGGTGAGCAGGCCGCGCTGCAGGACACCAACGACCGCTTCCTCGCCAACCTTCAGCGCAACGGCACCTACTCCGTCGTCCCACGCATCCCGGGTGGTGAGATCACGCCGGACAAGCTGCTGGTGATCGCCGAGGTCGCCCGGGACTTCAACCTCTACACGAAGATCACCGGTGCGCAGCGCATCGACCTGCTCGGCGCCCGGGTGGAGCAGCTGCCGCTGATCTGGCGCCGGCTGGTCGACGCGGGGATGGAGTCCGGGCATGCGTACGGCAAGGCGGTCCGGACGGTGAAGTCCTGTGTGGGCACGACCTGGTGCCGCTTCGGCGTACAGGACTCGGTGAGTCTCGCCGTCAACCTGGAGTTGCGCTACCGCGGTCTGCGCTCCCCGCACAAGATCAAGGCGGCGGTGTCGGGCTGCGCACGCGAGTGTGCCGAGGCGCGAGGCAAGGACGTCGGCGTGATCGCGACGGAGAACGGCTGGAACCTCTTCTTGGGCGGCAACGGCGGCTTCCGCCCCAGGCACGCGGACCTGTTCGCCACCGACCTGGACACCGAGACTCTCGTCCGCACCATCGACCGGTTCCTGATGTTCTACGTACGCACGGCCGACCGGCTCCAGCGCACCGCCGCCTGGATCGAGGGCATGGACGGCGGCCTGGACCACCTCCGGTCGGTGATCGTCGACGACGCGCTCGGTATCTGCGCCGATCTCGACGCGGCCATGGAACGCCACGTCGGCAGCTACAGCGACGAGTGGGCGGCGACCCTGAACGACCCGGAGAAGCTCGGCCGCTTCGTGTCGTTCGTCAACGCGCCCGGAACGCCGGATCCGTCGATCGAGTTCGTCACCCAACGCGGCCAGGCGGTACCCGCCGACGCGCCCGTCCTCGTCGCCGGCCCCACCCTGGCGACGCGCACGCAAGGAGAGGTTGACAGATGACAGCAGTGCTGAGCGAACCCGCGGGAACGACGTGGAACCACACCTGGGTCGCGGTGTGCGCCGAGTCCGACCTGGTGCCCGAACGCCCGGTCGCGGCACTGGTCGGCGGGGAACAGGTCGCCGTCGTCCGCACCCACGACGGGCAGGTACACGCCGTGGGCAACCGCGACCCGTTCTCCGGTGCGTACGTCCTGTCCCGCGGCATCGTCGGCAGCGCCGGGGAGGTTCCGGTGCTCATCTCGCCGATGTTCAAGCAGGCGTTCGATCTGCGGACCGGGCAGTGCCTCGGCACCCCGGGGGTTGCCGTGCCGACGTACGCCGTCAACTGTGACGGCGGCGTGGTGTCGGTCGCCCTCGGGGACCGGCGATGACACCGATCCGGCAGGGCGAGGCCCCGGCCGCGGGGTTGCCGCCGCCGGCGGCGGGGGCGAGCGCCGAACCGCCGCGGGCCGCGGAGGTCTCCACGGAGCTGCGGCCGCTCACCGGCTTCACCGTCGGGGTGACCGCGGCCCGCCGCCGGGAGGAGCTCGTGGCGTTGCTCGAACGCCGGGGAGCGCGGGTCGTCGAGGCCCCGGCCATCCGGATCGTCCCGCTGGCCGACGACCGGGCGCTGCAGGCGGCGACGCGGCTGTGCCTGGCGCAGGGCATCGACGTCGCGGTGGCCACGACCGGGATCGGTTTCCGGGGCTGGCTGGAAGCCGCGGAGAGCGCCGGCCTGGCCGACGGGCTGCTGGCCGCGCTGGCCGGTGCCCGGTTGCTCGCGAGGGGGCCGAAGGCGCGTGGTGCGATCCGCGCGGCCGGGCTGACCGAGACCTGGGCGCCTGAGTCGGAGTGTTCGCAGGAGGTGCTCGACCACCTGCTGGCCGGCGGCGTACGCGGTCTGCGGATCGCGGTCCAGTTGCACGGCGAGCCGCTGCCGGATTTCGTCGCGGCGCTGCGGTCCGCGGGCGCCTCGGTGGTCGAGGTGCCCGTCTACCGCTGGGTGCTGCCCGAGGACGTGGCTCCGCTCGTCCGGCTGGTGGAGCTGGTGAAGCTCCGCTACGTCGACGCGGTCACGTTCACCAGCGCGCCCGCGGCGGCCGCTCTGTTGGAGGTCTCGGGTGCTGAGGAGGGGGCCGTACTCGAGGCGTTCCGGAGCGGGGTGCTCGCCGCCTGTGTGGGCCCGGTGGCCGCCGGTCCGCTCGCCCGGCGCGGCGTGCCCACGCTGCAACCGGCCCGGGCCAGGCTCGGCGGACTGGTACGCACCCTGACCGACCGGCTGCCCGCGCAC
This sequence comes from Actinopolymorpha sp. NPDC004070, assembly GCF_040610475.1. Taxonomy (NCBI): domain Bacteria; kingdom Bacillati; phylum Actinomycetota; class Actinomycetes; order Propionibacteriales; family Actinopolymorphaceae; genus Actinopolymorpha; species Actinopolymorpha sp. NPDC004070. The sequence goes on along the minus strand of NZ_JBEXMJ010000010.1, from coordinate 267,035 downwards.
CGCACCCGCCACGTCGCGGTGGCCGGTCACCGGCTGGAGATCCGCGGCCATGCTGTCGTCGTGGACGGGGAGATGCGGATGCTCGCCCCGGCCCCGATGGCCGTGCTCCGGGCACTCGTCGAGCATCCGGGCCGCGTGGTGTCCCGGGCCGACCTGCTCCGCACCCTGCCGCGCAGCGCGGACGGGCACGCGGTGGAGATGGCGATCGCGCGGCTGCGGGCCCGGCTGGGGGATTCCCACATCGTCGGAACGGTCACCAAACGGGGATATCGCCTCGCGGTCGACCCGGACGGCCGGTGAGCGGCACCACCGCGGTGCCGTAGCGTCCGGTGGGTGACGGTGGCACGGTCCCTGGTCCTGTTCGTGGTCGCGGCGCTCGCCGAGATCGGCGGCGCCTGGCTGATCTGGCAGGGCGTTCGCGAACACCGGGGCGTGCTCTGGATCGGCGCCGGCATCGTCGCGCTGGGGGCGTACGGCTTCGTCGCCACCCTCCAGCCGGACCCCAACTTCGGCCGGATCCTGGCCGCGTACGGCGGAATCTTCGTGGCCGGCTCACTGGCCTGGGGCGTCGTCGTCGACCGCTTCCGCCCGGACCGGTGGGACCTGCTCGGCGCCGCGATCTGCCTGGTGGGCGTGGCGGTGATCATGTACGCGCCGCGCGGCCGCTGACCCTGGCCGGCCGGCGCTGACCTCGGCCGGCCGGGCGCTGACCCGGCTGACCGCTCAGTCGTCGGACAGCGGAGTGCGCGCGATCACCGCGGCCGCCAGCAGCTGGGCGTCGGCCGGCCGGCCCGGGTCGAGCCTGGTCAGCTTCGCCACCCTGTTCAGGCGGTAGTCGAGGGTGTTCGGGTGCACGTGCAGCTCGGCGGCCGCCTGCCGGCGGTTGTGGCCGCTGCGCTGGTAGGCGAGCAGCGTCTCCACCAGGTGCGGGTGCCCGTCCAGGCAGTCGAGAATCCGGGCCAGCCGGTCCCGTCCCCGCCCCGGCCGGGTGAGCTGGTACTCCAACAGCACGTCGGAGAGGACGTACGCGCCGGGCGGGCGGCCCAGGCCGTACGCGAGGTGGGCGATCTCGTCGGCCTGGTCCACCGCGTCCGGGATCGCTGCCAGCTCGACCGCGCGTTCGGCGCCGACCAGGACCGGGGTGGTGAGCGCCGCGCCCAGGCGCTCGGCCAGGGACACGAGGCCCAGCTCCAGCGACGGCAGGGCGTCGCCAGGTGCGGGGACGAGCGCGACGCCACGCCGCCCGTCCAGCACGGTGAGCACAGGGGACCCGGCGTAGGCGTCCAGCTCTTCCTGGATCAGGTGGCCGACCTTCTCGGGGGCCACGTCGTCCGGCCCGCTGATGGTGAACACCAGCACCAGGTGGTTGGTGGTGAGGCTGATCCCGGCGCGTTCGGCGTGGGCCGAGGCGGGTTCGCCCGCCAGGAGCGCCCTGGTGAGCGCCCGCCGGGCGGTGTTCTCCTCGTCGTTGAACTGCTGGTGCCCCTCGACGTAGCCGCTGGACACCGCGCCCGTCACCGACCGCACGTAGGCCAGCAGGTGGTCGCTCCACCGGCGCAGCTCACCGGGGTCGTCCGCCGAGACGACCTCCTCCCAGCCTGTCCGGGCGCTCAGGTGGTACGCGGCGAGCAGGTCGGCGATGGGGATGTCCGCGCGGGCGTGGCGGGCGGCGTCCTCGCGTACCTCCGCGAGCTCGGCCCGGCTGGGCAGCCGGTGCTCGTCCGCGGCGCGGAGGTAGCGGTCCACGTTTTCCCTGATCACTGCCGCGAGCGCGTCGTACGACCCCTCTGCGGGCGGCGGCGACCCGGGCGCCGGCGGGTCGGCACCGGCGGCCTGGGGCGGGCCGTGCTGGCGTGCCCGGGGCCGGGCCTGCGCCGGCGAACCGGTGTCCGGACGCTCGAAGACGACGGTCGGAACCTCGGCGGCCAGCTCGTCCAGGGCGCGCCGGGCCGCCGCGGGTCCCCGCGATGTCCACCGGTCCTCCGGCGTGCCGTTCACCAGGTGATTGTCATGCGTCACAAAGGGGCCGTGCAAATCAGGCGATTCGCGCGCGGCGTCGGCGTATTGTCTGCATACTGATCACCGTTGCGGTGAACCCGACTGCCGGCCGGGCGGCGACGGGGATCACGTGACGCGGTAGGCACATCCACGACGAGAAGCAGTGCGGCGGCGGATGGGTCGCCGGAACCGGCCTGGTGCCGGTCACGCCGACCCGTCGCGCAGGGAACAGGGATCCGCGGCCCGCGCCTGAGGAGACCACGGCATGAAGGTTGCACACGGAGACCGAATACGCACCACGGTCGAGATCCGCAGCGGTTTCCAGGTCATCGAAACCGGGACCGAGGGAGTCGTCTTCGACACCCACGACAAGCCCGACCGGTCCTATCTGATCGACCTCGGCGCGGACAGTGACGTCCGTTACACCGTGCTCTTCCCCGGGGAGTTCGAGGTGACCGCGAAGGCGGCGAACCCTGGTTGCCCCGAGGCCGAGGCGCACGCAGCGGAGGCGGCTGGTCAGGCCGGCAAGGACTCCGAGACGGGCAAGCCCGCGGAGGCACCCGTTCCCGCAGCGGCCGCCCGCCGCTAGCAGGCCGGTTCTCGGCCGGCGGCGCCTGATCGGTGCCATCGTCCAGCCCGCGCCAGGCGTGGACCGGATGAGATCGTGACCCGCCTCAGCCCGTACGGCTGGGACATCCGGCGCCGAAGTCGTTGACCTGCCGCGCCCGGGCCGGATCGGTCGCCTGCCACACCCGTCCGGGGAGAGGACTCTCGCCAGCTCGCCGTTGGGTCAACTTCGTCGAGGCAACTGACTGGCCTGGGCTCTCTCGCACGGCATCCCGTGGGTTCTCCAGCAGTTCCATCAGGCGTTCCAGGAGGGCGCCGTTTCGCACGCCGATTGGCAGCCGCCCGTTCAGCTCGTAGAGAGCCCGCGTGGAAGCCGTCGAACTTGTAGGTCACAAGCCGGCCCGCCCAGTCGGGTGGGATGTAGCGGACAAAGGCGTCTTCCCGACCTTCGACACCGTCCTGTATGGCCTCCCGATATCCGGGCCGGGCGTAGGCCATCGCCCGCAGGCGCCACTGCCGCAGGAGAGTCCTCACCTGCGTGAACCGGGCAAGGTCGTGTGCCGCATCGAGGGCTTGGTCGTACTCGGCACGGAACTGGGCGCGATGTGACGCCGGAAGCAGTTCGAAGATAGCGGCCGGATCTTCCCCAGGGTCCGGCGATCCAACGGGTTCCGGGGGACTGGCAGTCATGCGCTCAACTTACAGCTGCGACCAGCGCCCGAGCAGGGAGCGCCACAGTCGTGCGTGGCTACGTATCGGAGAACTCGCGTCGGCCAAGACAGTGGGGATTTCCCGGCAGTCACCTGCAGTCGGGCCATCTCGGAGACGCATCGTCCATCGGAACGAACTCGCCGCGCCGGTCCTCGCGTACGGCCCGCTCTGCCACCTCGAAGGCAGGCCTGGAGACCGCACCTGCATGCAGTCCCCAGGTCCGCAACATCTCCTGAAGCCGCGCGAACCGAGTGAGATCATGCGCCGCGTCGAGAGCGGCGTGGTACTCGCTCAGGAACTGCGCGTGCCACTTCTCCGGGAGCGCCCGCAGGATCTCCGCCGGGTCGTCCGCGACCCTGTGAACCGGTTCGACAGGCATGCGCCGAACCTAGGGCACAGCTCAGACATGCTCCTCCGGGCATCGCCGCGCCGACGGGGTCCTCAGAAGACCGGCCGTCGTGGCTTGAACCGACGAACCTCCTGGGGCCAGCCGCAGGCTTCCGCGACCTTGCCGGCCCACAGCTTCGCGGCCTCGTCGTCGGCCACGTCCACCACGGTGAACCCGCCCAGGAACTCCTTGGTCTCGACGTACGGCCCGTCGGTGATCATCAGAGTGCCGCTGGTCGCGTCGGCGCTGAACGCCTTCTCGGGTTCCTCCTCCAGCCCACCACCGAACACGTACACGCCGGCGGCCTTCATCTCGTTCACGACCGCCATGGAGAGGGCCCCACGCCCGCGGTACCACTCCTCGGGGTGGTCGCCGACCCACTGCTGGTTGAAGAAGATGAGGTACTCGGCCATGTCTGCTCCTCCCGCCGTGGCGGACCGGGTGCCCGCCTGCACCCCCTCGACGATCGGCGAGAGGCGAAATCGACACGATCATGCGGCAGCGGCGGAGGTGGCACGCCATCGGGTTCCCAGAGTTGTCTGACGTCCACGCGTCGTCGTCGTACTCCGGATGGCCACGGTATGCGCCGGCGATGGGACGTCGCTCCTCGGTCCCCGGCGCTCTATGCGGGGAACGGCACTCCGGTGTTGGCGTGGCAGCGGTAGCCGTGCGGATTCTTCGCCAGATACTGCTGGTGCCCGTCCTCGGCGAGGTAGTACGTCGGCGCCGGCGCGATCTCGGTGGTGATCTCGCCGTACCCCCGGTCGGCGATCGCCTTGCCGTACGCCGTGCGCAACTGCTCGGCGACCTCGGCCTGCTCGGGCGTCGTGTAGTAGATCGCCGAGCGGTACTGCGTGCCGATGTCGTTGCCCTGGCGCATCCCCTGGGTCGGGTCGTGCACCGTGAAGAACGTCTTCACCAGATCGGTGTACGACACCATGGCCGGGTCGTAGACCACCCGTACCGCCTCGGTGTGCCCGGTGCGGCCGGAGCAGACCTCCTCGTACGTCGGGTTCGGGGTGGTGCCGCCCGCGTACCCGACGGAGGTCGACCACACGCCCGGGGTCTGCCAGTAGATCTCCTCCGCGCCCCAGAAACAGCCCAGGCCGAACAGCGCGACCTCATAGCCCTCGGGCACCGCGCCCTCCAGCGGGTTGCCGAGCACGAGATGGCGCGCCGCGACGGGGAAGGGGCGCTCGGGCCGGCCGGGCAGGGTGTCCTGCGGGCTGGGCATCTCGGTCTTTCGGTGGAACAAGCTCATGAGCCACCCTCTCCTCGCTGAGACCTGCGTACTCGACCGGGGTTTCCGGCGGATCACCGACGGGATTCCCCGAATGGCTCAACGCGGGCCCTCGGGTGCCGAATTCCCCGACCACGCGCCCGGGCCCCGGCGGCCTGGCGGCTCGCCACTGGTGGAACCCGGTGGAACTTCCGGCCGAGCGTGGCGCAGGCTCGGACCCGTGCGCAACGATCACGACCGCTCCATCGACCAGGACCAACCGCCCGGCGATCACGACCAACCGCCCGGCGATCATGCGCGACGTCCCAGGGACGCCTCGGGTCCGCTGGCGGCGCTGCGTACCGGCCGGCTGGGTCGGCGACTGCCCCAGTTGTACGCCGGGCTCGCGTTGTACGGCGTCTCGATGGCGCTGATGATCCGCGGTGACCTCGGCCTGGACCCGTGGGACGTCTTCCACCAGGGCCTGGCCGTACGCGTGCCGCTGTCCTTCGGGACGATCGTGATCCTGGTCAGTCTGGTCGTCCTGCTGGCCTGGATCCCGCTGCGCCAGTGGCCCGGGCTGGGCACGGTGAGCAACGCGCTCCTCGTCGGGGTGGCGGTCGATCTCACCCTGGCGGTGCTTCCGGCCCCGGACCCGATGGTCGCCCGGATCGCGTTCATGGCCGGCGGGGTCGTCCTGAACGCCGTCGCCACCGCCGCCTACATCGGTGCCCGCCTCGGACCGGGACCGCGGGACGGTCTGATGACCGGGCTCGTGGGGCGTACCGGGGGATCGGTCCGGGTTGTCCGTACCTGCATCGAGGTGGTCGTGCTCGCGATCGGCTGGCTGCTCGGCGGCACGGTCGGCGTCGGCACGGTGGTGTACGCGCTCGGCATCGGCCCCCTCGTGCACCTGCTGCTGCCGCGACTCACCGTCCCGACCGGGCCTGGTCCCCGCCGCCGGGAGCCATCCCGGATAGCCTCGAGGCCATGAACGAGCAGCACCGCGGCTTCGAGACCCAGGCGATCCACGCAGGTCAGGAGGCCGACCCGGCGACCGGCGCGGTGATCACCCCGATCTTCGCCACCAGCACCTACGCGCAGGACGGCGTGGGGCGTCCCCGGCAGGGCTACGAGTACTCGCGTACGCAGAACCCCACCCGCGCCGCGCTGGAGGAGTGCCTGACCGCCCTGGAGCAGGGGGTTCGCGGGTTCGCGTTCGCCAGCGGCATGGCCGCCGAGGACACCCTGCTGCGGACCGTGTGCCGGCCCGGGGACCACGTGGTCATCCCGAACGACGCCTACGGCGGCACCTACCGGCTCTTCGCCAAGGTCGCCCAGCCGTGGGGGGTCGAGCACACGCCCGCGCACGTGTCCGACGTGACCGCGGTCCGGGCTGCCGTACGGGCCCGGCCCACGTCCGTGCTGTGGGTGGAGACGCCCACCAACCCGCTGCTGTCGGTCGCCGACATCGCGGCACTGGCCGACGTCGCGCACGAGGCGGGCGCGCTGCTCGTGGTCGACAACACCTTTGCCTCGCCGTATCTCCAGCAGCCGCTCACGCTGGGCGCCGACGTGGTGGTGCACTCGACCACGAAGTACTGCGGCGGCCACTCCGACGTCGTGGGCGGCGCGCTGGTCACCAACAACGCCGAGCTCGGCGAGCGGCTGGCGTTCCACCAGAACTCCATGGGAGCGGTGGCCGGGCCGTTCGACTCCTGGCTGGTGCTCCGCGGACTGAAGACGTTGGCCGTACGCATGGAACGCCACTGCGACAACGCCGAGCGGATCTCCTCCTTCCTGCAGGCGCACCCGAAGGTCCGCCAGGTGCTCTACCCCGGACTGCCCCAGCACGCGGGCCACGAGGTCGCGGCCAAACAGATGCGGAGGTACGGCGGAATCGTGTCGTTCCGGCACGCCGACGGCGCCGAGGCGGCCGCGGAGGTCTGCGAGCGGACGCGGGTGTTCACCCTCGCCGAGTCGCTGGGCGGCATCGAGTCGCTGATCGAGCACCCGGGCCGGATGACCCACGCCAGCGCCGCGGGCTCGCCGCTGGAGGTGCCCGACGACCTGGTGCGTCTCTCGGTCGGCATCGAGACCGTCGACGACCTGCTCGAGGACCTCGCCCACGCCCTCGGCTAAGGGCGGGTGCTGGCCGTCTAGGCCGAAGGGCCCCGTACGAATGCTGGACGCGAGGCGAAGTGTGGAGACCGACGGTGGTCATAGGACCCCCGTATCCCTCCACACTTCCCGACCGGACCCTCGCCGAGCCGGAAGTGTGAAACCTCACGGTGTCCCGGCTTTCTCTCATGGCGAGGGCGTCCGAGTCAGCCACGAAGAAGATCCTGGCTCGACTGCCGGCGACATTCACCTACTCCGAGGCGCACGCGGGCGGGCTGTCGAATCGACGGTTGTACACGCTGCGGGACGAGGGAAAGATAGGACAACTCGGGCGCGGCCTCTTCCGCCAGCTCGATGCGGCAGGTGGAGCTGATCCGGATCTGCTGGAGATCGCGTATCGCGCGCCGGAGGCCACACTGTGCCTGACGACCGCGCTCGCACGTCACGGGCTGAGCGACGTCATACCCGCTCACATCGACGTCGCTCTCCCGCGTGGCAGGCGGCCTCCGCGTATCCAGGCTCCGGTCGCCTGGCACGCTTTCGCCCCCGACACCTTCACCATCGGCCGTGACGAACTGACGCTGACTGCGCAGACGAGCATCGGCCTGTACAGCCCGGAGCGATGCATCGTCGACGCCTTCCGACTCCGCCACCTCGAAGGACCCGAAGTGGCAGTAGAGGCGTTGCGACGCTGGTTACGACGTCGCGGCGCGCAGCCCGCAACGCTTCTGAGAATGGTCCGGTCGTTCCCCCAGGCCGAACCCGCGCTGCGCGACACCTTGTAGACACTTCAATGACTGCTGCCCGCCGGCCCACCCGAGCCACCGTCGAGGGTCGCGCATATCTGGATCTGCAGAACCTCGCCCGTCGTCAGCATCGTCCCACCGATGAACTGCACTAGCTCTACGCCCTGGAAGGCTTCCTCTACGCGAAAAGATCACCACCGCGCTACAGCGCGGGACCGTCAACACGCGCTGGCGTGACTTCGCCGACTTGTACCTCCTTTCGGGGCTTCACCCTGTCGAGGGGGCCGAACTACAGGGCGCCATTGCCGAGGTCGCGGCCTTCCGCCACGCCGAGTTGTTGCCGCTTGCCGACGTTCTCAACGGTTACGCCACGCGGGCACAAAGCCGGTGGGTGGCCTGGAGGCGCAAACAAGGCCTGGCCGACCGTCTACCGTCGTCCTTTCTCGAACTGCTCGGCGCAGTGATCGCCTTTACCGACCCAGCACTGACAGGGACCGCTGCCAACAGCAAGTGGGACCCGAGGACACGGAGATGGAGCTAGCTCCGACACGAGGGGCATCTACGCTGAGGCGATGACCGGGGACCGGCTGAATCTCGACCAGCTCACCGACCGCGCGATGCGGGTGCACGCGCTCTACGACCAGCTGAACGAGCAGGAGCGCGGGCGTACGTGGAACCGCGAGGAGTTCATGCTCGGCTTCGTCGGCGACGTGGGTGACCTGGCCAAGCTGGTGATGGCCCAGGAGGGTGCGCGGAACATGCCGGGCGGCCGGGAGGCCCTGTGTCACGAGCTGGCCGACTGCCTGTGGTCGGTCCTGGTCCTCGCGAAGCTGTACGACGTCGACCTGGATGCGGAGTTCCGGCGTACGGTCGACGAGCTGGAGAAGAAGATCTCCGCCAGGCTGTCGGACTCGCCGGTGGGAGCGCGGTGAAGGACGCCCCACCCGGATGCGGCGACGCGCGGCCCGAGCCGCGGCGGGTCCTGTGCGTCGACTTCGGGTCGACGTTCACCAAGGCCGCGCTGGTCGACGTGACGACCGGACACCTGGTCGCCACCGGCAGCCACCGCACCACCATCGGCACCGACCTGATGGAGGCGCTGGACGTCCTGCGTACCGACCTCGCGGAGGCGACCGGTGAGGAGCCGAAGTGGCCGGTCCGCGCGTGCTCGAGCGCCGGCGGCGGCCTGCGGATAGCGGTCGTCGGCAACGAGCGACTGGTGACCGTGGAGGCCGGCGAACGCGTCGCCACCTCCTCCGGCGGCCGGGTGGTCCACGTGGCGGCCGGCGTCCTCAATGCCACCGCGCTGACCGCGCTGGCGGCGTCCGCACCCGACCTGGTCCTGCTGGTCGGCGGCACCGACGGCGGCAACACCGCGGTGCTGCGCGCCAACGCGCGGGCGCTGGCCGACGCGGCGTCCACGTCAGCCTCCGACTCGACCTCGGCCCTGACCGTCCCGGTCGTCGTGGCCGGCAACGCCGCTTGTGGCCCGGAGGTCGCGCAGGTGCTGGCCGACGCCGGCGTCGCGGCGTTGGTCACCGACAACGTTCTGCCGCGCATCGGCGTGGTGTGCCCTGACCCGGCCAGGGCCTCGATCCGGGACATGTTCGTCCGGCACGTGATCGGCGGCAAGCACCTGTCCCGGCGGGACGAGTTCGCCCGCATCGTCGTGGGCGCCACGCCCGACCTGGTGCTGCGCGGGGTGGAGGTGCTGGCCCGCACCTGTGGTGTGCCGGGCGTGGTCGTGGTGGACGTCGGCGGGGCCACCACGGACGTGCACTCGGTGGTCGAGCCCGACCCGGAGGACGCCGGGCTGGGCCGGGAGGTCGTCGCCACCCTGCCGGTCAGCCGCACCGTCGAGGGCGATCTGGGCCTGCGGTGGAACGCGCCGGAGATCGTCCGTGCCGCCGTCAAGGCTCGGTTGCTCGACGAGGCGGAAGGGACCGAGGCCGCAACCCTGCGGACAGAAGCCGAACACCGTAAGGCGAATCCGGGGTTCGTCGCCACGACGCAAGCAGAGATTGACGTCGACGTACGGCTGGCCGAACTCGCCGTCAAGCTGGCCCTGCGCCGGCACGCCGGACGTTCTCAGGTCGTCACCGGCCCGGCGGGTCCGACGGTCGACCGGGCCGGCAAGGACCTGCGCGAGGTGGGCCTGCTGGTGGGCTCGGGCGGGCTGCTGCGGCACCTCGACCCAGAACTCGCCCGGACGGTCGTGGCCGCGGGGCTGGCCGGAGCCGCCGGGCACGGCCGGCTGGTCCCCGAGCACCCGGACCTCGCCGTCGACCGAGACTACGTACTCGCCGCCGTGGGACTGCTGGCGCCCGACCACCCCGACGCGGCCGCCGCGCTGGCCGCCCGGCTGGTGCCGGCCGCAGGACCCCGCGCGTGAACGCCCCCTCGCCGGTTCGGGGCCGGGCGCGGTAAGACTGGCGCATGACTTCTGTCGCGGACAACTCCTCGGGGCTGCGAGTCGGACTCAAGCTCGCCCCCCAGAACACCACGGTCGACCACCTGCGCAGCGTGTGGAAGCTGGCCGACCAGGCCGGTTTCGACAGCGTCTGGAACTTCGACCACTTCGCCGCCATCCACGGCGACCCCGAAGGCGACGTCCTCGAGGGCTGGACGCTGCTCGCGGCGATGGCCGAGAGCACCCAGCGGGTGCGGATCGGCTGCATGGTCACCGGCGTCACCTACCGGCACCCGGCCGTCCTGGCGAAGATGGCGGTGACCGTCGACCACCTGTCCGGCGGCCGGCTGGAGTTCGGCCTGGGCGCGGCGTGGGCGGAGATCGAGCACACCATGCTCGGCATCGACCTGGGCAGTGTGAAGGGACGCCTGGACCGGTTCGAGGAAGCCTGCCAGGTGATCAGGTCGCTGTGGACCGAGCCGAAGACCACCTTCCACGGTGAGCACTACCACCTGACCGACGCGCTGGCCAACCCCAAGCCGGTGCAGAAGCCGGGGCCACCGCTGTGGATCGGCGGCAGCGGGCGCCGGCGGACCCTGAAGATCGTCGCGCGGTACGCCGACGCCTGGAACGCCGCGGGCGGCTCCGTGGAGGAGATCGCCGAGCTGTCCGGGGTGCTCGACCGGCACTGCCAGGACGTGGGCCGGGACCCGGGCCAGATCCGGCGTACGGTCCAGATCCGTGCGGACGAGGGCACCGACCACCTGCTGCGGCAGGCCGAGGCGTTCGCCGGGGCCGGCATCGGCGAGGTGATCGTCGTGGTGCGCGGCGACGACGCCGTGGCGCGGGCCGAACAGGTCGCCGAGGTCCTGCCCAAGCTGCGCTCGGTCGGCTGAGGGCCGGTCTGCCGGGGTTCCCGAGCGGACAGGCCTGCGTCCCGGCTGCTCAGACGTCGCGGCGCAGGCGGTAGTACGCGGTGTCGTGCGGTACGTCCTCACCCGCGGGTGACGAGGGCACACGGCACGACACCGCGACATACCCCTGGCCCAGGGCGTGCTCCAGCGCGTCGCGTACCGCCGCCCGGACCCGGGCCGCCCTTCCCGGCTCCGGCTCCGTCCGCGACCACGTCCGGGGTACGCCGAGCAGCAGGTCGTCCCCGGCCGGAACCGCCTCGCCCCACGCCGGCAACCGACCCGCGACGGGCTCCGGCGACGGGCCCGCACCCGGTGACGGCGTGCCGGTCAGGTCCCACTCCACGACCAGTCGGTCGGTGGGTTCGGCGGGCCCTTCGTGGCTCGGTCCCCGCGCTTCCGGGCCGTACAGATCGCGGACGAACCACCGTCCCCGCGCGCCGAGCACGTCCAGGTTGAAGTGTGCGTTGCGGGCGCGGACAGGGTCGTAGGCCCAGCGCATCCGAGTGAGCCCGGTGGCCAGGACGTACTCCCGCTGCCCCTGCTTCAGTGCCCGGCCGACGCCGCGCCCCTGCCACGCCCGGTCGACCACGGCGGCCTGCGAATAGTGGTACACCTCGCCGGTCCCCGCGTCCCGGCCGACGTAGCCGTACGCGAAACCCACCAGCGTGTCCCCGGCGTACGCGCCGATCACCGAGCCGCCGTTGTGGACCAGTCCGGCGAGCAGCCGGGGACTCACCGCCGGGTCGCCGGACGGCAGGTCCAGCACCGCGCGGTAGAGGTCGACCGCCTCGGGCAGTCGCGCCGGGTCCTCGATCGGCCCGACCGTGACCGGTCCGGAGCCGCTCGCGCGGTGGGGGTTCACGTCGTTCGTCACCGGAGGAAACCTGCCCCGCGGCGGTGCCCTGCAAAGGCGTCAGGGCGTGCCCGGCGAAGGTGCCCGGCGAAGGTGCCCGGCACGCGATCACACACTGCGCGTTCGTGATCGACTCCGCTAGGCTGCTCTGGATCTTGTTCCTTTCCGCGGTCCTGGTCTCTGTCCCCGGCCGAGGGTCGCCTGACGCCCGACCACGTGGTGCGCCCGGAAGCCGGAGGATCCTCAGTGCAGACGAACGCGTCCCGGGCTCATGGCGCCCTCGAGGCGATGTTCCGCGAGGAGTCGGTGTTCGACCTGTACTCCCGGGGCAGGTGGCAGGTCCCCGACGGCCTTGTCGCCGCGGTGACCGAACGCGTGGACGCACTGGCCGAGGACCCGCGTTCGGCGCTGCTGGTGGTCGACGAGCACCCGGCGTTGCGCACGCCGGTGCCGGCCGTCGTCGCCGACGTCCTCGGCATCACCGCCTTCCTGTGCGGTGACGTCGCCGTCCGCTCCGGGTCCTGGCGGCGGCTGGAGCACGACCTGGTGAGCTCGCACCTCGCCGGCGCGGCGCAGGGATCACCCGGTCGGGACGGGCTTGGTGGGCTCCGCACCGGGTGGGTCGCGTCCGCGGCTCCGTGGCGGCCACCGGGTGGAGACCTGTTCCGGGCGGCCGGTGACGACCGCGGCCTCCGTCGGCTGGCCTGGGAGCTGACGGCGGAGATCCTGCGGGTGCTGGCGGGCATCGAGTCGCTGGAGGACCGGCGGCAGGGTCTGCTGACGCTGTACGAACACGCCGCGGCCGACCACGACCTGGTGGAGGCGACCCTCTCCGCACCGAGTACGCCGGCGGGCTGGGCTCAGCTGCGGGAACGCTGGGCGGACGCGGCCGGAGACGACCTCGTCGCCGTCCTCCCCGAGCTCACCGGCAACGTCGGTTACCTGAGCTGGATCGTCGACGGCTGGTGCGCGGCGCACCGGCTCCTGGCCGACGCGGTGCCGGGCGGGGACGACCTGTGCACCGCGCTCTCCTGCCTGCTGGTGCAGGCCGGGCTCACCGTCGTGCCGCCCGAGCTCGCCGTCGGCGTCCGCGGTGATCTGTACGCACAGGTGGGTGCTCGGCTCGCCGAGGACGTGCGCACGTGGGACGCCGGCGCATGGCGCCACCAGGTGCGGTCCTGGCTGGCCGGAGCGCTGGTGGCGGGGGAGTTCGACGTGGCCCGGACCTGGCTCGACCTCGCGGTCCGGCTCACCGGGGTGGTGCAGGGCCTGCCCGGTGACGCGGCGACGCCGGATCCGTGCCTGGTTCCGGTGGGGGAGTTCCAGGACGACGTACGCCGGCTGTTCCGGGTCCGGCGGGTGCGCCATCCGCTCGCCGGCGCGGCGTCGGCCCCCGCCTGGCTCGCCACGGAAGACGTTTTCCCGCCGGTCGGGCACCGTAACGGCCCCGTACGCGACACCGTGCCCGCGCCGGGCCGGCGTCCGGACGAGACGCCGGACCGGTCCGCCGGAGCCCCTCCCGACCTGGTGGACGGAGCCGGATGCGCCCGGGCCTCGGCGCTGGCGCAGGCCACCGCGATGATCGACCGGATCGTCGGGCAGCCGGCCCTGGTCGCCGTACTCCGCGAACTCGTGGACATGCCCGCCCAGGACCTCCGGTTGCTGGTGACCGGCCCACCGGACGTGGGCACCAACCTCGCCGTCGACGTCCTCGCCCGGCTGATGACCATGCGCGGCTTCGACGGGACCGCGGTGTGGCTGCACCACGAGCAGTTCGCCCTGCTGGACGCCGACAGCGCGGTCGCCCAGCTCCGCGATCGGGTGGAGGGCTGCGACGGCGAACGCCTGATCGCCGTCGACGGGCTCGACCGGCTGGTGAGCCACGAGCGGATCGGCCGCCCGCTGGCGCAGGAACTGCACCGGCTGATCAGCGCCCACGGCGCGCAGGTCCAGCTCGTCGCGTTCGGCGGGCCGGACGGCTACCGCCGGCTGGTCGACGCCTGCCCGTCGCTGGCGGCCTGGTGGCGGGTGGTCCGCACCCGCGAGTTCACCGCCGGCGACTTCGCCGTGTTGTTCGGCCGGGCGCTCGACCGGCGCGGTGCGACCGCCACGCCGGGCGCGCTCCGGGCGGCCGGCGACCTGCTGGCGGAGACCAGGGCAGCGGCGGCCGAGGAGGAGCGCAACGCCGGGCTCGCCACCCGGCTGGCCGACCTCGCCGTCGCCGCCGCACGCCGGCGGACGAACTGGGCGACCTCGCCGGTGGTCGACGTCGTCGACCTTCCCACCGAGTACGCCGAGCCGGAGGATGGCGGGTCGGAGGATGGCGGGTCGGAGGACGTCGGGTCGGAGGACGTCGGGTCGGAGAATGCCAGGTCGGAGAATGCCGGAACGCCACGGCACGTCCAGCGAGCCGAGCTCGGACGCTGAGCACGCTCAGAGCACAGCGCAGACCCCGAGGAAGTTCTCCCACCTGTCCGCCAGCCGGATCGGTAGCTCCACCGGCCGGCCCGACGACCCGCCGGTGGTGAACCGCATGGTCACCATGGCAGCGCTGTCCACCGGGAGCCGGCAGTCGTTCGGTTGGAACGGAAGCGGGATGGTTCGCTGTCCGCCCACCGGCACCACCACTGACGGATGCGCGTCCCCGCCGACCTTTCGGGACGGATCAGCGGCGATCACGGTCTCGCGGTAGGTCAGCGGGCGGCCGCCGACGTTCTGCACCGAGACGACGGCCTCCAGCCCGGAGCCGACGAGTGCGGGCGGAACGACCTCCACCAGGCGGGGCCGGCCCGTGTCCGGGTCGGTCGTACAGACCGAGGGCAGCAGGTCCCGCTGCACGCCGACGGACAGCCGGAGCGTGCTCCGCGCGCCGCCGGCGCCGGCCACCCGCAGCGGCACGGCGACCTCACGCTCGCCCGCGGCCAGGGCGGGCGCGCAGTCGCGTACCTTCCAGAACAGCGAGAACTCACGCTGCCCGTGCCCCGGCAGCTGGATCGGCCGCCACTCCACCCGCCCCTGGACCGTCATGTCGGTGACGCCGTTCACCCCGGCGAACTCCAGACCGGGCAACGCCGGCGGCTCCGGCGGCAGGACGACCTGCGGTCCGCCGACCCGGCTCCGCACCGTGACGTCGACCCTGGCGGTGAAGTTGTCGACGAACCGCGGCCGGCTCGCCTGGACGTCCGCGTCGGGTGCGGTGAGCCGGGTCAGCGCCAGCCAGCCGAGCACCAGGGCGGCCGCGACGCCGAGGGTGAACCGCACCCATCGCGGGAGGCGGCGTTGGGGTGAGCCGACCTCGGCGACGTCGGCGTCGGTCCCGTCGTCGAACGACGTACGTGCGTACGGATCCGCGTAGGGGGAGTCGTCCCGGTGGGATCGGTCCCGGTCGGAACGAAACCCCGCGGACGGCGGGGGAGGCTCGCTGACGGCCGGTGGCTTACGGTCGGGCCTGGTCGGTCCGTCGTACCACTGCATGCGCGAAGCCTCCTCGTCGCGCCGACCCGCGTCGGCCCGGAACCCGGTCGCCGTCGATGCCGGCGTCGGTCGTTTGGCCTGACGGGTCATGGAGGCCGCTGCGCCGAAGCTTCGTCCTCATGTCCGGCGTTGGCAAGGGACCGGGCAAGATGCGTGCATGACCGACCTGCAAGCCGGCCGCCCGGCAGACGCACGCACCGAACCCGTTCTCGCTGTCGACATCGGAGGCACCAAGATCGCCGCCGGAGTGGTCGACGCCGACGGCCGGGTGCTCGTGAGCGATCGCGCGCCCACGCTGGCCAGCCACGACGACGACGCGGACGCGATCTGGGCGCGGCTGCACGCACTGTGCGAGTCCGTGCTGGACGCGGCCGGCCGGCCGGCGATCCAGGGAGTCGGTGTGGGCTGCGGTGGTCCGATGCGGTGGCCGGAAGGTGCTGTGTCGCCGGTCAACCTGCTGCCGTGGAGGGACTTCCCGCTGCGCGCCCGGCTGGCCGCGGCGTACCCCGGCCTGCCGGTCCGGGTGCACAACGACGCGGTGGCCGTCGTGGTCGCCGAGCACTGGCAGGGCGCGGGGCGGGGTGTGGCCGACATGCTCGGCATGGTCGTGTCCACCGGGGTGGGCGGCGGCCTGATCCTCGGCGGCCGACTGGTCGACGGCGGCAGCGGCAACGCCGGGCACGTGGGGCACATGGTCGTCGACCCGCAGGGTCCGCCGTGCGGCTGCGGGTCCCGCGGCTGCGTGGAGGCGTTCGCTCGCGGGCCGGGCCTCGCCGCCTGGGCGCGTGAGCAGGGCTGGCGGCCGAACGACCCGGCGGCGAACGCCCGCGACCTCGCCGACGACGCGCGGGCCGGCCACGAGGTGGCCCGGGCCGCGTTCGAGCGGGCGGGCTGGGCACTCGGCCTGGGTATCGCGTCCGCTATGGCGTTGTGCGACGTCGACCGCGTCGTACTCGGCGGCGGGGTCTCCCAGGTAGGGCCGCTGCTGTTCGAGCCGCTGGAGCGCACGCTGCGGGAGTACGCCCGGATCGAGTTCGCCCGCCGCGTGAAGGTGGAGCGGCCCATCCTCGACCAGGACGCCGGCATCGTCGGCGCCGCCGGGTTCATCCTGCGCGGTGACCGCTACTGGTCCGCCGACTGACGAGGACCGCTGCCGTGCGCGGCGGACCGCTGCCGTTACGCGGGTCCGCCCGGTGCCGCCTCGTGCGGCCCGGGACGCCGGCTGCGATGCTGGCGGGCAAGGCGACCGGCATGGCGTACCGGAAATGGGTATGTTGTCGCCCTCGTTCAACGGGTAGGTACCCGTGGTGATCAACGAGGGTGGGGGCACGGAGTCCGGGGGAGGCACCGCGGGCACGGCCGGCGCGACCGGGCCGGGTGGTTCGCCGCGCGGCCGGTTGCTGAGCGCGGTCCGGCGACTAAGGACGAGTCGTTCCGCAGCCCGCGACCAGACCGGTCAGGGGGACACCGAGACCGATCCCGCGCGGGCGGTCCAGGGCGAAGCCACCGCGGACCACGAGGAGGTCGTTCCGCACGGGCTGCGGGTGGCCAGCGAGTGGACCTGGCGGCTGTTGCTGCTGGTCCTGGGTGGACTGGCCATCGGTTACGTCCTGATCCAGCTCAGCGTCGTCGTGGTGCCCGTCTTCATCGCGGTCCTGGTGACGGCGCTGCTGGTGCCGGCGACCGGGGCGATCAGCAGGGCCGTCCCGCGCAGCCTGGCGGCCTTCCTCACCCTGCTCGGGCTCTTCATCGTCATCTTCGGGCTGCTCACGTTGGTCGGCCAGCAGATCGCGGTCGGTTACCAGGGCCTGGTCAAGCAGGTGATCAGCGGCGTCGCCGAGATCCAGGCCTGGCTGGTCCACGGCCCGCTCCAGCTGTCGCAGTCGGAGATCACCCGGACGTTCAAGAACCTCGGGCAGGCCCTGTCCACCAAGCAGATCACCGCCGGCGCGCTCCAGGTGGGCACGACCGTCGGCCACGTGGTCGCCGGGCTGTTCATCGCGTTGTTCACGACGTACTTCTTCCTCTACGAGGGAGAGCGCATCTGGGCCTGGCTGGTCCGCCTGCTGCCGCGCGCGAGCTGGGAACGCGTCGACACCGCCGCCCGGCAGGGCTGGGTGTCCCTGACCGCCTTCGTCCGGGCGACCGTCCTGGTCGCCCTGGTGGACGCGATCGGCATCACCCTCGTCGCGGTGGTCCTGCGGGTCCCGTTCGCGCTGCCGATCGGTGTCCTGGTGTTCCTCTCCTCGTTCGTGCCGCTGATCGGTGCCTTCGTCTCCGGCTCGGTGGCGGTGCTGGTGGCGCTGGTGGCGCAGGGGCCCGTCGTGGCTGCGCTGATGCTGCTGGGGGTGCTCGCCGTCCAGCAGATGGAGGCGCACCTGCTGCAGCCGTTCCTGTTGGGACGGTTCGTCCGGCTGCACCCGCTGGCCGTCCTGCTGGCGATCGCCGCCGGCGGCTACCTGTTCGGGATCGTGGGCGCGTTGTTCGCGGTGCCGCTGACCGCGGTGACGAACGGTGTCGTACGCAGCATCACCTCCGACAACCGGTCACGGCGTACACCGCCGTCGGGAACCCCGCCGACCGGTCCACCCGGCACCGGACCGGAGCCCGGGGAGCCGGGGACCGGCCCCTCCAGCCCTTCCACCGAGGCGGCCGGGTCTTCCAGAGCTGAGCAGGCCGTGGGGGAGGCGAGCTCGCCGGTGGCGCCATCGGCCGAGGAGGCGCCGCCGCCCGACCAGGTGCCGCCGCCGGAAGCGACGACCTCGCCTCCACCTGGCGAGGAGACATCCGGTTCGGACGAGGAACCGGACTCGCCGCACGAGCCGCGCACCGACAGGTAGCCTGCCCGCATACGACGAAGGAGCCCCGGCGGATCGCCGGGGCTCCTTCTCGTTGCTCCTACCTGAACGTCGTACCCGTGCTCGGTAGGCCTGCTCAGTGCGTGGCGCTCGGAGCGAACTCCGCCTCGACCTCGCCGGTGCCCTCCGCCGGCGGGCGCCCGGTGGCCAGCGGAAGCTCCTTGAGGAAGAGCGCCACCACCATCGCCAGGAGCGCGAACGGCGCGCCGGTGAGGAACACGTCGTGCAGCGTACGGACGAACGCCTCGATCACCGGCGCCTTCAGCTCCGGCGGGAGCTTCTGGATCGCGGTGACGTTCTCCACCGCGCCGGCCGGGATCTTCGCGGCTGCCGCCGGCGGCAGCACCTCCGCCAGGTGGGTGCCCAACCGGCTGGTGAGGATCGCCCCGAAGACGGCGGTACCGAGCGCGCCGCCCATGCTCCGGAAGAAGGTCGTCGCGCTGGTGGCCGTGCCCATGTCGCGGAAGTGCACGGAGTTCTGCACCGCCGTCATGATCGTCTGCATGGTGAGGCCGAGACCGAAGCCGAGGACGTACTGGTAGACCCCGATCGTCCACATCGAGGACCCCGAGCTCAGCCGGGACAGCAGCCACACCGCCAGCGCCATGAACAGCGCGCCCAGGATCGGGTAGATCTTGTACCGGCCGGTCCTGCTGATCAGCCGGCCGGCACTGATCGAGGACGTGAAAATGCCGGCCACCATCGGCAGCATCGCGAGGCCGGAGGCGGTGGGGGACAGGCCGTGCACCACCTGCAGGTAGAGCGGAAGGTAGATGATCGCGCCGAACATCACGAAGCCCGCGATCAGGCCGAAGACGTTGCTGATCGTGAACACCGAGTTCCGGAACAACCGCAGCGGCAGGATCGGCTCGGAGGCCCGCGACTCGACGAACACGAACACCACGGCGAGCGCGATGCCGGCGCCGAGCAGGCCCAGCGCCCCACCCTCGGTCCAGCCGTAGGACTGACCCCGCCAGGACAGGTAGAGCAGGATCGAGGAGACCGAGGCGACGATCGTGGCCGCGCCGAGGTAGTCGATCTGGTGGTTGCGCCGGACCGTGGGCATCCGCAGCGCGTACGTCGTGACGACGAGCGCGGAGAGGCCGATCGGCAGGTTGATCCAGAAGATCCACCGCCAGCCAGGGCCGTCGGTGAACCAGCCGCCGAGCAGGGGCCCGGCAACGCTGGAGATGCCGAACACGGCACCGAAGTAGCCCTGGTACCGGCCGCGTTCACGCGGCGGGATGATGTCGCCGATGGTGGCGAAGGCCAGTGCCATCAGGCCACCGCCGCCGAGTCCCTGGATCGCGCGGAACGCCACCAGCTCGGGCATGTTCTGCGCGAGGGCGGCCAGCACCGAACCGACCAGGAAGGTGCCGATCGCCGCCTGGAAGATCAGCCGGCGGCCGTACAGGTCGGAGATCTTTCCCCACAACGGGGTGGAGGCGGTGGAGGTCAGGAGGTACGCCGTGACCACCCAGGACAGCTTGTCCAGGCCGCCGAGGTCGCTGACGATGCGGGGCAGCGCGGTGCCGACGATGCTCTGGTCGAGCGCGGCGAGCAGCATCCCGGCCATCAGGCCGCCGAGGGTGATCAGGATCTGCCGGTGGGACAGGTAGGAGGGGCCGTCCACGGGCGCGGGGGTCGTCTCCGCGCTCGCCGACGGCTCGCGTTGGGGTTCGCTCATGGGAACTGCACTCCGTGTGACTTGGTGTTGCCTGGTGAACCAGCGCTTCTTCGCCGGCGCGCGGTGGCGCGCCGGCGAGTTCGCTTTGTGCCGGTGAGGTTCTGGTGGTGCGGCCATGGCGTCGTCCTCCGGGTCAGGGCCCCGGCGGCGCGGACGTCTCGGCCTCCAGGTCCTTGCCGAGTCGGTCGAGCAGCCGCTCGAGGGTGTGTACGTCGTCGGCCGGCCACTGGGACAGCACGGCGTCGAGCCGGGCGCGCCTGCGGGCGGCGGCCTCCTCCAGGACGCGGTTGCCGACCTCGGTGACCGAGACCAGGGCGGCCCGGCGGTCGTCGGGATCGCTGGCGCGTCCGAGGTAGCCGGAGGTCTCCAGCGCGCGGACGTGCCGGCTCACGGTCGACACGTCGAGCTGCACCTGCCCGGCGAGATCGGACAGCCGGGTCGGCCCCGAGCACGCGACGGTGTGAAGAACGTAATGCAGAGCGGGTTCGATCGGCGCGTCATTTCCGCGCTTGACCAGGCGCACCAGCCGCATCAGGGCGACCAGCAACGTCTCTGGTGCCGGAGTGGAGGCGGCGGTGGTTTCGCCGGTCTGCGGGTGACAGCCAGTTGCTTGCACGCCGCAAGCATACAGGTTTGCATGCGCCATGCAACCATTACCGACGGCCGTCCGGATCTCGCTCACGGTTGTGCCCACCGGCGCCCGGTGACCGCTCGCGGAGTACGACCGGCATGCCGCCGGCGGGCCGCAGGGTGACCGCCGCCTGGGGCCTGACCCGGTGCCCGGGTGCCAGCTGGGGAGCCCACCGGCGGGCGAGCGTGGCGAGGACGAGCACTCCCTCGGTCCAGGCGAAGCCCAGCCCGACACAGATCCTGGCGCCCGCGCCGAACGGCACGTAGGCGGCCCGCGGCTGGCCCGGTACGCCCTCGCCGAAGGCTCCGTCGGGCCCGATCCAGCGTGCGGGCGCGAAGGCGTCCGGGGCCGCCCAGAACCGCGGGTCGCGGTGCAGGGCGTACTGGCTGGTCACACACAGCGAGCCCGCGGGCAGCGTCCAGCCGTCCAGCTCCACGTCCACGAGCGTGCGCCGGCCGAGAATCCACGACGGCGGATAGAGCCGCATCGCCTCCGCGAGCACCGCTCTGGTCCGCGGCAGCCGGTCCAGGTCGGCGTAGGTGAGCCGGACGGGCTCGGTGACCACGGCGTCGACCTCGGCGTGCAGCCAGGCCGCCGCCTCCGGATTCCGGTCCAGCAGCCACCACGCCCACGACAGCGCGCTGGCCGTGGTCTCGTGCCCGGCCAGCAGTAGTGTCATCACCTCGTCCCGCACGACCGTGTCGGCGTCGGTCGTCCCGGCGTCGGCAGCCGCCGCCTCGAGCAGCGTGGACAGCAGGTCGGGGCCGGGCGGGCGGTCGCGCCGTTCGGTGATCATGGTCCGCACCAGGGCGTCGAGGCGGTCCACGGCGGCGAACAACCTGGCCCGGCCGCGGGTGGGCACCGACAGCAGTAGATCCGCGCCCGGCAGCATCCGCCGGGAGAACCCGTCCATCAGCTCACCCAACGCGTCGGCCACCTCGGGGCTGCGGTCCCGCAGGTCGGTGCCGAACAACGTCTCACCCACCACCGCCACCGTCAGCGCGGACATCTCCCGGGCCAGGTCGACCTGCCGGCCGTCCTGCCAGTCGGCCGCCCGGTCGCGCGCCGCCCGCACCATCACCGGCGCGTACGCCCGCAGCCGGTCGCCCTGCAGTGCGGGCTGGATCAGCCGCCGCTGGGAGCGGTGCCACTCGCCCTCGCTGGTGAGCAGCCCCTCGCCCAGGAGGATCCGGATCCGCTCCAGCGTCCGGCCCTTGCGAAGATCCCGCCCGCGTGTGACGAAGAGTTCGTGTACCAGGTCGGGATGGCTGAGGACGTAGACGTGCTCCCCGCCGAGCCGCAGATGGGCCAGCCGGGGATGTCCGCGGGCGATCCGGAGGAAGTACGCAGGCGGGTCGCGGTGCAGGGCGAGACCGGCGTACAGCAGCGCGCCGGGCGGACCGGGCGGGCGCGCCACCCGGCCGGGCCCGCCCGGACGTCGGTGCGGCCCGGGCCCCTTCGGACTCCCGTCGCCGCGCGGCCGGCCGGTGCGGTCGGACGGAGGGCTGGTGGCCATGACCCTGTTCTACGTGGTTTCCGGGCCGGCGGGCGCCCGGTCGGCGCGGCTCGCCGAAGGTGCCAGACTGCGGCCATGACCGCTGCCAGCCCGCACGACAGCACACCCGACGGTGCACGCGACGGGGCGGACCTGGCCGCCCTGCTCGCCGACATCGAGGACGCCGAACGCACCCTGAGCGGGATCGCCCGGACCACCCCGATGGAGGCGTCCCGATGGCTGGCGGACCGGGTGGGCGGGCCGGTGCACCTGAAGTGCGAGAACCTCCAGCGGGCCGGGTCGTTCAAGATCCGTGGCGCGTACGTACGGATCTCCCGGCTGAGCCCGGCCGAACGCGCTCGTGGCGTGGTGGCCGCGAGCGCCGGCAACCACGCACAGGGGGTGGCGCTCGCCGCCCGCCTGCTGGACACCCGGGCCACGGTGTTCATGCCGTTCGGTGCGCCCATCCCGAAGGAGGAGGCCACCCGCTCCTACGGCGCCGACGTGCGGTTCCACGGCCACACCATCGACGAGGCCCTGGTCGCCGCGCGGCAGTACGCCGAGGAGACCGGCGCGATCTTCATCCACCCGTTCGACCACCCCGACATCGTGGCCGGGCAGGGCACGCTCGGCCTGGAGATCCTGGAGCAGTGCCCGGATGTCGCGACGGTCCTGGTGTCGACCGGCGGCGGCGGGCTGGTGGCCGGAGTGGCGGCCGCGCTGGCCGGGCGGGGCTCCAAGGCGCGGGTCGTGGGAGTCCAGGCGGCCGGCGCGGCGGCCTATCCGCCGTCCCTGGCGGCCGGCCGGCCGGTCCCGGTGGAACGCATGCAGACGATGGCCGACGGAATCGCGGTCGGCTGCCCGGGCGGGGTGCCGTTCGAGGTCGTCCGGCGCTGGGTCTCCGGGGTGATCACGGTCTCGGAGGAGTCGCTGTCGCGGTCCCTGTTGCTGCTCCTCGAACGCGGCAAGCTGCTGGTCGAGCCCGCGGGCGCGGCGGCCGTCGCGGCCGCGCTCGACGCCCCGGGTGCGTTCGAGCCACCCGTGGTCGCGGTGCTGTCCGGAGGGAACATCGACCCGCTGCTGCTGATGCGGGTGCTGCGCCACGGCATGATCGCCGCCGGGAGGTACATGTCCCTGCGGGTGTGCGTGCCCGACCAGCCGGGCGGGCTGGCCGCCCTCCTGCGCCAGCTCGCCGAGGTGGAGGCGAACGTCCTGGACGTCGTACACCAGCGCACCGGTGCCGGCCTGCACCTCGGAGACGTCGACGTGGCCCTCCAGCTCGAGACACGAGGCAAGCAGCACCGCGAGGAGATCCTGCACCGATTGCGATCGGCTGGCTACACGGTCAACTTTTCGTAGGTCAGATATCAGGTTCTGTAAAGACTGCCTTGACACTCCATCATTCGCGGAGTGAAATCGACCCATGCCTGAGAACACATCTCCCGAATCGGACCCCTGGGCCGAGGCGACCGACGCCGTGCCGACCCACCGCGACGCGCCCGCCCCCACCGCGCCGGGGCACGAGTCCCACGGCGCCCACGATGCACACGCCGGCCACGAGGGTTCCGCGGCCACGCCCGACCCGGCGGCCGAGCAGGTGCGCGCCGAGGCCGAACGCCGCCAGCGGGAGGCCGCCGAGCGCGCGGAGCAGGCGCAGGCCGCCACCGGTGATGCGATCCGGGCGGCCGAGCACGCGGCCGGCCCGCACGGCAACGGCGAGTACCCCACTCCCGAGCCGCCCACCCCGTCCACGCCACCGACGCCTCCCACGCCGCCCACGCCGCCGGAGGGCGACGACCCCGTCCGCCGGATCCTGGCCGACGTCGCCGCCGGGCGGCTCGGCCCGGAGGAGGCAGCCGCCCGCCTGGACGAGGCCCGCCGATCCGCCGACGCCGGGTCCACCCCGTCCGGAAGCGGGTCGACCGCGGCCCCGGGCGGTACCAACGCAGGCAGTGCGGGCGACGCCGGCACGTCCGGGCAGCGGACGCTGCCCACGGCCTCCGCGACCGAGCCGACCAACCGGGTGCGGGTGCGAGCTGTCGGCCGCCGGGTCCGGATCATCGGCGAGCCGTTCGTCTCCACGGTGGCCGTCGACGGCCCGCACGTCGTACGCCAGGAGGGCGACACGCTGGTCGTCACCAGCGAGGGGGAGTTCGGAGCGTCCCTGGACGGCTTCACCCTGATGCGCACCCGGTCGCTGCGCGACGTGCAGGAGCGGGTCTTCGACCTCGGGCGCGAGCTGTCCGTCCGCGTCAACCCCAGCTTGGCGGTGGAGATCGAGGTCACCGCGGGCAGTGTCAACTGCGAACGCATCCCGAGCCTGGAGCAGGTGCGGGTGACCGGCGGCTCCGCGCGGGTCCGCGACGTGGAGGGCCCGATCGACGTACTCGTCCAGGCGGGTTCGGCGCAGGTGGAAGGCCGCATCCACCGGGGCAGGTCGCGGCTGCGCGCGGAGTCCGGCTCCCTCCAGTTGCGGCTGCTGCCGGGTTCGAGCGTCCGGGTCCGTCCCGACGTCCAGCTCGGCCGGGTGCAGTGGGAGCCGCCGGGCGCCGACCGTGACGAGCACGTGATCGGCACCGGCGACGGCCAGCTCGACCTGGAGGTCGTGATGGGGATGGCGACCGTCAAGCAGGCGCCGTGAGCGTGGCGTACGGCACGGGTGGATACGCCGGACACGCAGCCCACGCGCACCGGCCGCCGCGCGACTGCCCGGTCTGCGGCGCCGGTCTGCAGGTGACCCGGCTGAGCTGCGACGCGTGCGCCAGCGAACTGTCGGGAGTGTTCGAGTCGTGCGGGTTCTGTGGCCTCACCGACGCCGAACGCGACCTGCTGCGCGTCTTCCTGGTCTCCCGCGGCAACATGCGCGAGGTCGAGCGGCACCTCGGCGTGAGCTATCCGACGGCCCGGCAGCGCTACGCCGACCTGCTGGCGAAGCTGGGCCTGGAAGGCGCCGGGTCGCCGGCCGCCTCGGTGGCCCAGGCGGCTCCGACGGGTTCGAACGAGCCGGAGCAGAGCCGGGAGGACGTGCTGGCCATGCTCGCCCGGGGCGAGCTCGACGTGGACGCGGCCGCCGACCGGCTCCGCCAGGTCGGTTGACCGAATCCGCGGCGACTTGCTGGCAGGTCCCGCCGGATCCCCGGCCTGGCCTTCGTACGAAGAAACCCACGATGCGCGGCGTCACCGCGCATCGTGGGTTCTCGCTGTCCGGGCGGCTGCCCGGCCGGTAGGCCTGGTGCTCAGCCGAACGGCACGGCGTCGACGATCTCCACCGTGACGTTGCGGCCGTTGGGCGCGGAGTAGGTCGCCTGGTCGCCCTTGCGCTTGCCGCTGATGGCGCGGCCGAGCGGCGACTCGGGGGAGTAGACCTCGAGGTCGACCGAGGAGTCCAGGGACAGCAACTCGCGCGATCCGAGCACGAACGTCTCGGTGTCGTCGTCGCCTTCGAAGCGGATGGTCACCTTCATGCCCGGCTCGACGATCCCGTCGTCCGCCGGGGTGGCACCCACCCGGGCGCGGCGCAGCATGTCCTGCAGCTTGCGGATCTGCGCCTCGACCTTGCCCTGCTCCTCCTTGGCGGCGTGGTAGCCGCCGTTCTCCCGCAGGTCACCCTCGTCGCGGGCTTCACCGATCCTCTTGGCGAGTTCCGCGCGCACAGTACCCGTGAGATGGTCCAACTCCGCCTTCAGACGGTCGTAGGCGTCCTGCGTGAGCCAGATGACGTTCTCGTCGGTCGACTGCGTCACAGCTTCGCTCCTTGGTCATGCGGGGGCACTTCGGTCATTCGGAAAAGATCCGGTCATTTCCGCGGGTGCGCTCTCGGTGCGTGTCCGGAACTGTACGGACTGACCTATCAGGCTAACAACGCGCGGCTCTCCCGGCCATCCCACGTCGGTACGTCGAGGTCGGTGAGCAGAATGTCGGTCGTCTGAGCCACCATGGTGGTCGCGCGCTCATTTTGCAACCCGCGCCGCCGGACAGAGGAGATAACTACGGTGCCATCCACCGCACCCGCACCGCTACGGCTGATGCACGTGCACGCCCACCCCGACGACGAGTCGAGCAAGGGGGCCGCCACCACCGCCCGTTACGTCGCGGAGGGTGTCGAGGTCCTGGTCGTGACCTGCACCGGCGGTGAGCGCGGATCGATTCTCAACCCGCACATGGACCGGCCCGACGTCCTGGAGAACCTCGCCGACATCCGCCGCCAGGAGATGGACCGGGCCCGGGAGATCCTGGGCATCCGGCAGGAGTGGCTCGGTTTCGTCGACTCCGGTTTCCCTGAGGGCGACAACCCCGGCCCCCTGCCGGAGGGGTCGTTCGCGGCGACGCCGGTCGAGGAGTCCGCCGGCGTGCTGGTTCGGGTGATGCGGGAGTTCCGCCCGCACGTCGTGACGACCTACGACGAGAACGGCGGATACCCCCACCCCGACCACATCATGTGCCACAACGTCACCATCGCGGCGTGGGAGGCGGCCGGTGATCCGGACGCCTACCCCGAGGCCGGCGAGCCGTGGCATCCGCTCAAGCTCTACTACCACCACTCGTTCCACTGGGAGCGCACCAAGGCGCTGCACGACGAGATGGTGCGCCGAGGTCTGGAGTCGCCCTACGCCGAGCGGCTGAAGGAGTGGAAGCCCGACCCCGCGCACGCCGCCAGGGTGACCACGCGGGTGCCGTGTTCGGACTACTTCCCGGTCCGCGACAAGGCGCTGCTCGCGCACGCCACCCAGATCGACCCCGAGGGGCCGTGGTTCGCCTGCCCGCTGGAGGTGCACGTCGCCGCGTGGCCGACCGAGGACTACGAGCTGGCCCGCAGCCTGGTGGAGGCACCGGTTCCGGAGGACGACCTGTTCGCGGGGCTGCGTGATCTCGTCGAGGACGCGCCGGGCCGGCACGGCGCCGGGCGGCTGGCACCGGAAGCCTCCTGAGGTCGTGCCCCCAGCGTCGGCTGCGACAATCGGTTGACGGGCCCGTGCACGCCGCGGACCACGAACACCCAGGTGGGAGAAGGTACGTCCAGTGCTGTACATGATCGTCGAGGCGGCCGCGCCGCAGGATGACTCGGCGTGGGTGGGCCCCGGTCTACTCGGCTTCGTGGTGATCATGGCGATCGGCGTCGCGACGGTGCTGTTGTGGCGCAACATGAACAAACAGTTGCGCAAGGTGCGGTTCGAGGAGCCCGACCCGCGTCGCCGGCCGGGACCCGGACAGCCGCCCGCCGGCGGTGACCGACCGGGACCGATCGACGGCCCGGGCGGCACCGCCGACGACCGTGGGCCGGGCCCGGACCGGCCCGACGCGGAGGATCGCCGCCGCTGACCCCGGCGCGGGCTGATGCGTTGGTCCGCTCGCTCTGGTCAGGGGACCACGCGGACGTCGAGCACGGCCCGGGCCGCGGCCTGGTCGCCGTCGACGGTGAACCGGCAGCCGTGCTCGGTGGCCGGCAGCCGGCGCCACAGCGCGAGCAGCAGGTCGCCGGCCGTTCCCGCGACGGTGGCGGTCGCGGCCGCCACCTCGGTGTCGGTGAGTGCCGGGCCGATCCCGACCGGCACCCCGTCCGGTTCGGCCGGAGGGCTGACCAGCCAGCGGTCGGGATGGTCGGTGTACGTCAGCAGCACCGGCGCGACGAGCCGATGCGGTCCGAAGCGCTCCGACCTCGGCATCATCACCTCCACGACCTCGCCCACGCCGTCGGCGGCCAGGCCGGGGTCGACGACCGGCCGGACTCCGATCGCGAGTTCGGCGTCGGCCCGGTGGATGCACACCTCGTGCGTCTGCCGGCGGGACCAGAACTCCGCGGTGCCGCCGTCACCGAACGCCCAGGTCGGCCGGGCGGGGTCGGTCGCGGCCAGCTGGTCGAGCAACACTTCGACCGACTCGGCGTACCACGGTCCGAGCTCCGGCCCCACCGGTGCGGGCACGGTGCTCGAACCTCCGCCGGGGAACTCTCCCGTCCGCACGATCCGCGCCGCCCACCTGTGCACCCGGCCGGTGTGCGCCACCAGGTCGGCGAGCGACCACTCGGGGCAGGAGGGTACGCGGGCGGTGGCCGGTCCGGTCTGGTACGCAGCCAGCAGCCGGGCGGCCTCCGCCCGGATGAACGCGGCGTAGGCAGGTGGGTCGAACGCGCCGTGCAGCGGAACGGAGTCGGCGGGGTTGTTCATGAGCTCAACCTAAAGTGTCCCGTCCCTCCGGTGATCACGCGGCGTGAGGTGAGTGGGGCATCCGCGCCCGTCCGGCAAGGCGGAGCCAAGGTAGAGGAGGAGCGCGTAGCGGGGTTCTACGCGCGACGACGACAACGCCGCCGGGCGGGATGCGGGGCCCTGCTCAGCGGCGCGGCGGGTGGATCCGGCGTTGAGGGTGCGGTCCCATAGGCTCGGTCGGCACAGCAGGGGCCAGGGCGAAACCGCCCTGGGAACGGCCGGGTCCAGCGACAGCCCAGGAGGTAGGCATGAGCGAAGCGGCCCAGGCACAACTGAACGATGTCGTCGACGGCACCACCCACGACGCAGCCGTCACCGAGGACACGGGCCTCACCGAGGGCACCGGCATCCGGCCCGCGAGCGAGCCGCAGGCCACCGACGGCCGCGGATCGCTGGCCGAGCTGGTGGCCGCGGGCTGGGAGGACGCCCTGGCCCCGGTCGCCGGCCAGATCGCCGCGATGGGCGACTTCCTGCGTGCCGAGCTCGCCGCCGGGCGGCGTTATCTCCCGTCCGGCCCCGACGTCCTGCGGGCGTTCCAGCAGCCGTTCGCCGACGTGCGGGTCCTCATCGTCGGCCAGGACCCCTATCCCACGCCCGGGCACGCCGTGGGGCTGAGTTTCTCGGTGGCGCCGCACGTGCGCCCGATCCCGCGCAGCCTGACCAACATCTACCGCGAGTACGCCGCCGACCTCGGCCATCCGCTGCCGTCCAACGGCGACCTGTCGCCGTGGTCACGGCGCGGCATCCTGTTACTCAACCGGTCGCTGACCGTCGAACCCGGCCGCCCCGCCGCCCACCGCGGCAAGGGCTGGGAGGCTGTCACCGACCAGGCCATCAGGGCGCTGGTGGCCCGAGGCAAGCCGCTGGTGGCAATCCTGTGGGGGCGGGACGCGCAGAGCCTGCGGCCACTGCTGGGCACGGTGCCGAGGATCGAGTCCGCGCACCCGAGCCCGATGTCGGCCGACCGGGGCTTCTTCGGTTCCCGGCCGTTCAGCCGGGCCAACGCATTGCTGACCGAGCAGGGCGGGGAGCCCGTCGACTGGGCGCTCGACTGACCTGCATCGACCGACCTGCGCCCACTCACCTGCACCGACCGACCTGCCCACTCACTGACGTGCCGACCAACGTGCACCGACGCACCGCACCGGGGGATCTCATGCGTACACGCCTGGCCGCGGCGGTCGTCGCGTTCGGAACGCTGTCGGGGGCGGCAGCCTGCACGTCGGGCCCGCCGGAGGAGGCGTCCCGGGCGGTCCGTGCGTTCGCCGAAGCGTGGTCGTCCGGCACGCTCGGCGCCACCGTCGACGCGCGCACGGCCAAGGCCGCCGGGCGCGACCTGGCGGCGGACACGCACGCGGTGCGCGCGCGGAAGACTTCCGTACGCCCGGCCGGTGAGCTGACCTGCCTCGACAGCGACCAGGCCGCGAAGCTGAAGGCCGACGGGAAGGTCTGCCGCCAGCCGCTGGCCATCACCCACAGCCTCGTCGGCCTGGGCACCTGGCGCTACACCACCGCCGCCGAGGTACGCGAGGACGACCAGGGCAGATGGAAGGTGTGGTGGACGCCGCAGACGTTCCACCCGAAGCTCACGGCCGCAACGTCGCTGCACCTGGAGCGTGAGCTACCGGCCCGGGCGTCGATCGTGGACCACGCGGGCAAGCCGCTGACCAAGGAAACTCCGGTGGTCCGGGTCGGGGTGGAGCCGCGTCGGGTCAAGCCCGACGTCACCTACGCCAAGCTGCGGCAGGTCCTCGACGTCGACCCGAACGCCCTGCGCAGGCGGGCCGAGGCCGCCGACCCGACGTACTTCGTCGACGTGCTGACGCTGCGCGAGCCCGCCTACCAGAAGGCGCGCGCCCGGCTGGACGCCATCCCCGGGGTGGTGACCCGCGAGGACACCATGTCGCTCGGTCCGTCGTCGTCGTTCGCCCGCGGTGTCCTCGGTGTCGTCGCGCCGGCGACCGCGGACTCGCTGAAGAACGCGGGACCGCTCGCGGCCGACGGCGACGCGGTGGGCGCGAGCGGCCTTCAGGCGGCGTACCAGAAGCAGTTGGCCGGAAGTCCGGGCGGCCGGATCGACGTGGTGCGCACCGCCGACGACCACCGGGTGACCACGGTGTTCTCGCGGAAGCCGGTGCCGGGCAAACCGCTGCGCACGACGCTCGACCCGGACGTGCAGAACGCCGCCGAGGACGCGGTGGCCGGCCAGGCGAAACCGACCGCGCTGGTAGCGGTCCGGGCCGGCACCGGCGAGGTGCTGGCCGCGGCCAACGGCCCCGGCGTGACGTCGTACAACCGCGCCTTCGTCGGCCGCTACCCACCAGGCTCGACGTTCAAGGTGGTGTCGGTGTCGGCACTGCTGGCGGACGGGCTGCGTCCCGGCGACATGGTGACCTGCCCGTCCGACACGTCCGTGGGCGGCAAGCACTTCAAGAACGCCTACGACTTCTCGTTGCCGGACGGGCCGATGACCGACGCGTTCGCGCACTCGTGCAACACCACGGTCGTCGAACGCGCCCGCGACCTCGACGACGGCGAACTGGTGGCGATGGCCGAGCGGTTCGGCATCGGTACGAAGTGGAAGCTCGGGCTGCCCGCGTACTCCGGCTCGGTGCCCGAGCCACGCGACCTGGTCGACCTCGCCGCCAGCATGATCGGCCAGGGGCGGGTGCAGATGAGTCCGCTGGGCATGGCGCTGGTCGCGGCGACGGTGGACGCCGGACGGCCGTACAAGCCGGTGCTCCTGCCGGACGTGGCGCCCGGTGGTCCCGCGGGTGACAAGCTTCCGGCCGGGTTGGTCACCCGGATGCGGGGGCTGATGCGGGCGGTGGTGGCCACCGGCTCGGCCAAGGAGCTCGACCTGCCCGGCCCGGACGTCTACGCCAAGACCGGGACGGCGGAGTACGGCAGCGACGATCCGCCGCGCACGCACGCCTGGATGATCGGCTACCGCGGCGACATCGCGTTCGCGGTCCTGGTCGAGGACGGCGGCGCCGGCGGCAAGGACGCGGGACCGGTGGCGCGGTCGTTCCTGCGCGGCATCAACTTCCTGGAGTAGCGCGGGCCAGACCCTAGACTCGAACCCATGGCGCGACCGAACGAGCAGGTGGGCGCGCTCCTGCAGGAGTACGCCGACCTGGTGGCGATCACCGGCGGCGCACCGTACCGGGCACGGGTCTACGAGAAGGCCGCGCGCTCGGTCGCCGGGCATCACCAGGACGTGTCCACCCTCGACGCCGCCGGCCTGCGTGCGATTCCCAACGTCGGTGACTCGATCGCGGCGAAGGTGGTCGAGTACTTCCGAACCGGCCGAATCGAGGAGGTCGAGCGGCTGCGGGCGCGGATCCCGGCGGGCGTGCGCGAGCTGACGCGGATCCCCACGCTGGGCCCGCGCAAGGCGATGATGCTGTACGACGAACGCGGCATCGCGTGTGTGCAGGACCTGCTGGACGCGCTGGACGCCGGGCGGCTGAAGGGCCTGAAGGGGTTCGGGCCGAAGACCGAGGAGAACCTCCGGCACGGCATCGCCCTGGTCCGCCAGGCCGGTGGCCGGGTCACCCTGGACGTGGCCATGGCGCTCGCGGAGGAGATCGTCGCCGCCCTGTCCGCGCTGCCGGAGTGCGAGCGCTGCACCTATGCCGGGTCGCTGCGCCGGATGCGCGAGACCGTCGGCGACCTGGACATCCTGGCCGCGTCCACGAAGCCGCGGCCGCTGATGAAGGCGCTGACGGAGTTGCCGCTGGTGTCGGAGGTGATCGCGCACGGCGACACCAAGACGTCGGTGCGCACCACCGCGGGAATGCAGGTCGACCTGCGCGTCGTGCCCCCGGAGTCGTGGGGTGCCGCGTTGCAGTACTTCACCGGTTCCAAGGCGCACAACGTGCGCACCCGCGAGATCGCGGTACGCCAGGACCTCAAGCTGTCCGAGTACGGACTGTTCACCGTCCCGCCGGCCCAGCGAAGGCAGCGGCCGGCCGAGGAGCCCGAGGACTCAGGGCCTCCCGAGACCGGTGAACTCGTGGTGTCGAAGTCGGAGAAGGAGGTGCACGCCCGGATCGGGCTGCCGTGGATCCCGCCGACCCTGCGGGAGGACCGCGGCGAGATCGAGGCGGCGCGTGACGGCACGCTGCCCGACGTCGTGACCGAGCAGGACATCCGGGGTGACCTGCACACCCACACCGACCTCACCGACGGGGTGGCGCCGATGGCGGAGATGGTGGCGGCCGCGGCCGAGCGTGGCTACGACTACTACGCGGTCACCGACCACGCGCCGAACCTCTCCATGCAGCGGATGACGGATGAGAAGATGCTCGCCCAGCGCGAGCAACTGCACGCCCTGGCGAGGCGCTACCCGGCGATGACGCTGCTGCACGGCACCGAACTCAACATCGACCCCGACGGCGAGGTCGACTGGCAGGCGGACTTCCTTGCCGGGTTCGACATCTGCGTCGCGTCCGTGCACTCCCACTTCACCCAGACCAGGGCGCAACTCACCCGTCGGCTGGTCCGGGCCTGCGAGAACCCGCACGTCCACGTGATCGGGCACCCGACGGCACGGCTGATCGGCCACCGGCAGCCGATCGACGTGGACCTCGAGGCGGTGTTCGAGGCGTGTGCGCACACCGGCACCGCGCTGGAGGTGAACGCCTCACCGGACCGGCTGGACCTGAACGACGAGCACATCCTGGCCGCCCGCCGCCACGGGGTGAAGTTCGCCGTCGACACCGACGCGCACGCGGTCGCCCACCTGGACTACCTGCGCTACGGCGTGGGCACCGCCCAGCGGGGGTGGCTCACCGCGGACGAGGTGATCAACACCTGGCCGCTGCGCCGGCTTCGGACGTTCCTCCGCAAAGGCCGGGCAGCACCGAGAGGACGGGAGAAACCGTGACCCAGGCGAGCACACCCGCACTGGTCCAGGAGACGCCGTACCGCTACCGGATCGAGGCCACCGGGCGGATGCGGGTGCCCGGCGTGGTGTTCGCCTCGCCCGGGTTGCTGCCGGACGTGGGTGGAGACCAGGCGCTGCAGCAGGTGGCGGACGTGGCGACGCTGCCGGGGATCGTGGACGCGTCGTATGCCATGCCGGACGTGCACTGGGGCTACGGCTTCCCGATCGGCGGCGTGGCCGCCACCGACATCGCCGAGGGTGGCGTGGTGTCCCCGGGCGGTGTCGGCTTCGACATCTCCTGCGGTGTTCGGTTGTACGCCGCGGACCTGGACCTCGCGACCTTCGCGCCGAGGAAGGAGGCGGTGCTGGACGCACTGGGCCGGTCGACGCCACGCGGCATGGGCAAGGGCGCGGTGTGGGAGCTGTCCGGGGCCGGCCAGCTCGCGAAGGTGCTGGCGTCCGGCGCGAAGTACGCCGTCGAGCAGGGGCACGGCGTGCAACGTGACCTTGACAGGTGCGAGGACTTCGGCGCTGTCGACGACGCAAACCCTTCCGGGCTGAGCGAACGCGCTGTCAAGCGCGGCTTGCACCAGTTGGGGAGTCTGGGTTCGGGCAACCATTTCCTGGAGGTGCAGGTCGTCGACGCGGTCCGCGACCAGGCGGCCGCGGAGGCCTACGGGCTGCGGGCCGGCCAGGTGTGCGTGATGATCCACTGCGGTTCGCGCGGCCTCGGCCACCAGATCTGCACCGACCACGTCCGCGCGATGGAGCAGGCGATGGCGGCCTTCGGCATCACCGTGCCAGACCGCCAGCTGGCATGTGTGCCCGTCGACTCCGGCCCCGGACGCGCCTACCTGCAGGCGATGGCGGCGGCCGCCAACTATGCCCGGGCAAACCGGCAGTTGCTCGGCCAGGCCGCACGCGGGGTGTTCGAACGCCTCACCGGTGCCGGCCTCGATCTCGTCTACGACATCTCCCACAACCTGGCCAAGGTGGAGACGCACACGGTGGCGGGGCGGTCGCGGCGCCTGTGCGTGCACCGCAAGGGCGCGACCCGCGCGCTCCCACCCGGCCATCCCGACCTGCCGGCGGACCTGCGCGAGGTTTCCGGCGTGGGCCAGCCGGTGCTGATCCCGGGGTCGATGGGCACGGCGTCGTACGTCCTCACCGGCGTACCGGGCGGGCCGGCGTTCGCCTCCACCTGTCACGGCGCGGGTCGCACGCTCAGCCGGCACCAGGCCGTCCGGTCCGTCCGGGGGCAGGAGCTTCGCCAACAGTTGGAGAGCAGGGGGATCTCCGTGCGCGGCGCGTCCTGGCGCGGACTCGCCGAGGAGATGCCGGAGGCGTACAAGGACATCGACGCGGTGGTCGAGGCGGCCGAGGGTGCCGGGCTGGCCCGGGCGGTGGCCCGGCTGGTGCCGGTCGGGGTGGTCAAGGGCTGAGGTCGCGGAGTCCGGGAGCGGACGCGTTCGGTCAGCTCAGACGTCGAGGGTGGCGGTGCACGACCAGCCGTCGGGTCCCTGCTCGAACCGCAGCCCGTGCAGCGAGACCGCCTTCGGGACCGCGCCGACCAGCTCCACCTCACCGGTTCCGGCGACCTCGAAGTGCACGTCGTACCCCTCCTCCAGCGCGGGTTCGACCCGCGTCGTGAGTGGGATCACGTCGGCGGTGTCGAGGAGGTAGACGACCTCGTCCAGCACCGCGACCAGGAGGTCCTCGTCGGTGTCGGCGGTGACCTCGAAGCTCGCGGAGTCGGTCGGCCGGGCCGCCGAGGTGTCGGCGAACGTCTCCACCATCGCGGTCACCGCCTCGGCCACGCAGGCCTCCCGGGTCGGGGCCCAGGCCTCGATCCGTGCGTCCGCGGTGTGCGGGACGCTTCGGTGTCCGCGGTGCATCGTCCCCGTCCCGTTCGGCCGGTCTCGTACGTCTCGCCGGGCACGCTACGCGACCGCCTTCCTGCGCGCTGTGCACCGCGCGGACGCCGAGGCCGGCAATTTCGCGGCCTGCTCCGGACGGAACCGCCGCGGCGGGGAAACCCGTTCGACCGGGACGGGACAATCGGACCCGTGAGCAACCTCAGCGAGACCTGCGAAGAGCAACGGATCGAGGCGGTGCCCGGGCTGTCCGCACCGGTGGAGATCGTCGTCGACACCTGGGGAGTTCCGCACATCTACGCCGAGAACGCCGGCGACGTGTTCTTCGCCCAGGGGTTCAACGCCGCCCGGGACCGGCTGTTCCAGATCGACCTGTGGCGCCGGCGGGGGCTGGGCCGGCTGGCCGAGGTGTTCGGGCCGGACCACCTCGAGCGCGACCGGGCGGCCCGGCTGTTCCTTTATCGCGGTGACCTGGACGCCGAGTGGGCGTCGTACGGCACGGATGCGCGGTCGACCGTCAGCCGGTTCGTGGAGGGTGTGAACGCCTACCTGGACTGGCTGGAACACCACCCCGAGGCGCTGCCGCCGGAGTTCGGGATGCTGGACTACCGGCCGGCGCGCTGGAGCCCTGAGGACGTCGTACGGATCCGCAGCCACGGCACGGCGTACAACCTGCTGCAGGAGGTGGCCCGGGCCCGGGTCACCCACGCGGGCGGCTGGGAGTCCGACCTCGTACGCCAGTCGCTGCGGCCGCACCGTCAACCCCACCTTGCCGACGGGCTGGACCTGGACCTGCCC
Source organism: Actinopolymorpha sp. NPDC004070 (assembly GCF_040610475.1). NCBI lineage: Bacteria > Bacillati > Actinomycetota > Actinomycetes > Propionibacteriales > Actinopolymorphaceae > Actinopolymorpha > Actinopolymorpha sp. NPDC004070. The sequence goes on along the minus strand of NZ_JBEXMJ010000010.1, from coordinate 231,197 downwards.
GACGACGTGCTGCGGGTCTGGGAGCTCGCCACCACACCGGTGGTGTTCACCGGTGACCCGCGTGTACCCCTCAGCACCGAACTCCCCGCCGACAACCCCGCCGCGGCCGGGAGAGCCGCGGCAAGCGGGGACCTCGACGGTGGCAGCAACAACTGGGTGGTGGCCGGATCCCGCACGGCGACCGGGCGGCCCATCCTCGCCAGCGATCCGCACAGGCCCTTCGCCACGCCGTCACTGCGGTACTTCGCGCACCTGTCCGCGCCCGGCCTGGACGTGATCGGCGCGGGCGAACCGGCGGTGCCCGGGGTGACGCTCGGGCACAACGGCCAGGTGGCGTTCGGCTACACGATCTTCCCGATCGACACCGTCGACCTGTACGTCTACGACCTGGACCCGGACGACCCGACGCGTTACCGCTACGGCGACGGCTGGGAGCCGATGCGGACCGAACGCGAGACCGTGCCCGTGCGCGACGCGGAGCAGTGTCAACTCGAACTTGCCTTCACCCGGCACGGCCCGGTGATCCACGTGGACGCGGGACGCCTGCGTGCGTACGCCGTGCGGTCCACCTGGTCCGAGCCGGGTACCGCTGCCTACCTGGGCAGCCTGGAGTACCTGCGCGCACGTGACGGCGAGGAGTTCCGTGCCGCGCTGCGCGCCTGGGGCGGGCCGGGGGAGAACCACGTCTTCGCCGACACCTCCGGTCACGTCGGCTGGCAGGCCGCCGGTCTGGCGCCGCGGCGGACCGGGTGGGACGGCCTGTTGCCGGTGCCCGGCGACGGGCGCTACGAGTGGACCGGCTTTCACACTCCGGAGGAGCTGCCCGGTCTCGCCGACCCGGCCGCCGGGTACGTGGCCACGGCAAACGAGTACAACCTGCCGCCGGACTTCCCGGCCGACCGGCAACTGTCGTACGAATGGTCCGACCCGGCCCGGCAGCAGCGGATCACCGAGGTGCTCGACCGGCCCGAACCGCACCGGCTCGAGGACTCGATGCGGCTGCAGAACGACCGTCGTTCGGTCGGCACCCGGCAGGTGCTGGCACTGGTGGCCGGGCTGCGCCCGAACGGCGACCGGCGGCTGGCGACGGCGCTGGGGATGCTGCGCGACTGGGACGGTGTGGAGGCGCCGGAGTCCGCCGCGGCGGCGTTGTACCAGGTCTGGTTCTCCCGGCATCTGCTGCCGGGCTTCGCCGAGGCGGTGCTGCCGCCCGGCGTACCACCTCTGCTGCCCACCTTCGACCAGGCCGCCGTACGGTCCGCCCTGTCCGACCCGGCCACGGTCTGGGCCGGCAAGGGGAACGGGGACGAGGACGGGGACACCGAGCGGCGCCGGGACGACCTGCTCCTCACCACCCTGCGCGCGGCGGTCGCCGACGTGGAGGAACTGCTGGGACCGGACCCGCGTGGTTGGAGCTGGGGTGCACTGCACCGCAACCACCAGCCGCACCCGCTGGGCTTCCTGGATCCGGCACTGGACGTGGGACCGTTCCCGGCCGGTGGTTCGGCGAGCACCCTGAACGCCGCGCCGTACCTCCCCGGCGACTTCGTACAGACCATCGGCGCCTCGGCCCGGGTGGTGGTCGACGTCGGGGAGTGGGACAACTCGGTGTTCGTCAACACCCCGGGCCAGTCCGGGGACCCGCGCAGCCCGCACTACCGCGACCTCGCCGAGCGGTGGCGGAACGGGGAGTACGTCCCACTGCTGTACAGCCGCGCGGCGGTGGAGCGGTCCGCCACGGCCCGGATCCGGTTGCTCCCCGCGTGACGTCCGTGGGCGTCCGCGGGACGCCCACGGCTGTCGGTGGTGGGTCCTAGGGTCGGCGCATGGCCGTGAGATACAAGGTGTGCATCGACTGCTCCGACCCCCACCTGCTGGCGCGCTTCTGGGCGCAGGCGCTGGACTATGTGGTCGAGGACCACTCGCCGCTGATCGAGTCGCTGCTGGCCGAAGGCGCGCCGATCCGCGACCATCTGGTCGAGGTGGACGGGCGGAAGGCCTGGCGGACCGCGGCCGGGATCCGCGACCCCGAGCACCCGGTCAACGCCGAGACCGGGGTCGGGCAGGGCGGCCGGATCCTCTTCCAGACCGTTCCCGAACCCAAGCAGGCAAAGAACCGCCTGCACCTCGACCTGCACGTCGGGGCCGACAGGGTGGACGCGGAGGCCGAGCGCCTGTGCGGCCTCGGCGCGAGCCGGCTGGGCGAGGGCCACGAGGAGGGCGGGTCCCGCTGGATCGTCCTCGCCGACCCCGAGGACAACGAGTTCTGCGTGGCCTGAGTCTCTGCGTGCCTTCAGGCGGTCAGGTCCAGCACCCGGGACTGATCGGTGATCTGGTAGCCCAGGCTGGTGTAGAGGTTGATCGCCGTGGTGTTCGGGCCGAAGACGTTCAGTGCCAGCACAGAGTCGCCGGCCGCGAGGACCGCCCGCTCGCCGAGCCGCATCACCGCCCGGCCCAGGCCGCGGCCACGGCGTTCGGGTACGACCGAGACGCCGAAGACGAACGCACGGCCGGCCTCCAGGTGGTGCCGCAGCCAGATCTCCGCGGAGTACGTCGATCCGGCCGGTTCGTCGCCGGTCTCCAGCACCCACACGCTGTGCTGGGCAGTGGCCAGGCCGTCCGGCAGCAGCTCGTCGAACTCCGCGTCGGCCTGACGCAGCGCCTCCTCCGGCGACAGCGCCCGGGCGACCGCGATCTCCTCGGCGTAGCCCGCGACGGACCCCTCCCGCCAGGCCGGAAACTCTGCCTCGGTCATCTGCCGGCCGACCAGGCCCGCGGGGAGTTCGGGCAGCTCTGCCAGCGTTCGTTGCATGCGCTGGGAGGAGGTCGTGTACGACCCGAACAACCCCGCCTGCGCCGGGTCGTTCGGGTCGATGGTGGCCGCCACCCGCGGCAGGTCGTTGGCCCTGGCCCAGTTCTCGACGTGTGCGCGGGCCGCGCCGCCGACCCCGCGTCCGCGCTGGTCCGGGCGTACCCAGATGTCGTCGACGATCACCCGTCGGCCGGTCGGGGCCGCGGGACTCGACGCGGCCACGTATCCCACCACGCCGTCCTCACCCGAGCGGAGCGTCCACACCGGGCGCAGTGCGGCATCGGCCCGCATCCGGTCCAGGCGCTTCAGGTGGCCCGCGACGTCATCGTCGGCCAGGCCGTGCCGGCGCCACTGCTCGCCGCGGCGGTCCAGCCACCCTTCGTGCCACCGCTTCTCGTCCTGTGCCGACGCCTCCTCGACCACGATGTCGCTCGCGGTGTTGCTGCTGTCGCTGGTGCCGCCGATGCCGCTGGTGTCGCCCACGCCCGCCTCCCCGCCTGCCGATCTCGCCGTGTCTACTGCAGGTTGACGAACATACCGCCGTCCACGAGCACGTCGGAACCGTTCATGTACGCCGACTCCGGCTGGGACAGCAGCCACAGCACTCCGGCGACGTCGGCCGGCTCGCCCATCCGGCCGGCGGGGATGCGCGAGCGGAAGTAGTCGACCTTCGCCTGGTCGGTCCAGTCGGCCCTGTTGATGTCGGTGGCGATCGCGCCGGGGAGTACGGCGTTGCAGGTGATGCCGTGCGGGCCGAGCACGATCGCGAGGCTCTTCATCAGCGAGCTGATCCCGGCCTTCGTCGTGCAGTAGTGCACCTGCTGGGAGCCGCCGACCCAGGCCGAGATGGACGACACCGACAGAACCCGGCCGCCGCGCCCGGCCTCCACCATGGCCCTGGTGAATGCCTGCGTCACCAGGAACGCCCCGCGCAGGTTGACGTGCTGCACGCGGTCCCACAGCTCCACGTCGATGTCGAAGAAGTCGGCGAACGGGCAGATGCCGGCGTTGTTGACCAGCACGTCCAGCGGGCCCCATGCGGCGTGCACGGTCTCGGCCATCACCGTCACGGCGGCCGGGTCGGCGACGTCGGCCTCCACCAGCAGGGGTGTCCCGCCCTCCTCGCGGACCAGCGCACCGGTCTGCTCGGCGTACTCGCGTTCGCCCGGCGGGTGGTTGACCACCACCCGGGCACCCTCGCGGCCGAACCTCGCCGCGGTCGCCCGGCCGATGCCGCGCGCCGCGCCGGTCACCAGCACCGTCCGGCCCGTGCCGCCGCCCACACCACCGATGCCGCTCACGCCGCCCACATCGGCGCTCATGCCACCCTCCCGTCGGGGAAGCGTTCCAGGTTGCCCGGGTCGTACAGCGGGACGATCACGTCGGCGGTGCGGCGTACCCGCTCATAGGCGGCGATCGCCTCGTACATGTTCTCGTTGATCCCGATCGGGATGTTCTTCTCCACGTTGTCCAGCACGAAGAAGCTGTCCGAGATCGCCACCACGCCACGTGAGGTGTCCGCCTCCACCACGACGGACGCGCGGTGGTGGACGCCGCTCCACCACGTGCGCAGGCCGGGCGCGAGTTCGTCCTCGTCGGCGAGCAGCCGCACCCGCGGCCAGGCCTCGGTGACCAGGTGGACGAGCACGTCGTCGGGCAGCGACGTCGCCCGGTTGTCGTGCGGGTGCGCGTGCGTGGTGTGGAAGTGCACCCAGCCGCGTTCGGCGACGCAGATCGTCGCGTTGGTGAACAACGCGACGTTGCTCACCGTGTAGAGCTGCAACGGCGTGAGCACGACGTGGGTGACGTCCTCCGGAGTGAGGCCGAAGCGTGCCAGTTGGTCGACGACGAACTCACCCGGCTCACGTCGCATCCGGGCACGCGCGCCGAGCACCTTCTCCCAGTGGGCGTTCATGGGTTCGAGGTCGCGCGCCGGACCGGTGTTGACCAGGGCGACGACGCCGTCGCCGCGCAGCAGGACCGACTGGAACAACAACGTGTGCCACTCGTCCCAGCCGCTCATCCAGAACAGCTCCGGTCCCGGGACGTCGCCCCGGCCGAGCGGCAGCACGTCGACGCGGAACTCACTCATGGGCGGTCACCACTCCTTGCAGATCCGTCCTGCGTTCACGTCCGTAGCCCAGTGCGGCCGACAACCGGTGCGCCGCCTCGGTCAGCAGCCGGTGGGCGTTCTCCCGGTGGGCCGGCGTGCAGCGGATCGCCGGGACGGACACGCTCAGCGCGGCGACCGTACGCCGGCTGACGTCGTACACCGGCACGGCGACACAGCGGATGCCCAGGGTGTACTCCTCGTTGTCGACGGCGAACCCGCGCCGGGCCACGGTGCGCAGCTGACCGAGCAACCTGGCCTTGTCGGTCACCGTGTGCCGGGTGAACGCCGGCAGCGGACCCGCGGGCAGCCGCGCCTCGAGGTCGTCGCGGCGAAGACCGGCCAGCAACACCTTGCCGACCCCGGTGGCGTGGGCGGGCAGCCGGCGGCCGACTTCGGACGCGAGGGTGAGCGTCTGGCGTCCGTCGACCTTCGCGACGTAGACGTTGTGCAGCCCGTCGAGCACCGCCAGCTGAACCGTCTCGTCGATGGTGTCGCGGATGCGTTCCATCAACGGCAGGGCGCGTTCGACCAGCCCCAGCGTGCGCGTGTAGGCGTTGCCGGCCTCCAGGGTGCGCAGGCCGAGGGAGTAACAGCGCAGGCCGGAGTCGAACTCCGCCCAGCCGCGTTCCACCATCGTCCGCAACAACCCGTGCAGGCTGGAACGCGGATACCGCAGGGTCTGCGCGATCGCGGTGAACGTGAGCGGCTCCTCGTGCCGGGTGAGCAGCTCCAGGATCGCGAGCGTGCGTTCGGCCGACTTCACCACGCCGGCGGTCGGGTCGTTCACGGGTGACCTCCGGACGCCGGTCGTTCGGATACGTGAACTCAGGTTCACCGAGCTGAAACTCCGCATAACCTACGCCGACAGGGCGACCCGAGTCAGGGCTCGTGTCCGCCCTTGGCAGGAGGGAGTGAGTGCGATGGGCATGCCGAAGGTGCGTGAGGTCCGGGCGTACGTCGTGCGCGGCGGAGGTGCGGACTACCACGACCAGGCCGAGCAGCACTGGATCGACGACCACGTGGCCACGCCGATGGCGTACTACCCCGACTACCGCGACAGCCGGCAGAAGTTCGGCCTCAACGTGCTCGGCACGCTCGTGGTCGAGGTGGAGGCCGACGACGGGACGATCGGGTTCGCGACCACGACGGCCGGCGAACCCGGTGCGTACATCGTGGAGAAACACCTTGCCCGCTTCGTGGAGGGCGCCCCGGTCACCTCGATCGAGAAGATCTGGGACCAGATGTACGCCTCGACGCTGTACTACGGCCGCAAGGGCATCGCGGTCAACTGCATCAGCGCCGTCGACCTCGCGATGTACGACCTGCTGGGGAAGATCCGTCAAGAACCGGTCCAACCTCGACAAGCTCGCCTCGATGCGCGAGCGGGTGAGCGAGGACTTCTTCCTCAGCTGGGACTGCTGGATGTCGCTGGACCTCGACTACGCCACCCGGCTCGCCCAGCGGTCGGCGGAGTTCGGCCTGCGCTGGATCGAGGAGGCCCTGCCGCCCGACGACTACTGGGGGTACGCCGAGCTCCGGCGCCGGGTGCCGACGGGCATGTGGGTCACCACCGGCGAGCACGAGTGGACGAGGTTCGGGTTCCGCATGCTGCTGGAGATGGGCTGCGCCGACATGATCCAGCCGGACGTGAACTGGTGCGGCGGCATCACCGAGCTCGCCCGGATCAGCGCGCTCGCCGACGCGCACGGCGTGCCGGTGATCCCGCACGGGTCGAGCGTGTACTCCTACCACTTCGTGCTCACCCGGCGGAACAGCCCGTTCTCGGAGTTCCTGATGATGCATCCGCAGGCGAGTGAGGTGGTGCCGATGTTCCACCCGCTGCTGCTGGACGAGCCGGTGCCGGTGGGTGGGCGGCTACGGGTGCCGGAGACGCCGGGGTTCGGCGTACGGCTGAATCCCGACTGCGCGCTGCACCGGCCCTACACGCACTGACCGGCGCCCCACGTCGAAACGCCCTGGCCACACCGGCGCCGGACGCTGGACACTGACCCGCATGGAACTTTCCGGTGCCGGTTTCGGGGTGTCGCCCGAGGTTTCCGGCCAGGTCGCCACCGCACTGGGCCGTACGGCCGAGGAGGTCCTGGCGGCCGAGGTCGACCTGCTGGCCGCGCCCGCCGTGGACGGAATCGCCACCGTCGGCATCTGGCGGGTGCGCGGCGGGGACTGGTCTGCCGTGGTCAAGGTGCTCCGCCACGTCGAGGACGGCGGCCTGTCGGTGTGGCGAACGGAGGAGGACCCGGCGCACCCGTTCCACTGGCGGCGGGAGGCCGACGCGTTCGCCGACGGCCTGCTCGGCTCGCTGCCCGGCGACCTGCGCGCACCGGCGTGCTACGTGGTCCTACCCGGCCCCGACGGCACGCTCGCGATCTGGATGGAGGACGTCGCCGGGTGCGAGGGGTCGACCTGGGCGATGCCGCGCTACCGGCGGGCTGCCGAGCACCTCGGCCGGGTGCAGGGCCACCTGGCGCTCGCCCATCTGGCCGGTGACCCCGTGCTGGACCGGGGGTGGCCGAGCCGGGGCTGGTTGCGGATGTACGTCGAACGCCGCGCCGCCCGGGGTGCCGCCGAGGCCGACCCCGCCGACCCCCGGGTCTGGTCACACCCGCTGGTGCGGCGGCTGGTACCGGCCGACCGGGTGCCGGCGTACCAGGCGCTGTGGGCGGATCGCCACCGGCTGCTCGACGTGGTGGACGGGCTGCCGCGCACGCTGTGCCAGTTGGACTTCCACCCGCGCAACCTGTTCGACGTGGCCGGGCAGACCGTCGTGATCGACTGGGCGTTCGCCGGGGTGGGCGCGCTGGGGGAGGACCTCGGCAACCTGGTCGTCGACGCGGTGACCGACTTCCACCTGCCGCCGTCGAGGCTGCCGGAGTTGTTCGAGACGCTGGTGGGCGGGTACGCCGACGGGCTGGCCGCCGCCGGGTGGCCGGGATCGGAGTCGGAGCCGGGGGCGGAGGCCGGGGATCCGGTCGACGTTCGCCGGATGATCGCCGCCGGGGCCGCCGCGAAGTACGGCTGGCTGGCCCCGGCGATTCCCGCGGTGGTGGCCCTGGGCCGCACCACGCTGAACGGCCGCCCGATCGAGGAGGCCGCACGGGCGTGGGTGGCCTGCGGGGACTTCCTGGTGGAGCTCGCCGACCTGGCCCTGGGCTAGCCAGCCGCTCGACGTGTCCTAGGTGCTCGCCCGGGCGTGAACCGGCGCAGCCGCAGGCTGTTGGTCACCACGAACACCGAGCTGAACGCCATCGCCGCCCCCGCCACCATCGGGTTGAGGAACCCCAGCGCGGCCAGCGGTAGCGCGGCGACGTTGTATGCGAACGCCCAGAACAGGTTGCCCTGGATCGTGCGCAGCGTCGACCGCGACAACCGGATCGCGTCGGCGGCCACCCGCAGGTCACCGCGGGCGAGGGTCAGGTCGGACGCCTCGATGGCGACGTCGCTGCCCGAACCCATCGCGATCCCGAGATCGGCCTGGGCCAGCGCGGCCGCGTCGTTCACCCCGTCGCCGACCATGGCGACCACCGCGCCGGACTCCTGCAGGGCACGAACCGCTGCCACCTTGTCGGCGGGCAGGACTTCCGCCCGTACATCCTCGGCGGCGATCCCCACCTCGGCGGCCACCGTCCGGGCGGCACGGGCGTTGTCGCCGGTGAGCAGCACCGGCCGGAGCCCCAGCGCCCGGAAGTCCGCCACCGCGGCGGCGGAGGTCGACTTCACCGTGTCGGCGACCACGAGCACGCCGGCGACCCGGTTGCCGTCGGCGACCCAGATCGGCGTACGCCCGGACTCCTCGGCCCGCTCGGCGTCCGCACGCAATGGCTCGGCCGGCTCCTCCACGCCTTCGGACCGCAGCCAGCTGAGCCGTCCGGCCCGGACGAACGACCCGTCGGCGCCGTCCACGCTGTCGGCGCCGCCCACCCCACCGACGCGGCCGGACACTCCGAGTCCCTCGGTGTTGCGGAAGCCGGCCACCGGTGCGGGTTCGGTGCCGCGTTCGCGGGCACCCGCGACCACCGCCTGGGCGATCGGGTGTTCGGAGGCGTTCTCGACCGCGGCCGCCAGCCGCAGCAGAGTCGCCTTGTCGGTCGGTGAGGCCGGGAACACGTCGGCCAGGCTCATCTGCCCGGTCGTCACCGTCCCGGTCTTGTCCAGCACGATGGTGTCCACCCGGCGGGTCGACTCCAGCACCTGTGGTCCCTTGATCACGATGCCGAGCTGCGCACCGCGACCGGTGCCCACCATCAGCGCGGTGGGCGTGGCCAGTCCGAGCGCGCAGGGGCAGGCGATGATGAGCACCGCGACCGCCGCGGTGAACGCCGCCGTCACCCCGCCGCCGGAGCCGAGCCACAACCCGAAGGTCGCGACCGCGAGCACGATCACCACCGGGACGAAGATGCCGGACACCCGGTCGGCGAGGCGTTGTACGCGGGCTTTGCCGTTCTGCGCGTCCTCCACCAGCCGGGCGAGCTGGGCCAGCTGGGTGTCGGACCCGACCCGGGTGGCGCGCACGACCAGCCGCCCGCCGGCGTTCACCGTCGCCCCGACCACGTTGTCGCCGGGGCGTACGTCGACCGGAACCGACTCGCCGGTGAGCATCGACGCGTCCACCGCGGAGGTGCCGTCGACGACCACGCCGTCGGTGGCGACCTTCTCACCGGGGCGGACGACGAACGTGTCGCCGACACCGAGCCGTTCGACCGGGATCCGCGTCTCGGCGCCGTCCCGTACGACCGTGACCTCCTTGGCGCCGAGCTCCAGCAACGCGCGAAGCGCCGCACCCGAACGCCGCTTCGCCCTCGCCTCGGCGTACCGGCCGGCGAGGACGAACGTCGTCACCGCCGCGGCCACCTCGAGGTAGATCTCGTCCGCCCCGGATCCATGCCTGGGCAGCAGCGAGAACTCCATCCGCATGCCGGGTGTGCCCGCCGTGCCGAGGAACAACGCGTACAGCGACCAGAGGTAGGCGGCGCCCATGCCGAGGGAGATCAACGTGTCCATCGTCGCCGCGCCGTGCCGGAGGTTGGTCCACGCCGCCTTGTGGAACGGCCACGCGCCCCACACCGCCACCGGCGACGCCAGGGTGAGTGCCAGCCACTGCCAGTTGGTGAACTGCAGCGGCGGCACCATCCCGAGCACGACCACCGGAAGGGCGAGGACCGCGCTGGTCAGCAGGCGGGTACGCAGCGCCCGGGTCGGGTCGGTCGAGGCCGGTGTGGCCGTACCGGACCCAGCTCCGGCCGCCGCGCCGTCTGCGGTGGTGCCCGGCGACGGCGCGGGCGGGGCCGGCAGGGTCGCGGTGTAACCGGTGGCCTCGACCACCCCCACGAGGTCCTCCGTGGTCACCGTCTCCGGGGCGCTGACCTTCGCCTTCTCGGTGGCGTAGTTGACGGTTGCCACCACGCCGTCCAGCTTGTTCAGCTTCTTCTCCACCCGGGTCGCGCAGGAGGCACAGGTCATCCCGCCGATGAGGAGTTCGAGGTCCCGGGTGGAGGGTGCGGTCGGCTGGGCACTGGCCAGCTGGGCGCCGGTCGGCTCGGCACCGGCCGGCTGGGCACCGGCCGGCGCGGTGTCGGTCGGCTGCGCGCCGGTCGTGACCGGCGCGCCGGTGCTCACGAGGTGACGAGGCGGTAGTCTCCCGCCTCGTCCAGGGCCTCGGCGAGTGCCTCGGGTGAGACCTCGGTGCTGCTGGTCACGGTGACGGTGGAGTGTCCGCCGGGCACCAGGGCGACTGCGACGTCGGACACACCGTCGAGGGCCTTGATCTCGCTGGTGACCGCCGCCACGCAGTGCTCACAGGTCAGGCCGGACACGGTGTAGGTCGAGGTGAGCGCCACAGGAGTCTCCTTCTGCAATCTGGGTTCTGGATGCGATGTGTGTCGTGGTGGTGGCACTGAGCGCCACCGCGGGGATCGTCAGGAACCGACGAGCTCAGGAACGGACGAGCTCAGGACGCACGGGCTCAGGAACGCACGAGGCGGGCGATGGCCGCCGAGGCCTCCTTGACCTTCGCCTGCGCGTCCTGGTCGCCGCTGACCAGCGCCTCGCTCACACAGTGGGCGAGGTGTTCGTCGAGCAGGCCGAGCGCGAACGACTCCAGGGCTCGCGTCGCCGCCGACACCTGGGTGAGGACGTCGATGCAGTACGTGTCGTTCTCCACCTGGCGCTGCAGCCCGCGGACCTGGCCCTCGATCCGGCGCAGCCGCTTGAGGTGCGCGTCCTTCTGATCGAGGTAACCCGGCGGCCGGTGGCCTGCGTGCGGGCTGGGGGACTGGACGGCATCGGTGCCGGCGGCGTCGGTAACGTCGGCGGCCGGGTCCGCTGCGTCCCGAACGCCGCGTACGTCCGCGTCGCTCGGTGTGCCGGCTTTGGACCGGCGGGAGGGTGTGCTGGCCATGGCGGTCTCCCTGCTACCCCAAGGGGGTATCTCGTCGGGCGTGCTCAACCATACCCCAGCCAGGTATGTGATCAACCCGTTCCCCGTGTGAGCCGTCCCACTCTCCGTCCCGGGGCCGGACGCATCGGACTGGTTGTGACCGCGGGCGGCCGGCTGTGACCGAGGGCAGCTACGCGCCGCTCGTGGAGATGACCGTGCGGCTGCGGGCCGGTGACACGCCCGGCTCCGGCCCTGGTGCTGCGCCTGGGCGGCACCTGAACCGCGCAGCCGAGGATCAGCCGGAGCCGAACACCTCGCCGAGGGTGCGGACGGCTCGCACCGCCTCCGCCGCCGCCGCCGCGGACCGGTCGCGTAGCGCCCGGCGCAGGTTGCGTTCGACCTGCTCCGACACCAGGTCGGGGTCGGCCTGGTCGCTGTGGATGCGCAGGAAACGGTGCCAGTCCTGGATCCGGATGCCGAGCACCTCGAGTTCGTTCGAGGCGTCGATGAACTCGTCCATCATCCCGCGGACCCGGGCGACCCGGCCGAAGTTCTTCCCGCCGTCGTAGACGGGCACGTCGGCGATCTGGGCGTCCCGGGTGGGATAGGGCCGCGCGTCGGCGGGGTGGCGGATGCCGCGGTCGGTGCCGCGGGCGGCGTCGCGGGCGTGCTGCCAGTAGTAGGTGCGGTAGTCGGCGGCCCAGCGCGCGGACGCGACATAGGGCTGCGCGGCCACGGGGGAGCCGGACAGGACGTTGTCGAGGTACCACGGCACGACCACCAGCAGGTCGTGGTCTGCGCAGGCGCCCGCCGTGGTGGTGAACCGGAAGCTCGGCTCGCCCTCCTTGGCCAGCAGGAACCAGCCCTTCAGCTCGATCCCGAGCGCGATGGCCGGCCCGCCCGTCGAACTCTTGCGGACCAGGCGTACGTCGGGAAACCGTTGGGACTGGCGTTCGAAGGTGTACCCCAGCCATTCGTTGTCCGGATCCCACAGCGGGCGCTGCTGGTTGAGCGCCTTCACCACCTGGCCCTCGATCGAGGTGCCCAGCAGGGTGTTGAGGCTGTGCAGGTCGGTGGCGTTGACGCCGGCGACGTGGTTGCTGAACTCGAAGTACGCCGGCAGGCCGAGCAACAGGGTGCGCAGCCGTGTCTGCAGGCGGGTCAGCGGGTCGCTCGGGTCGAGGTCGGGCTCTGCCGGTGCGCCCGGCCCGAGGATCTCCGGCTCGGCGGCGAACAGCCCGTCCGCCTCCGCGGCGGCGGCTTCCGCGTCGGGGTCGCCCGCGTCTCCGGGGCCGCCCGTCCGCTCCTCGATGCCGTGCGGGCCGAGGCCGTGCGATCCGGCGGTCACGGTGCCTCCTGAGTGGCCGGCGTGGTTGGCCGGCGGTGGTGTTCGGCGGGTACGGCTGCCTCCTCCGCGGACGGGTCGGCGGTGGCGTCGGCGACCCGGAGCCGCTCCCGGGCAAGCTTCGCGAAGCCCTTGTCGCGTTCGGCCACGTAGGCGCGCCGGCCCAGCGCGACGGCCGCGACCGAGCCGGACGCCAGCCCGCCGAACGGCTCCCACACCACGTCACCCGGCTCGGTCACCGCGCGGACCAGTCGCTCCATGAACTCCAACGGCTTCTGGTTGAGGTGGGCGGAACTGCCCGCGGTCGGTTTGTAGACGCGGGGCGCGGCCCGGCGCAGCGTTCCCTTGAGGCGTTCGTCGTCGTGCAGCGGCCCGCGGTGCCAGACGTTGGTGAGGCCGTGCTGGTGGTTCCAGCGGTATCGCAGGCCGTCCCACTCCTTCGCGGTGACCATCGTCTCGCCGTCCAGGCTGAAGTAGGGCCAGCCGGTGCGGGCGCCGTGCTCGTTGGCGTACGTCGCGAGCTTCTCGAACATCTCACCCGGCGGCCAGTACCACAGCCAGTCCTGGGTGAGGTACTTGCGCGTGGCGGCGTTGCGTACGCCGCAGGCCTCGTTGGCGCGGTAGAGCGGCAGCCCGCTGCGGACCCACTCGTGCCGCAGCCACCGGCGTACCGGCATCGGGCCGTCGGGGGTGTCGATGGCGAACCTGCGTTGGTAGAGCACGCAGACCTCCGACACCACCGGGAACCTGCGGATCGTCTTGCCGTTGACGTTGCCGGCGACGTGGGCGATGCCCTTGTCCCAGGTGATGGTCTGGACGTACTCCCAGCCGTGCTCGACCAGCAGCGGGTGGATCGTCGCCCAGCCCACCTCGGTGTTCCACACCCACAGCGTGGTGGACGGGTGTGCGGCCGCCGACCAGGACTCCACGTGCGGGCGGTACCACTCCACGAGTCCTTCGGGGCCGGTCGTGTCGCCGTGGAACCCCCGCACGCCGTAGGCGCCGTCGCTGATGATCGTCGTCGGGGTAGGCCAGCGCGGGTAGGCGCGGGCGACGTCGCCGGTGTACAGGTCGTACGCCCGGGGCCCACGCCGGCCCGGCCGCGGCGCGCGGGTGCCACGGTCTTCTTCCACGCCCCGCAGGCTATCCGCCGCCACCGACACCACTCCTCCGGCTCGCCCGGGCACCTCCCACCCGGACCCCCGGCCCCACCCGCAACCGGTCGGGTGACCGGAGCAGGACGCTTCGGAGTCGGTTCGTGGCGGCCCGCAGCGTCGTGTGCGATCTTGTGAACCCTTGGTAAGCGCATTCCCGGAGTGTCGACCCGGCGGCCGTCCCGGCGAGGCGCCGGACACACACGCAGAAGCAGGGAGTCGCCATGGGTATCCAGTACGACGACCAGTCCCGGCGCGTGAGCCGGCGTGACCTGCTGGCCTGGGGAGGCGGCGCCCTCACGGCGCTGTCGGCGCTGTCCCTGTCCGGGTGCAGCCTGCTGTCCACCAACCCGACCGGCAAGGCCGGCAAGGGTGGCGCCGGTGGCGGCCCGCGCACCAAACAGGCGCCGAGCCTGGCCGCCCAGGCGAAGGCCGGGAAGCTTCCGCCGCTCGGGCAGCGGCTGCCGAAGAAGCCGCGGGTGATCAAGCCGGTCGAGAAGCTCGGCACGTACGGCGGCGACTGGCGGACCGCCCTGCTGGGCCCGGGCGACACGGCCTGGGCGTACCGCACGGTGGGTTACGAGCAGTTGGTGAACTGGGATCCGGGTTGGACGAAGCCGATCCCCAACATCGCCGAGTCGGTGGAGACCGACTCGACCGGCAGGGAGTACACCTTCCGGCTGCGGGCCGGCATGAAGTGGTCGGACGGCAAGCCGTTCACCGCCGACGACCTCGTCTTCGCCTACGACGACGTCTTCATGAACAAGGAGCTCAACCCGCAGCCCCCGACGTGGCTCGTCACCGACGGCAAGCCGGGCAGGCTGGAGAAGATCGACGACGGCACGGTGAAGTTCGTCTTCAGCGCGCCCAACGGCCTCTTCCTTGCGAACATCGCCCAGCCCGCGGGCGAGGGCCTCACCAACAAGCCGCGCCACTACCTCGAGCAGTTCCACAAGAAGTACAACTCCGACGTCGCCACCCTCGCGAAGAAGCAGAAGTTCGACAACTGGGTGGACCTGTTCGGTGCGATGGCCGATCCCTGGAACCACGTCGGGCTGCCGAGGATCACCGGCTGGGTCGTCAAGGACGCGCTCGGCACCGGCTCGCGGATGGTGGTCGAACGCAATCCGTACTACTGGAAGGTCGACACCCAGGGCTCGCAGCTGCCCTACATCGACCGGGTGATCTTCAACGTGATCAACAACGAGGAGACGATGGTCCTCAAGGCCGTCAACGGCGAGCTGGACATGCAGGAGCGCACGATCAACACTCCGCAGAACAAGCCGGTTCTCGCCGCCGGCCGGGACAAGGGTGAGTTCCACTTCGTGCCCGAGACCGGCAGCTCCATGAACAACCTGATCGTCGCACTCAACCTCACCCACAAGAACGCCGCGCTGCGTGAGGTCTTTCAGAACCGCGACTTCCGGATCGCGCTGTCACACGCCATCGACCGCAAGGAGATGATCAGCGCGGCGTTCCAGCGGCAGGGCAAGCCGTGGCAGGCGGCACCGCGGCCCGAGTCGGACTACCACGACGAGGAACTCGCCACCCAGTACACGGAGTACGACGTCGCGCTGGCCAACAAGCTGCTCGGCCGGGCCGGCTACAAGCGCGGCGCCAACGGTGCCCGGCTCGGCCCGGACGGAAAGCCGATCGCCTTCCAGGTGGACGTCGCCGTCCCGTCGGCGCTGTGGACCGACGGCATGGAGCTGATCAGGAAGTACTGGCAGGAGGTCGGCGTGAACATCCGCGTCAACGGCATCGACCGTACGCTGATGTACGACCGCAAGACGGCGAACTCCCAGGACGCCAACGTGTGGGGCGGTGACGGCGGTCTCGCCGACGGCATTCTCGACCCGCGGTGGTATTTCCCCTTCAGCGGCGAGTCCAACTACGCGATCCCCTGGGCGAACTGGTTCAACAACACGGCGCCGAAGCAGAAGCCACCGAGTGCCGCGCTGCAGCAGATGGAGCTGTACCGCAAGTTGATGATCACGCCGGACGCCGACGGGCGGGACGAGATCTTCCGGCAGATCCTGAAGATCGCCAAGGAGCAGTTCTACGCGATCGGGACGGTGCTGCCGCCGAAGGGATACGCGATCGTACGCAACAACTTCCACAACGTGCCGAAGTCGTTGTTCAACGCGTGGATGTATCCCGGTCCCGGTCCGACGATGCCGGAGCAGTACTTCATCTCCTAGAGCTGTTACGGGATTGGGCCCGGCGATCCAGGTCGGCAAAGTTACCCTTTCCCAGCCCCTCTCTGTCTCCGGCCATGTCGATGAAACATCGGTGCCACGTTGACTGATTGACGACAGAACTGCGCCCCAGTCGACCTGCCGTGCACGCGCGGCACCGATTTCTCCAGTGGCAACGACGATTCCGTCCGCATGGATCTGGAGCTCCTCGCCGGCTTGGCGGTCCGGGGTGGCGGCATATTCTGCATGATTTCGTCATGATCGAAGAGATCCTCGCCAGGGTCCTCGCGCTCGAAACCTCTACGCACTTCGAGTACGAAGTTGCTGATATCAGCGACCTAGACGAGAGAACTCATCAGGTCTCCTTGTGCTCAACAGCACGACGGTTTTCACAGGGTTCTCTGGTCGTCGGGCTCTCGCAACCTGGTTGGTTGCACAGCCGAGGTCCGCAGGGCCCATTATCGCTGAGCCGGAAGCACGCTACCCGTCTCCACGCGAGGTTGCGGCGGGCCCTTCCTCAGAACGGTGGCAGGTCGTCCTCGGCCGACGTACCTGCCGTGGCGTACACCCGTTCGGTAGGTGCTGGGTCGGTGAGGGAGGGTGCTCGGCTTGCGTACTGGCGGCCGAAGGGGTCGGTGAGGGTGTGTTCGCCGGGCCCGGTCTGCTTCAGTTTCCAGTCGCGTTCGGTTTTGGCCTTGTGGTGGCGTGGGCACAGCGGTGCGATGTTGTCCACGCCGGTTTCCCCGCCGTCCCGGTATTCGGTGTTGTGGTCCAGATGGCAGGTCGCGGCCGGGCGTCGGCAGGTGGTCCACACGCACCGCTGGTCGCGGGCATGCACCAGCTCGGCTTGTAGCCCGCGCAGGAACCTCGCCGGTATCGGATGCAGATGCAGGAGGCGTCCGGTGACCGGGTGGGTGATGCCGACGGTGAATCTGGCTTCGGGGTTCTCGAGGTGGTTCGCCACGATCCGGCTGGCGACTTCGGTGATGACCGGTCCGAACCCGCCGAGTTCTCCGGGCCGGGTGGACAAGCCCATCAGCGTGGTGAGCGGCATGTTGAGCTGGATCTTGGCGCGCGTCTTTATCGGACCCCAGCTCGGCTGCGTGGAAGTCCAGGGCGGTGGAGGTGGCAGGTCAGAGTTGCCGGCCGGGGAATCAGGCCGCCCCGGCGGCTCGGGTTGCCCCGGCGGGTCGGAGTCGGCCGGCTCGCCGGCTCGATGGTTCCGCTGCGGGATCTGCCCCACGGCGGGACGACCGGCAGTGAGAGCGTCGTCATTGTTGGCGTCGGTCGCATCCCCGGCAGACGGGTTCTGGCCCGCCACGTTCTGGCGGGCTGTGTTGCGGGCGCCGGTGTCGTGGACCGGGACGCCGTTCTTCGCGGCCGCACCACACACCTTGCACCTGGCGACCGACACCGGGGAGCAGTCGCCGCACTCACACCAGCTGTCGTGCAGGTCGTGGTCGGGGAACCGGTGAACGGCACAGTGATCCTGCTCGTGCTGCGCATCCCCGGCCGGTTCCTCCGCTGCCGTTCCCTGCTCAGCGTTGCCCTGCTCAGCGTTGCCCTGCTCAGCGTTGCCCTGCTCAGCGTTGCCCTGCTCAGCGTTGCCCTGCTCAGCGTTGCCCGGCTCAGACTGCTCCGGCTCAGACTCTTTCTGAGCCGCCTGGTCCGCCTGGTCCGCCGCAGTCTCGTCCTGCTCGGTTTCGCCGCGCGTCTGGTCGGTCTGGCTGGGTGCGGAGCAGTCGGTGATGTCGGCGGTGCCGGCGAGCAGGGAGTAGGCGACGTCGGCGCGGAGTTGGCTGAGCTTGCGGGAGTCGCCGGAGGACTTGACCGCGCGGGCGATGGCGTCGATGTAGCCGTACGCCTCGGCGGCCTGGTCCGCGGACAGTCCGCGGATGGCGAGGTCGGCAACTCCGTCGACGGCCGGCCAGATCGCCACGTCACGATCCGATCGCTTGGCCTTGTGCCGCTTGGCCGCGGCTTCGGGGTCGGCCCTGACCACCTCGGCCTCCACCTTCGCGCGCAGCAGACCGCCGCGCAGTTCCAGCACCTTGGGGAAGATCGCGTCCTCGATCGCGCCCCACAGATGCGGTTTGGCGTCGGTGATCCGGTCCACGATGATGCGGACCTCGGGCAACTCCAACTGTCCCGAGGCCAGCGCCTGCCGCACCCGGGGTAGGCGGGGAAGGGTGGTGGCCAGCGTCAGATACCAATCGGCGTGATAGCCGGACCACCCCAGCAGAGCCTCCAGAACGACCTGGGTCATCGAGTCCAACTCGACACTGCGTTGCGCCGGCTCCTCAGGCATACCGGGGGCGGTGTGTGCCAGCTCGTTCACATCGGACAGGCACTCGGCCTCAAGCCAGCCGATCAGCTTCCGACGCGCCCTGACCAGCTCCTCCAGCTCGAACCCGTTACACAAAGCCCGGTCGACCGAGGCAACCAGCACCGCAAGCCGCGGCCCGGGCGGCATGTCCGCCAACCCCGCAGGCAGCACCCGGCGGCGACCCGGGCCTTCACCCGCGTCGCCGCCGAAGGACTGACCACTGTCGCTCATGCGTTCGATTCTACCCGAAAAGATCAACCAGTTCCCGCCGGAAACCCCTTACCTGCAAGAAGGATCGGCGTCAACTTCGACTTGCTCGATGGTGCCCCGCGCCGCCGCGGGTGTGGCCGGAAGTCGTTCGTCGGCGACAAGGTGATGCGCACGTCGTGCTTGCCCTGAAGCGAGCCGGCACCAAGCGACCAGCGCGGCCAGGTGGGGCGAGTGTCCGTGCTCGTGCGTAGGTTGGGAGGCGTGAACCGTCTCGCGAACGCCACCAGCCCGTACCTCCGCCAGCACGCGGACAATCCGGTCGACTGGCACGCCTGGGGGGAGGAGGCGTTCGCGCAGGCGCGCGAGCGCGACGTCCCGATCCTGCTGTCCGTCGGCTACTCCGCCTGCCACTGGTGTCACGTGATGGCGCACGAGTCGTTCGAGGACGACGTCACCGCGGCGTACATGAACGAACACTTCGTCAACATCAAGGTCGACCGCGAGGAGCGGCCCGACGTCGACGCCGTCTACATGGAGGCCACCCAGGCGATGACCGGCCAGGGCGGCTGGCCGATGACCTGCTTCCTCACGCCCACGGGCGAGCCGTTCTACTGCGGCACCTACTTCCCGCCGACGCCGCACCACGGGCTGCCGTCGTTCGCGCAGGTCCTGGAGGCGGTGGAGCGAACCTGGCGCGAGCGGCGCCAGGAGGTCGTGCAGTCGGCGGAGTCGATCGTCGCCCAGCTCGCGGGCTCGGGCTTCCCGACCGGCGGCGCGCCGGGCGCGGACCGGCTGGACGCGGCGGTCGAGGTGCTGCGGCACGACTTCGACCTCCGGAACGCCGGCTTCGGTGGGGCGCCGAAGTTCCCGCCGTCGATGGTGCTGGAGTTCCTGCTCCGGGCCGCCGTACGCCGCGGTGAGCAGCCGGCTCCCGCCACCGGCGAAGACGCCGGCGAAGACGCCGGCGAAGACACCGCTGACACCGCCCTGGCCATGGTCGAGCAGACCTGCGACCGGATGGCCCGCGGCGGGATGTACGACCAGCTCGCCGGCGGCTTCGCCCGCTACAGCGTGGACGCGGGCTGGGTGGTGCCGCACTTCGAGAAGATGCTGTACGACAACGCGCTGCTGCTGCGGGTCTACGTCCACTGGTGGCGGCTCACCGGCGCTCCGCTGGCGGAGCGGGTGGTCCGCGAGACCGCCGACTTCCTGCTCCGCGAGTTGCGTACCGCCGAAGGCGGCTTCGCCTCCGCCCTGGACGCCGACAGCGAGGGCGTGGAGGGGAAGTTCTACGCCTGGACGCCGGACCAGTTGCGCGAGGTGCTCGGCCCGGACGACGGAGCCGCCGCCGCGCGGACGTTCGCGGTGACCGAGCAGGGCACGTTCGAGCACGGTGCCTCCACCCTGCAGTTGCCGCGCGACCCCGAGGACGCGCGGTGGTTCGCCGACGTGCGGGCGCGGCTGGCGCGGGCCCGGGAGGAGCGCGTACGCCCCGGTCGCGACGACAAGGTGGTCGCGGCGTGGAACGGCCTCGCGATCGCGGCGCTGGCCGAGGCGGGCGCACTGCTGGAGGTGCCCGATTACGTCCGGGCGGCGACCGAGGCGGCCGACCTGCTCGTACGGCTGCACACCGACGCGGCCGGACGCCTCGTCCGCACGTCGCGAGACGGCGTGGCGGGGGACAGCCCCGGCGTCCTGGAGGACTACGCCGACGTGGCGGAGGGGTACCTCGCCCTGCTCGCAGTCACCGGCGACCCCGTCTGGCTGACCCGCGCCGGCGGTCTGCTGGACGTCGTACTCGACCGGTTCGGCACCGGTGACGGCGGGTTCTTCGACACCGCCGACGACGCCGAACGCCTCGTCCGCCGTCCGCAGGACCCGACCGACAACGCCGTTCCGTCCGGACGTTCGGCCGCAGCCGGCGCGCTGCTCACCTACGCCGCGCTCACCGGGTCCGACCGCCACCGGTCGGCCGCGGAAAGCGCCCTCGCGGTGGCGGGCCGGCTCGCCGACCGTGCGCCGAGGGCCGCCGGGTGGGGGCTCGCGGTCGCCGAGGCGCTGATCGCCGGTCCGGTCGAGGTGGCGGTGGTCGGTACGCCGGACGACCCGGACCGTGAGCGGCTGCACCGGCTGGCACTGCGCTCGCCCGAGCCCGGCCTCGTGGTGGTCGTCGGCGCGCCGGAAGCGCCGCCGCGCGACTCAACTCCCCGAAACGGCCACAATGGCGACGGTCAGGTCCCGTTGCTGGCGCATCGGGGACTCGTCGACGACCGGGCGGCGGCCTACGTCTGCCGCGGGTTCGTCTGCGAACGCCCCCTCACCGACCCTGCCGAACTCGCCGGGCGGCTCGGCGTACGCGGGACCACCTGACATTGGATCCAGCAGGCGATCAGGAGTGGAGGAAGCATGGCGAAGCGGAAGAAGAAGCGCGGCGGTCGACTGGACTCGCTGGTCTGGGCGACGACCGGAGCCCTCGTGGCCGCGTCGGTGACCCGGGAGCTGCGCCGCCCGTCGGCGGAGCGGACCTGGCAGGGCCGGATCGTCGGCGTTCCGTATGACTACCGCGTGCCGACCGTGGACAAGGTGCGGTCCGCCTGGTGGGCTCCGGAGGACCGGCGCCTGTTCATGCCGAAGGTGTTCGGTGTGGGCTGGGACGTCAACTTCGGGCGGGTCGTCACGCTCGGCAGGCAGAAGATCGCCGAACGCAAGGAGCGCCAGTCGGTCGGCGGTACGTCCGCCTGACTTCCCGCCGATTGCCCCTTCGGCGGCCTTGCTCGGTCCCCGTAATGGTGTAATCATCGTTACATGACACGGCAGGAACGCGAGGAACGCATCCGCGGCTGGCTCTCCGGGCGGATCCCACAGGAGTGGTTCGAGTTCGTCGAGCTCACCACCGACCGGGAGGAGATCACCGTCGTCGGGACGCTGACCGCGCCCCGCCACGACGGCGAGGTGTCACCGGCCGAGCGGGCGGCTGCCGAGCTGGGCAGGATCAAGGAGTTCCGGGAGCGCACGCGCGAGGACCGGATCCGGATCGCCCGCGAGCTCGAGCACGCCACCGGCCAGAAGGTCGCCTGGGGTGCGCTGTGCGGGGAGGCCCGGGAGACCTTCACCACGCTGTCGGTGCCGGTGATGACCCGGCTGCGGCAGTCCGAGCGGAGGGTGCTCGACACCCTCGTGGAGTCCGGGGTCGCCCGGACCCGTTCGGAGGCGCTGGCCTGGTGCGTGAAGCTGGTGGGCAAGCACGCGGAGAGCTGGCTCGGTGAGCTGCGTACGGCGATGGCCCACGTCGAACGCGTGCGCGCGGAGGGGCCGGACGCCACCTCGGCGGACGACCCGCTCGCCGCCGAGGACCGGCCCGAGGACCGGCCCGAGGGCAAGCCCGGGGAGGAGCCGAAGAGCTGAGCGGGGGCCCCGGCCCGCCGCCGGCCCCGGTCGGCGTCAGCCGCGAGGCTTCCTGGCCACCAGCACGTCCCGCAGGATGGCCTGGTCGACCCGGTGCCGGAAGCCGAGGTACGCCGTGTCGTCGCACACCTCCAGGCCGGCCGCGGTCAGCGCAGCCGCGGCGTCCTCACGCCGGGCCACATGGGTGTTCCACGACATCCCCAGTGCGCCGCCCGGCCGGAGCAGGTCCACCCAGCCGGGCAACGCGGCGGACAGCAGGTCCAGCGGCGACCGGGACAGCTCGCCCGGCCCGCCGGACCGGCTTCCGTGCTGGACGCCGTACGGGGCGTCGGTGACGATCGCGTCGAAGGAACCGGAGCGGAAGAAGTCGCGTGCCCGCCGGGTGTCGGCGTTCACCACGGTCAGGTCGAGCGCGTCGCCGGACTTGTACGCCGCCTTGTCCGCGGCCAGCGTCACGTGGAACCTCCGGCCCAGCACCTTGCGGTCGCGCCGGATCGGCGTCAGCTCCGCCTGGTGCTTGAGCCGCTTGCGCTTCAGGTACGTGCGCAGGAATCCGGAGTACGCCTCGACGTCCTTGCCGTCGATTTCGATGCCCGCGGCGTCCCAGCCGTACATCAGCACCTGGTTGAGCGTGGTGCCACGCCCGCACAGCGGGTCCAGGATCCGCAGCCGCCGGTCCAGCATGTCACCGGCGGAGGCCGAGGCCAGCACGGTGACGTTGAGCAGGAGCTTGGTGAAGAACTCGTTGGTCTTCCCGACGTACTTCTGGATCGTCAGCAGGTCGTCGTCGAACTGGTCCAGCGGCGTCAGCGTCACGGGGCTCAGCACCGGTGCGCCGCTGCCCTCGCCGCTTAGCTCGCGTTGCTCGCGTAGCTCGAACAGCGCGTACTCCGAGGAGAGCTGCGAGAGATACGCCACGTCACGGGCGCCCAGCGGCTCGGCGACCCCGAACGTGACGTACGGGACCCCACCCAGCCGCTCCTCGGCGACGTCGGTGAGCCGCCCGTCCAGCACGGCCGCGGAGAAGACGCCGAGCTCGGCGCGGGTGAGGTCGATCGAGGCCTCGGCGTACACCCGGTTGGTGGCGGGCAGCACGAGCAGGGCATAACGCGGCATGGGCTCCACGATCCCAGGTCGGGCTTCCGCCGCGGCCCCCAGGCCTGCGGGCAGGCCGGATGCCGGCCCCGGCACCGACCCGGTCAGATGTCGATCGACCCGCCGGACGCGAGCCGGCGGAACTCCGACCCGGCCTGCTCGGCCATGCCGCCCACGAGGTTGTCCACCAGGCCCAGCCCGATGTCGTTCAGCAGGCCGTCGTGCACCGACAGCGCGAGCCGCGGCCGCACCGCGCGGATGTAGTCGATCGACTCCGAGGACTTCAGCCACGGAGCGGACGTGGGCACCATCAGGGTGTCGACGGGCCGGTCGGGCACCGTGAACGCGTCGCCGGGGTGGAAGAAGGAGTCGTCGACGAAGAAGCCGATGTTGGGCACCGGCGGCAGGTCGGGGTGGATCACCTCGTGCAGCTCGCCGTGCACGCCCACCTCGAAGCCGGCCGCGATGAAGCTGTCCCCGGCGGCGACCACGTGCAGCCGGTCGGGGTCGACGTCGGTCAGCAGGGAGGCGACCGCGGCGTTGGTCCAGATCTGCAGGTCGGGGTGCCGGGACAGCTTGTCCACGTCGAGGTGGTCGGTGTGCTCGTGGGTGATCAGGACGGCCTCGGCCCCGTCCAGCGGCTCCTCCTCGCTGAACGAACCGGGGTCGATCACGAGCGCCCGGTCGCTCTTCTCCAGCCGGACCAGGGAGTGGGTGTACTTGAGGATCCGCATGCGGGAAGTTTAGGGACTGTGCCACCGAGACGGCGGGACATCCCGGCGCCGTACCGGCCGGTCACCGAGCGGAGCCGAAGGTGGCGGCGGTAGCCTCGGTCCAGCGTTTCGGAGGTGACGATGGCCCTGCCCGGCCTGCTGTACCGCATCTACCAGCGCCGCCTGACGGCATCGATCCCGTCCGAGCGGGTGCCTCGGCACGTCGCGGTGATGATCGACGGCAACCGCCGGTGGGCGCGCGCGGCGGGTGCCGACGACGTGCGCTTCGGCTACGACGCCGGCGCCGCCAAGGTGCCGCACTTCCTCGGCTGGTGCGAGGAGGTGGGCGTTCGCGTCGTCACGATCTACATGCTCTCCGCCGACAATCTCCGCCGCCCGGCGGAGGACGTCGACCCGCTGCTGGAGGTCATCGGGGGGCTCGTCGGCGAGCTCGCCGCGACCGGCCGCTGGCGGATCCACCCGGTCGGCGCGCGCGACCTGCTGCCCGAACGGATCGCCCAGGTGCTCAAGGACGCCGAGGAGACCACCGCCGCGGTGGACGGCCTGCTGGTCAACGTCGCGGTGGGGTACGGCGGCCGCCGCGAGGTCACCGAAGCGGTGCGGGCGCTGCTGCACGAGCACGCCGGCAAGGGCACCACCATCGAGGACCTCGCGGAGGTGCTCGACGTCGAACACATCGCCGCCCACCTCTACACCAAGGGCCAGCCCGACCCCGACCTGGTGATCCGCACGTCGGGGGAGTTGCGGATGTCGGACTTCCTGTTGTGGCAGAGCGCCTACAGCGAGTTCTTCTTCTGCGAAGCGCTCTGGCCGGATTTCCGGAAGGTCGATTTTCTCCGGGCGATCCGGGCGTACGCCGCCCGAAACCGCCGCTACGGCCTTTGACGAATTCGCTCGCCGGCAAGGCGGGCGCAACACGGGCTTCATCCACCGGCTTGCGTGTCCCCCTGTTCGGCCGCCCGCTCGGCACGTACCGTCGAAGCTGACGGGCCGGATCATCCCCGGCCGTCCGGGAGGCCCATCGATGCGTGTGCAGCAGTCCTCCTCCCGCCGACAGGCGGGGCGGGCCACGCACGACGATCGCGCCCCGGGGTCGCACAGCCCCGGCGCGAGGCGGGCCGGCACCCGGCCCTGCGGCCGGTACCGGCCAGTCGCTCGCACTCAGGACCGGGCGCCGGGTGCGCGCCGCGGGTCCGAAGGGGGCCGAACGTGGCTGCATCTGCGTCGTCCGAGCGGTCGATGTCGACGATGTCGACGATGGCGACCTCGACCGAGGCTGTGGACACCTCCGCTGGTCACCCGAACGCCGGTCGGTCCAACGCTGGCCACCCGGACGAGCACGACCTGACGGCCCGGACCGGCCCGGTGTCGAGCGAGGATCCGCTCCCGGATCCGAACGCCAACCGCACGTACGTCATCGACACCAGCGTCCTGCTCGCCGACCCGAACGCGCTGCGGCGCTTCGAGGAGCACGAGATCGTGCTGCCGGTGGTGGTGGTCACCGAACTCGAGGGCAAGCGCCACCACCCCGAGCTCGGCTACTTCGCCCGCACCGCCCTGCGCCTGCTCGACGAGCTTCGGGTACGACACGGCCGGCTGGACGAGCCGGTGCCGATCGGTACGTCCGGAGGCACTCTGCGGGTCGAGCTCAACCATGCCGATCCGGAGGTTCTTCCGGTCGGTTTCCGGCTGGGCGACAACGACACCCGCATCCTGGCGGTGGCACTCAACCTGGCCGCGGAGGGCCGCGAGGTCGTCCTCGTCTCCAAGGACCTGCCGCTGCGGGTGAAGGCGTCGGCCGTCGGCCTGGTCGCCGAGGAGTACCGCGCGGAGCTACCGGTGGAGACCGGGTGGACCGGCATGGTGGAGGTCGACCTTGCCGGCGCCGACCTGGACACGCTGTACGCCGAGGGGACGGTCGACCTCGAGGCCGCCCGTGAGCTGCCCACCCACACCGGCCTGGTGCTGTTGTCCGAGCGCGGCAGCGGCCTGGGCCGGGTCACCCCCGACAAGCGCGTACGCCTGGTCCGCGGCGACCGTGAGGCGTTCGGCCTGCGCGGACGCTCGGCCGAGCAGCGCGTCGCCCTCGACCTGCTGCTGGACCCCGACATCGGCATCGTGAGCCTCGGCGGGCGGGCCGGAACCGGAAAGTCCGCGCTGGCCCTGTGTGCCGGTCTGGAGGCGGTGATGGAGCGCCGCCAGCACCGCAAGGTGGTGGTCTTCCGGCCGCTGTACGCCGTCGGCGGGCAGGATCTCGGCTATCTGCCGGGCAGCGAGGCGGAGAAAATGGCGCCTTGGTCACAGGCGGTGTTCGACACGCTGGGCGCCGTGACCAACGCGAACGTCGTGGAGGAGGTCATCGACCGGGGGATGCTCGAGGTGCTTCCGCTCACCCACATCCGCGGCCGGTCCCTGCACGACGCCTTCGTCGTGGTCGACGAGGCACAGTCCCTGGAACGCAACGTACTTCTCACGGTATTGTCCCGGATTGGTTCCGGTTCCCGAGTTGTCCTGACTCACGACGTTGGTCAGCGGGACAACCTGCGAGTCGGGCGCCATGACGGAGTAGTGGCAGTGATCGAGAAGCTCAAGGGGCATCCGTTGTTCGCGCACGTGACGCTGACCCGTTCGGAGCGTTCTCCGATCGCCGCCCTCGTGACCGAGATGCTCGAGGACATCTCGTTGTGAGGACGGCCGGGGTGGCCGCCTGAGGTGACGACCCCGACACCACCGCGAGGTGGCCCAAAGCCTCCACTTCGTTGCGTACGGTAGGGGACCGTACGTACGCACTGTAGTCCGACGCGGTGTGGCTCCGGCCCGGCCGCGAGAGATCTCTGGAGGCGTGTGTGGCGAGCAACGCCGGTAAGCACCGGGCACCCGCGAAGCATCGGGCGCGCGGACGCGGCGCAGGATTCACGACCCGGCTGACGGCCCCTCACCCCGGGGGTTCACGACGGGCCGACGCCACTCCGAAGGTCGCGCAGGCCTCGCCGGTCGCGGTCGCGATCCGTGAGCGGACCGGGCCGGAGCGCGAGCTGGTCGACCTGCCCGCGGCGATCGGGGATCGCGAGGCCGTCGACGTACGCGAGGCGGTCGTGAACCGGGAGCCGGAGGCGATCGCGCTCCCCGCAGCGCCACCGGCGGCGGATCCCGAGCCGCCGGCCCGCCGCGGGTTCCGGATCAGCCCCGCCTTCGCCGCGGTCACCGCGGCCAGCCTCGGGGTGACCGGGGCGGTGGGTGCGGGCGTCCTGGTGGCCGGGAGCCACCGGACCGGCGCGATCAACAACCTCGCCGTCTCCGACCTCGGTGGCCGCGGCGCGCTGACGGCGAAGCGGGCCGCCGAGCTCAAGCCGAAGTCCGCCAAGCCGCGGCACACCACGCGCACCGTCACCCCGAAACCGAAGCCCACGGTGTCGGAGAAGCCGGAGAAGGTCGTTCCCGCCACGGGTGAGGACGTCATCGACCGCACCGCCGTCGAGCGGCTTCGCGCCGCCGAGCGGGCCTCCCGCGCCGCCGAACGCGAGGCCCTCGCCCGCGAGCGGGCCGCCAAGGAGCGGGCGCGGATGGAGAGCGGGTCGCCGAAGGAGATCGCCGCCCGCCTGGTGGCTGCCCGGGGCTGGAGCGACGCGCAGTACCAATGCCTGGTGACCATGTGGACGCGGGAGAGCAGCTGGAACCACCACGCGGTCAACGCCAGCTCCGGCGCCTACGGCATTCCGCAGGCACTGCCCGGCAGCAAGATGGCCGCGTACGGCTCGGACTGGCGCGACAACCCCACCACGCAGATCAAGTGGGGCCTCGCCTACATCGAGTCGCGCTACGGCACACCCTGCGGCGCCTGGTCGTGGTGGCAGGCCCACAACTGGTACTGAGCCGGTCGGCTTGATTTCGGAGCCGAGCCATCAGACTAATCCACCAGGCTCGAGCCACTGAGCCCGAGCGCCTCCGCGAGACCTGAATCACAGCTCGCGTTTCGTCCGGAGTGCCCGGCATTCGCCTGTCAGGGAACGGTTTCCGGGCTGCCGTCGCCAACGACGCAAGCACACCTTGCCTGATACTCTCCCCGGGTTTCCACAGCCCACGGTCGCGGGATGCGGCCCAGCGGCCTGCGATCTCGTGGTGTGGCGTGTTGCGGAATCGGTCAAGTGCGACAGGATGAAGGAACGGGGCAAAAGTCCTCCTCGACCCATTCGTTCATCCTGTCTGATCGTGACCTGACCGAAGGAACGTGCAGACGAGTCGACCTGGAGGCGCAGTGCGTGACGCAGCCGGCCGAAAGGGCCGGAGATCGCAGTCGAAGAATGCCGGACGCCGACGAGCGGGGCTGTTCGCCGCACTCACCCTGACGGCCGCAGCGGCCTTGGCCGGGTGCGGGAGCGACTCCGGTCCGCCGGTCGTGACGTGGTACATCAACCCCGACAACGGCGGCCAGGCGAAGCTGGCGGCCAAGTGCACGAAGCAGGCCGGCGGCAAGTACCGCATCGCCACCGCCCTGCTGCCCCGCGACTCCACCGCCCAGCGCGAGCAACTCGTCCGCCGGCTCGCCGCCGGTGACACGGGCATCGACCTGATGAGCCTCGATCTTCCCTATCTCGCGGAGTTCGCCAACGCGGGCTTCCTGCACAAGTTCCAGGGCAGCGAGGCGACCGGGCTCACCAAGGGCATGCTCGCCGGGCCGCTGGAGGCGGCGAAGTGGAAGGACGGGCTCTACGCCGTCCCGTTCAACACCAACACCCAGGTGCTGTGGTACCACCGGTCCGTCGCGAAGAAGGCCGGCCTCGACATCGGCCCCAACTCCGACGTGACGTGGAAGCAGGTCATCTCCGCGGCGGAGAAGTCCGGCACGACCGTGCAGGTGCAGGCGTCCCGCTACGAGGGCTACACCGTGCTGATCAACTCGCTGGTGGCCTCGGCGGGCGGGAAGATCCTGAAGAACCCCGAAGCGGGCAAGGACGTCACGCCCGCCATCGACTCCGCCGCGGGCCGCGCCGCCGCGGACGTGCTGCGCACCCTCGGTCGTTCGAAGGCCGCCTCCTCCGACATCAGCAACTCCGACGAGGGCACCAGCCAGGCCGGGTTCAACGCCGACAACGGCGGCTTCATGACCAACTGGCCGTTCGTCTACACCGCCGAGACCGGCACCCTGAACGACCTGAAGGCGCAGCGCAAGAGCGCCCCGGCGGGCAATCGGGCCGCGCTCGACAAGCAGATCAAGGAACAGCAGGCAAAGGTGGACGACTTCGGCTGGGCCCGCTGGCCCGGCGTCGTCAAGGGCAAGCCGAGCGCGCCGCCGCTGGGCGGGATCAACCTCGCCGTCGGCGCGTTCAGCAAGCACACCAAGGAGTCGGTCGAGGCGGTGCGGTGCATCACCTCTCCGGCCAGCCAGAAGGAGTACATGCTCGGCGAGGGCCTGCTGCCCACCGTGGAGTCGGTCTACGCCGATCCGGAGATCCGCAAGGCGTTCCCGATGGCCGACCTGCTGCGCAAGTCGGTCGACCAGGGCGCGCCCCGGCCGATCACGCCGTACTACCCCGACATCACCGCGGCCGTCCAGCGCTCCTGGCACCCGGCGTCGGCGGTCAACCCGAGCAAGACGCCCGGGGTCACCGCGCGGCTGATCGTCGCGGTCCTCCATGACAAAGAGCTGATCTGAGGCGGAAGGGAGGAACCATGACGACAACCACACTTGAGAAACCGGCTCCCTCGACCGCCCGCCGCAGGCTGACCGACCGGGCCCGCCACGAGCAGCGCCTGGGGTGGTACCTGTGTGCGCCGGCCTTCGTGGTGATGCTGGCGGTCACCGCGTATCCGATGCTGCAGGCCGTGTGGCTTTCCATGCAGAGCTACCGGATCACCGACCCCGAGTCCCGGCGGTTCGTCGGCCTGGCCAACTACACGATGGTGCTGAGCGACGGGCTGTGGTGGCGCGACGTCGGCGTCACCGTGCTGATCACGATCATCACCGTCGTGGTGGAGCTGATCATCGGCTTCGCGTTCGCGATGGTGATGCACCGCATCCTCTTCGGGCGGGGCATCGTCCGCACCGCCATCCTGGTGCCCTACGGCATCATCACGGTGGTCTCGGCGTTCGCCTGGAAGTTCGCGTTCGCCCCCGACTCGGGGTTCGTCAACTCCTGGTTGCACCTGCAGAACTACGACTTCTTCGCGCAGTTCGGCTCCTCGGTCGCGGCGATCTCGATGTCGGAGATCTGGAAGACGACGCCGTTCATGTCCCTGCTGTTGCTGGCCGGGCTGGCGCAGGTCCCCGAAGACCTGCAGGAGGCCGCGAAGGTCGACGGCGCCACCTGGTGGCAGCGGCTGTGGAAGGTCACCATCCCCAACATGCGGGCGGCGATCATGGTCGCGCTGCTGTTCCGCACGCTGGATGCCTACCGCATCTTCGATAGCGTGTTCGTGATGACCAACGGCGCGCAGGGCACCGAGACCGTGTCCTTCCTGGCGTACCGGCAGATGATCACCCGAACGGCGGTGGGCCTCGGCTCGGCGGTGTCGGTGCTGTTGTTCCTCACCGTGCTGATCATCGCCTTCGTCTTCATCAAGCTGTTCCGGACGGACCTGTCCCAGGTGCGAGGTGATCGGTGATGAACGGCCGCAAGGTCTGGTGGGCGGTCGCCGGGCTGCTGATCGTCGTCTACACGTTGTTCCCGGTGGCGTGGATCCTGTCCCTGTCACTGAAGAAGGACGCCAACACGCCGGGCTTCTTCCCGACCGAGGCCACCTTCGACAACTACCGCACGGTGTTCGACTCGGGGCTGTTCCTCAGCGCCCTGCGCAACTCCGTCGGTATCTCGCTGATCTCCACCGTCGCGTCGGTGGTGCTGGCCACGCTGGCGGCCTACGCGATCGCCCGGCTGGAGTTCCGCGGCAAGAAGGTCGTGCTCTCGATGGCGCTGGCGATCGCGATGTTCCCGACCATCTCGCTGGTGCCGCCGCTGTTCGACATGTGGCGGACGCTCGGCCTGTACGACACCTGGCTGGGGCTGATCATTCCCTACATGTCGTTCACCCTGCCGCTGGCGATCTGGACGCTGTCGGCGTTCTTCCGGGAGATCCCCTGGGAGATGGAGCAGGCCGCCCAGGTCGACGGGGCCACGCAGTGGCAGGCGTTCCGCAAGGTGATCGTCCCGCTGGCGGCTCCCGGTGTGTTCACCGCCGCCATCCTGACGTTCTTCTTCGCCTGGAACGACTTCGTGTTCGGCATCTCGCTGACCGCCTCCGACGCGGCCCGGCCGGTGCCGGCGGCGTTGGCGTTCTTCACGGGTGAGTCGTTCTTCGAACAACCCACGGCCGCGATCGCGGCGGCCGCGGTCGTCGTCACGATCCCGGTGATCGTGCTCGTTCTCTTCTTCCAGCGCAAGATCGTGGCCGGGCTGACGTCCGGCGCGGTGAAGGGTTGATGCGCAGTGGCAACCATCGAGTTGAAGAACATCGTCAAGGAGTACGGCGATGGGTATCCGGCCGTCAACGACGTGAGCCTGGAAATCGCCGACGGCGAGTTCATGATCCTCGTCGGACCGTCCGGGTGCGGCAAGTCCACCTTGCTCCGGATGATCGTGGGGCTGGAGGACATCACCTCCGGCGACCTGCTGATCGGTGGTGAGCGCGTCAACGACAAGGCGCCGCGCGACCGCAACCTCGCGATGGTCTTCCAGAACTACGCGCTCTACCCCCACCTCACCGTCTACGAGAACATCGCGTTCCCGTTGCGTCTCGCCAAGCGGTCCGAGGAGGAGGTGCGGGAGAAGGTCGAGCGCGCCGCGGACCTGCTCGAGCTGCGCGAGCACCTGCAGCGCAAGCCGAGCCAGCTGTCCGGTGGCCAGCGCCAGCGGGTGGCGATGGGGCGGGCGATCGTCCGGGACGCGGAGGCGTTCCTGTTCGACGAGCCGCTGTCCAACCTCGACGCCAAGCTGCGTGGGCAGATGCGGACCGAGATCTCCCGACTGCAACGTCAGCTTGACACCACGACCGTCTACGTCACCCACGACCAGACCGAGGCGATGACCCTCGGGGACCGGGTTGCCGTTCTGCGCAAGGGCGTCCTGCAGCAGTGTGCGTCCCCGCGCGAGCTGTACGAGCAGCCGGTCAACCTGTTCGTGGCGGGCTTCATCGGTGCGCCGCCGATGAATTTCCTGCCGGCGGCAGTGAAGGACGGCCGGATCGAGCTCCCGTTCGCCACCGTGCCGCTGCCCGACCACTACGACGCGGCGGCCCTGGACGGCCGCCTGCTGGTCGCGGGCATCCGGCCGGGATCGTTCGAGGACGCGGAGTACGTCGACTCGGCCAAGCACCCGCGCGGTGAGACGTTCGAGGCGACGGTCGACGTGATCGAGTGGCTCGGCAACGAGCAGTACGCCTACGTGCCGTACGAGTCCGAGCAGGAGATCCGCGCCGAGATCGACACCCTCGCGCAGGAGCTCGACATGGAGGCGATGCGCCCGCAGCTCATCATCTCCCTCGACCCAGCCAGCCGGATCCGCGAGGGCCAGCAGGGCAGGTTCTGGGTGGACGTGTCGAAGATCCACCTGTTCGACCCCAAGGACGGCGCCAACCTCGGGTTGACGCGGCAGTCGAACGCGACGAGCGGCGAGCCCACGCCCGCCTGAGGCTTCCTGCGTGGCACTCCTGGCAGGGGCGAGTTGGATGATGGCCGGCTTCGAGGTCAGACGACCTCGAAGTTGGCCATCATCGCCATGTCCTCGTGTTCGAGGTTGTGGCAGTGCATCACGTACCTTCCGCGGTAGCCGTCGAACCGGGCGATGATCTCCGCCGTCTGGGCGGGGCGCAGGTCGAGGGTGTCCTTGCGGCCGAGGTCGGCCTTCGGTGGTTCGCCGTCGAGGGTGAGCACCTGGAACTGCACCAGGTGCAGGTGCACCGGATGGGCCACGTCACTGGTCAGCCGCCACACCTCGGTGGCGCCGAGCCTGGGACGCGCGAGGAACTTGGCCGGGTCGAACGCCTCGCCGTTGACGGTCCAGCCGTCGTGCCCGTGCACGTCCCCGGACTCGAACGCGAACTCGCGGGTGACGCTCGCCTTCGCCGGGTCGAGCCGCTCGACGTTCGCCAGCCGGGCCGGCACGTGGGTGGTGTCGCGTTCTCGGCGTACGACCCGAAACCTCATCACCCGACCGGCGCCGCCCTCGCCGGCGGCGTTGGCGAGTACCACCGTCGTACCCACCGGAAACCTGCCGAAGTCGACCACGACGTCGACGCGCTCGGCGGGGGCGAGGGTGAGCGTGGCACGGGGTACCGGGCGAGCCAGCAGGCCGCCGTCGCTGCCGATCTGGACGAACCCCGGCTCCCCGGCGGGTGTGGGCCGCAGCGTCAGCTCGAAACGCCGGGCGTTGGAGGCGTTCAGGATCCGCAGCCGGTAGCGCGTGGCGCTCACGTCGAGGTGCGGCCAGGGCGCGCCGTTGACCAGGATGACGTCACCGAGCACACCGCCCATGTACGCGTCCCGCACCCCGGGCCGGTCGCGCAGGTGCGGGTCGAGTGCGGGGTAGAGCAGGTTGCCCTTGGCGTCGAAGGACCGGTCGCAGATCATCAACGGGAGTTCGCGTTCGCCCCGCGGCAGGGGCAGCGCGTCCTCCTCGTCGTCGCGCACGAACCACATCCCGGCCAGGCCGCGCCACAGTTGCGGCGCGGTGAAGTCCATCCGGTGGTCGTGGTACCACAGCGGCGCGGCCGGCTGGTCGAGCGGGAAGTCGTACGTCCTGCTGCCGCGCGTGACCCGCGCGTGCGGGTCGGCCATGCCGCCCTTGCCGGCCGGGAAATCGCCGTGCCGGGGGAGTAGCAGGTCGGTCGGGTAGCCGTCGTTCGCCGGTGGCGTACGCCCACCGTGCAGGTGGGTCGCCACCGGCACCGGAAGCTCGTTGGTCTGGTGCACGACCACCCGGCGGCCACTGCGCGCGTTCACGGTGGGCCCGGGAAACCGCCCGGCGTATCCCCAGATCCGCGTGCGGGTGCCGGGCAGGATCTCCTGCTCGGCGACTCGCGGCGACAGGTCGTAGTGGTCGGTGGTGGCGGTGGTGCGGAGCGGCCGGGCCACCGGCGGGATCGGCAGCGGCACACGGAACGGCGGCGGCAACTCGGCCGTGCTGGGCAGCAGCCGGGGCTCGGGGCTACGGGTGCCCAGCAGGGAGCAAGCCGAGGTTGACGACGCCGCCAGTGCGCCGAGGGCGCCCGCGCCGAACAGCCGCAGCGCCTGCCGGCGGGACAGGCTCACGATCCGGACGTGGAGGCTGAGGCGGCGAGCGCGCCGCCGCCCGGTCGCGACCACGCCCGCATGACCATCACGATGACCCCGCCGAACAACGCCACCCCGAGCGGGACGTGCAGCAGCTTCTGGTGTTCACCGCCGAGGACGGCCTGGACGACGATGAGGACCAGCATGATCGCGCTGGGCACGATGACCCGGGCCGAACCGCCACCCGGCTTCCAGACCAGGATGGCGGCGACCACGGTGAGCAGGGAGAACGCGAACGCCAGGGTGGCCGTGCCGCCGTGCAGGTCCTTCGCGCCCGACCGGCCCGCGACGACCATCCCGGCGGTGATCGCCTGGACGAAGATCGAGACCGCCTGCAGGGCGACCAGCGTGCGGAACGCCGTGAACGTCCAGGCCTTCCCGGGAGCCGAGGCCGTCCCGCCGGCCCCCGGCCCGCCGGTGCTGGTCGTCCTGGTGCCCGCCGATGCGTCGTGTGTCGCCATGACCTGAGCCCTTCCTGCCCTGGGCGGCCGCGGCTGCTCCGCGGCTCGTTGCCGCCGCGGCTGCTCCGCGGCTCGTCCCGGTCAAGCGTGGCCGAGTGGGCCGGTCGCCCGCGTCCTTCCGCGGAAGGTCTCGCGACTACCGCGGTCGGCGTACTCGGAGGGCGATCAGGTCGCCGAGGAGCGTAGGCCTGTGGACGCCGTGTGCTCTCGGCGGTCCGGCGAGCTCGGCGTCGCGCGCCCGTGGGTCGGTCAGAAGTCGGCCTGGACGTCGGGCGGCAGGGTGGGGACGGGCCAGCTCAGGTCCGGGCGCCAGTCCTCCCAGCCGTCGCAGAACGGCGAACCCCACCGGGCCACCACCTCCTCGACGGCGTGGGCGTCCTTCTCGAACTCCGCGGCGTCGGCGGCGTCGTAGCGGCCCCAGCGCACGGCGGCGGCGAGTTCGTCCTCGTCCTTCCAGCGCACGCTTCGGTCGGGCTGGACCACGACGTCGAGGACGTGGTCCTGGGTGACGACCCGGTGCTCGTCGCGGACGTGGACGTCCTCGAGATTGACGTACCAGTTGCGGAACGTTCCGTCGGGCAACCAGAACAGCCAGACCGACCAGGGAACTCCGGTCGGCGCGACCTTGAGGATGCCGGGTCCGCGCCAGGCGTCCTGCTTGAGCGCGCGGTCGTCGCGGACGCGGTACCAGTCGTCGACGTGCACGGCACGCAGGTCCCGCCCATCGGTGAGCACCGGCCGCAGGACCGGCGTGCCCGGTGCGAGCCAGGCCACCAGGCCGTCGGCGTCGTCGCGTACGACGGTCATCGGCCGGACGGTCTCCGGACTCCCCGGCAGCCAGGTGCGGCGGCGGTAGTGCCACCAGATGTGCGCGCCCGGCCGCCAGTACGGAGGCGGGCCGGACGGGCGCATCCCGGCGGTCCCGGGGCGCTGCGCGGGCAGGTCGCCGGGCTCGGGAGTCGTGGCGGAGGAAACGTTCACCGTCGCGATCCTAGTCGCGAACGATCACCCGTACCCGCCTCGTGGGCATCCTCGGCCACCCGATCAGCCGGCTCGGCGACACCGGCCTGGCCCGGGATTCTTCCGCGGAAGAATCTGCGTGGCCGGCGCCACGCAGGATCGGGGCGATCGCCGGCGCGGAGAATTCCGGCCCCTTGACCACCTTGCCGTCCGCGCGCAGGATCGGCCGACCGTCCGGGCCGAGCTTGCTCATGTTGGACCGATGAACCTCGGCGAGTACGGCATCCAGCGGGATGCCGTACTCGCACGCCGTTCCGTAGATGACGTACGTCATGTCGGCCAGCGCGTCGGCCACAGCCACCAGGTCACCGGCCTCGGCAGCCTCGACGTACTCCTCGAACTCCTCACGCAGCAAGGCGATCCGCAGCCGCCAGGAGTCAGGACGGGGCACCGGAGCGTCCGCCGCACCGAGCCCGAACGCCTCGTGGAACTCCCGCACCAGCGCGGCGACTCCGGCCGCCGGCCGGTGTTCCTCGTCGAGCATGGGCGATCCAGGGCCAGGTCCAGATCGGCAGGGTCAGGGGTGCGTCATCGACAAGACGTCGAGCGCCTTGTCGAGTTGCTCCTCGGTGAGGTCGCCGCGTTCGACGTACCCCTGCTCGATCACGACCTGCCGGATGGTCTTGCGCTCGGAGAGCGCGGTCTTCGCGACCTTCGCGGCGTTCTCGTAGCCGATGTAGCGGTTCAGCGGGGTGACCACCGAGGGCGAGGACTCGGCGTAC
This sequence comes from Actinopolymorpha sp. NPDC004070, assembly GCF_040610475.1. Lineage (NCBI taxonomy): Bacteria > Bacillati > Actinomycetota > Actinomycetes > Propionibacteriales > Actinopolymorphaceae > Actinopolymorpha > Actinopolymorpha sp. NPDC004070. The sequence continues at coordinate 194,944 of NZ_JBEXMJ010000010.1, read as the reverse complement.
TCGCGGCAGCGTTCGGCGTTGGCGGTGATCCCGGCCACCAGCCGGTCGGCGAACAGCACGCTCACGTTGGTGAGCAGCCGGATCGACTCCAGCAGGTTGCGCGCGATCACCGGCAGCATGACGTTGAGTTCGAAGTCGCCCTGCGAACCCGCGAACGCCACCGCCGCGTCGTTGCCGACGACCTGCGCCACGACCTGGCGGGCCGCCTCGGGAATGACGGGATTGACCTTGCCGGGCATGATGCTCGACCCCGGCTGCAGGTCGGGCAGCGAGAGCTCGCCGAGGCCGGCGCGCGGGCCCGAGCCCATCCAGCGGATGTCGTTGGCCGCCTTGTAGAGGCCGACCGCGATGGTACGGAGCTGACCGGACAGCTCGACCAGCGCGTCGCGGGCGCCCTGCGCCTCGAAGTGGTTGCGGGCCTCCCGCAGCGGCAGGCCGGTCGTCTCGACGAGCTCGGCGATCACCTTCTCGGCGAACCCGGGCGGGGTGTTGATGCCGGTGCCGACCGCGGTGCCGCCGAGGGGAAGCTCGCCGACGCGGGGGAGTGTGGACTCCACGCGCTCGATGCCGTACCGGATCTGCGCGGCGTACCCGCCGAACTCCTGGCCGAGCGTCACCGGCGTGGCGTCCATCAGGTGCGTACGCCCCGACTTCACCACCTCGGCGAACTCGGCCGCCTTCGTCTCCAGCGCGTCGGACAGGTGCGACAGCGCCGGGATCAGGTCGTTGAGGACGGCGTACGTCGCGGCGATGTGGATGGAGGAGGGAAACACGTCGTTGCTGGACTGCGAGGCGTTGACGTGGTCGTTGGGGTGGACGGGCCGGCCGAGCGCCTCGGTGGCCAGAGTGGCCAGCACCTCGTTGGTGTTCATGTTGCTGGAGGTGCCCGAGCCGGTCTGGAACACGTCGATCGGGAAGTGTGCGTCGTGGGTGCCGGTGGCCACGGCGGCGGCGGCCTCCTGGATCGCCTTGGCGAGGTCGGCGTCGATGACGCCGAGCTCGGCGTTGACCTTCGCCGCCGCGCCCTTGATCAGGGCGAGTGCTCGGATGTGCTGGGCCTCCAGCACCGAGCCGGAGATCGGGAAGTTCTCCACCGCGCGCTGGGTCTGTGCCCGCCACTTCGCATCGGCGGGAACCCTGACCTCGCCCATGGTGTCGCGTTCGATCCGGTAGTCCTGCTCTCGCTCCTGCGCCATGGGCCGACTCTATTCCGCCCGCCTCGTCGTGGATGTGATGAGGTTGCCGATGTGAGCGAGTCCACCCGCTGGATGACCACCGCCCAGGCTGCCGACCTGCTCGGGGTGAAGGCCGAGACGGTGTACGCGTACGTGAGCCGGGGCGTGCTGACCCGCCACCCGGGTGCCGACCGGCGGTCGTCGAGATTCGACCGGATCGAGGTCGAACGCCTGGCCCGGCGGAACCGCCGCGGCGGGAGGGCGGGCGCGCTGGAGGTCGTGGTCGACACCGGGCTGACGCTGCTCGACCCGGAGGGCGCGCTCTACTACCGGGGGCGCGACGCGGTGGTGCTCGCCCGGACGGAATCGTTCGAGGACGTCGCCGCGCTGTTGTGGGAGAGCGCAGACACCGACCCGTGGCGGGCATCCCCGGCGGCGATCGAGGTGGGCCGGCAGGCCCAGGCTGCGCTGCCCGCGTCCACCCGCCCGGTGGACCGGATGCGGGTCGTGGTGGCAGCGCTGGCCGCCGCGGACCCGATGCGCGACGACCGCCGGCCGGCAGCGGTGGTGGCGGCCGCCCGCGCGCTGGTCGCCGGCATCGTCGACTCCCTGCCCGAACGCTCGCCCACCGTCGGGGCGTCGGTCGCCGAGCGGCTGTGGTCGCGGCTGGCCGACCGTGCACCCGGGCCGGGTGAGATCCGGGCGCTGAACGCGGCGCTGGTCCTGCTCGCCGACCACGAGCTCGCCGCCTCCACTCTCGCCGCCCGGGTCGCCGCGTCGGTGTGGGCCGACCCGTACCTCGTGGTGCTCACCGGGTTGAGTGCCGGTGGCGGGATCCTGCACGGTGCGAGCGCGTCCGGGCTGGAGGCGTTGCTGCGTACGACGACCGACCCGGCGGAGGTGCCCCGGGTGGTCGGTGACCGGCTGCGTGGCGGGGAGCCTCTGCCGGGCTTCGGCCACAAGGTCTACACCGGCCGGGATCCGCGCGCGGACGCCCTGCTGGAGCTGGTACGCGAGGCCGGTGGGGACCCCGCGCGGGCCGGTGTCGATGGCGTCACCGGCGTCGATGGGATGGACGCCGTGGTCACCGAACTGGTGCGGGTGGTCGGCCGGCACGGCGGCCCGGCACCCAACGCCGACCTGGCGCTGGCGGCCCTCGCTGTCAAGTTTGGGTTGACAGAAGGGTCCGGCGAGATGATCTTTCTCCTCGGCCGGGTCGCGGGGCTGGTCGCGCATGCCCTGGAGGAGTACCCCCATCGGCTGCGGTTCCGCCCCCGCGCCCTCTACACCGGCCCGCCGCCCGGCAGCACGCCGAGCACCCCAGGCGCCCCGGGCGCCCCGGGCTGAGCGGTCAGATCTCCGGCACCGGCTGCGGGGGAGGCGCACCGACGTACCTCGCGTCCGGCCGGATGATCTTGCGGTCCCGGGCCTGCTCCAGCACGTGTGCCGACCAGCCGATCACCCGGCTGGAGGCGAACGTCGGGGTGAACATCGTCCGGGGCAGCCCGCACAGCTCCATCACCACGCCGGCGTAGAACTCCACGTTGGTGTGGATCTCGCGGTCCGGCTTGAGTTCGGCGAGCAGTGCGAGCACCCGGCTCTCCACCTCCGTCGCGAACTCCACCAGGTCGCCGCCGAGTTCCCGGGCCGTACGACGGAGCATCCGCGACCGCGGGTCCTCGGTGCGGTAGACCGGGTGGCCGAACCCCATGATCCGCTCGCCGCGCTCGATGCGTTCGCGTACCCACGGGTCGATCCGGTCCGGCGTACCGACCGCGTCCAGCGCCTCCAGCGCGCGGCTCGGCGCACCGCCGTGCAGCGGACCGGACAGGGCGCCGACCGCACCGACCAGGCAGGCCGCGAGGTCCGCGCCGGTGGAGGCGATCACCCGGGCGGTGAACGTGGAGGCGTTGAAGCCGTGGTCGATGGTGGAGACGAGGTAGCGCTCGATGGCCCGGGCGTGCTCGGGACGGGGCTCGGTGCCGGTGAGCATGAAGAGGTAGTTCGCGGCGTACGGCAGATCCGCGCGCGGCGGGACCGGCTCCTCGCCCCGCGCCAGCCGGTGCAGCGCGGTCAGCAGCGTGGGCACCTGCGCGCACAGGCGAAGCGCGTCCTCGCGCCGGGCCGCCTCGTCCAGGTCCCACAGTGGCCGCATGCCCTGCGCAGCGCCGGCGAGGGAGAGCGCGGTCCGCAGGCCGTCCAGGGGCGCGGGCGCCGCCGCGGCGATCGCGGGCAGTACGTCCCGCACCCCGGCCGGCACCTCGCGGTACCCGGTGACGCGAGCGGTGAACTCCGCGCGCTGGTCGCGGTCGGGGAGCTCTCCGGCGAACAACAGGTGCCAGACGTCCTCGACCGTGCGGCGCTCGGCGAGGTCGACGGCGGAGTACTGGCGGTAGTGGTAGAAGCCCTCCCGCCCGCGTACGTGGCCGATCGAGGTGTCGGTGACGCTCACCCCGGCAAGGCCGCGCGGAACGACGATCGGGCCCGGGGCGTCGGGGGCCGCCGGGTTGCCGGGGTTGCCGGGGTCGCCGGGGTCGCCGGACCGGGCGCGCGAGGTGGTGGCGGTGGACGGCATGAGTTACCTCCCGTGAATGCGGATGAGAGGAGCGTCCGGCCGAAGGAAATACATTGTCAATGTTGATTGGATCAACCCAATAGGTTGCTACGCGGGAAGATCCGTACGGAGGTGACGCGTCTCACGCCCCGGTGCGGTCGGCGCGGCTGGCGTAGAGGTAGTAGTCGAGCCGGCGACCCTCCCGGGGAACCACCCGGTGGATCTCCTCGCAGGACCCGAACTCCCGCTCCAGCCGGCGGCGCAGAGCTGTGGACCGGGTGGCCGACCACACGGCGACCACCCCGCCCGGCCGCAGGGCGCGGCGGACGACGCCGAGGAACGGGCGTTCGTACACCTCGGTGTTGGCGCGGTGCACCAGGAAGTCCGGGCCGTTGTCGACGTCGAGCAGGATCGCGTCGGTGCTGCCCGCGGGCAGCGTCGGCAGCCAGCCGCGGACGTCGGCGACGTGGGCGTGCACCCGCTCGTCGGCGAGGATCCCCGCGGTGGGCGGGACGAGCCCGTCGCGGACCCAGCCGACGACGGCGGGTTCGAGTTCGATCACGTCGACCCGGGCGACCCGCGCGTCGGCGAGGAGCTCACGCACCGTGAACCCCAGGCCCAGTCCGCCGACGACCACCGACCAGGCGGCGCCGGCCGGTGCGTACACCAGCGCGGCCTGGGCGAGCAGACGCTCGGTGGTGGTCTCCAGCGTGTCCATGACGAACGTGCCGTTGGTGATCAGCTCGTACACCTCACCGGCACCGGCGGGGTCCAGCGACCGTCGGCGCAGGGCGACCGAGCCTCGCGGCGTCTCGTCGGCGGCCAGGGTCACCGGCCGCGTCGGGTCGAATGCCTGACCGGGGTCGGGAACCAGGCCGGGACCGGGGCTGGGAACGGGGTCGGGCAGCACGGCCTCAGCCTAGGCCGGGACCGCGAGGCTGCCTGTCGGGGTGACGCGTACTCGCCCGACGCCTCCTGTCGTTCGTCGGGAGGAGGCCCCGGCCGCGCCGAGCGGCTAACCTTCACAGGGCCGTGACTGTGAGGTCGAAGGAGTGACCATGAGCAACACCCCGTGGGCGGCCGGCGGCTCCGGTGAGCTCCGGGCCTCCGACGCCGACCGGGAACAGACCGCCGAGGTGCTCAGGCGTGCCGCCGGGGCGGGCCGGCTGGACTTCGACGAGTTGGAGACCCGGCTCGAACGCACCTTCGCGGCGAAGACCTACGGCGAGCTCGTGCCGCTGACCGCGGACCTGCCCGAAGCCGCCGAACGGCCGGCACGTCCGCGGGGCGGCAGCACCGCGAACGCCCCCGCCCGTCCCGGGCCCGCGGAGGTGAACGCCCTGCTCAGCTCGCAGAAGGTGATCGGCCGCTGGCTGGTGCCGCCGCGCCTGTCCGCCCGCGCCTATCTGGGCGACGTGACGCTGGACTTCACCGAGGCGGCGATCCCGCACGAGGTCGTACTCGACGTCCAGGTGGGCCTCGGCCAGTTGACGCTGATCGTTCCCGACGACATCGCCGTGGACTTCGAGCGGGGGACGACCGTCCTCGCCGAACGCAAGAACAAGACCCGTGGGGTGCAGGGGCCCGGCACGCCGGTGATCAGGGTGCGCGGGACCGTCGTCCTCGGTGAGCTCACGGCCAAGCCGCCGCGCCGCGGGTGGTTCCGCCGCTGAGCGGCGGGAGCACCCAGCCGGCGCAGCCGAGCGTAGGTGCTCAACCGGCCCCGCCGAGCGAGGGTCTCAGCCGGCGCGGCCGAAGTCGATCGAGGAGTAGGCCCGGAGCTTGCTGAGCGCGTGCTCGGACATGATGGACCGGATCGTGCCGCTGCGGGCCCGCATCACCAGCGAGTGCGTCGTCGCCCCGTCGCCGCTGTAGCGGACGCCCTGGAGCAGTTCGCCGTCGGTGATGCCGGTGGCGACGAAGAACACGTCGTCGCCGGAGACCAGATCGTCGGTGGTCAGGACCTTGCCGATGTCGTGGCCCGCGTCGATCGCCTTCTGGCGTTCGGCATCGTCCTTGGGCCACAGCCGGCCCTGGATCATGCCGCCGATGCACTTCATCGCGCAGGCGGCGATGATGCCTTCGGGCGTGCCGCCGATGCCGGCCAGCAGGTCGACCCCGGTGCCGGGGCGGGCCGCCATGATCGCGCCGGCCACGTCGCCGTCGGTGATGAACTTGATCCGCGCGCCCGTCGCCCGGACCTCCTGCACCAGCTCCTTGTGCCGGGGCCGGTCGAGGATCACCACGGTCACGTCCTCGGGCGACTCGCGCTTGGCGCGGGCGACCCGGTGGATGTTCTCGGTGATCGGCGCGGTGATGTCGATGGCGTCGGCCGCCTCGGGACCGGTGGCCAGCTTCTCCATGTAGAAGACCGCGGACGGGTCGTACATCGCACCGCGCGGTGCCACCGCGAGCACGGACACGGCGTTGCTCATGCCCTTGGCGGTGAGGGTGGTGCCGTCGATCGGGTCGACCGCGACGTCGCACTCGGGCCCTTCGCCGGAGCCGACCTCCTCGCCGTTGTAGAGCATCGGCGCATTGTCCTTCTCGCCCTCGCCGATGACCACCACGCCGTGCATGCCGACGGAGGCGATGAGCGTGCGCATGGCGTTGACGGCCGCCCGGTCGGCGCCGTTCTTGTCGCCGCGGCCCACCCACCGGCCGCCGGCCATCGCGGCCGCCTCGGTCACCCGGACGAGCTCGAGGGCGAGGTTGCGGTCGGGTGCGTCCGCGTCGGTCCGCAGCGGAGCGGGCACGCCGTCGCTGCTGGCGGTGGTGCTCGTGCTGGCCATGGTCTCCCTGCTGTCCTTCACCGGCGTCCGATGTCGGTCTCCGCGCTGGTCCGCGGCGCTACTCGTCCTCGTCGAGATCCTCGATCTCGTCCTGCTCCTTCGACGCGCGAGCGGCCTCCAGCCGGGCCCGGGCGCCGTCGAGCCAGCCCTGGCAGATCGCCGCGAGCTCCTCGCCGCGCTCCCACAGGCGCAGCGACTCCTCGAGGGTGGTGCCGCCGGCTTCCAGTTGGCGTACGACGTCGACCAGCTCGTCTCGGGCCTGTTCGTACGACAGTGCGGTCTCGGGCTCGCGGGTGTCGGGCTCGCTCACCCTCCAGACCCTATCGACGCCCACCCCCGCGCAGGTGCCGATGGTCCGAACCCGGGCGGCCTCATCGGCCTCATCGGCGTGTGCCGGTCGCGCGCGCCGACTCCGACTTCGCCGCGGTATCCGCCCCGGCGCTCGACCCGGACGTGGTGTCCGACGCGTCGCCGGCGTCCTCTACGCGGACCGAGAACTGCCCGGCGGCCACCCGGGCGGCCAGAAGCTCGCCCCCGCTCACCTCCGCGGGGTCGCGGACCGCGTGCCCGTCGGCCTTCTGCACGACGGCGTAGCCCCGGTCCAGCGTCGCCTTCGGAGACAGCGCACGCACCCTGGCCAGCTGGTGGTGCAGGTTGTCGTCGGCGCGGTCCAGCAGCTGTCCGACGCAACGGTCGGCGCGGGCGCGCAGCGCCACGATCTGCTCGGCGCGGCGTCCCAGATCACGATCCGGGTCGCCGAGCGCCGACCTCGCCCGCAACGTGTGCAGGCCGGTCAGCTCGCGGTCCAGCCAGGCGCCGAACAACTGGCGGGCGCGGCCGCGCAGTGCGTCGACCCGAGCGGTCTCCTCGCCGACGTCCGGCACGATCCGCCGAGCCGCGTCGGTCGGTGTGGACGCGCGTACGTCGGCCACCAGGTCGAGCAGTGGTGAGTCCTGCTCGTGCCCGATCGCGCTCACCACCGGCGTACGGCACTCCGCCACGGCGCGGATCAGGCCCTCGTCGGAGAACGGCAGCAGATCCTCCACCGAACCACCGCCGCGGGCCACCACGATGACGTCCACGGTCGCGTCGGCGTCCAGCCGCCGCAGCGCCTCCATCACCTGGCCGGCGGACTGGGGCCCCTGGACGGCGACGTTCTCCACCCGGAATTTCACCGCCGCCCACCGGCGCCGGGTGTTCTCGAGCACGTCGTGCTCGGCGGCGGAGTTGCGGCCGCAGACCAGCCCGATCCGGGTGGGCAGGAACGGCAGCGGGCGCTTGCGCTCGCGGGCGAACAGGCCCTCCGCGGCCAGCAGCCGCTTGCGGCGTTCGATGCGGGCGAGGAGGTCACCGAGGCCGACGGGGCGAATGTCGGACGCGGCCAGGGACAGCGTGCCTCTCGGAGCGTAGTAGGCCGGGCGGGCGTGGACGAGGACGCGCGCGCCCTCCACCACCGGCGGGTCCACGATGTCGAACACCCGGCGCGGGCAGGTGACCTGCACAGAGATGTCGGCCACCGGGTCGCGCAGCGTCAGGAAGACCGTGGAGGTGCCGGGCCGCCTGGTCAGCTGCGCCACCTGGCCCTCGACCCAGACCGCGCCGAGGCGGCCGATCCACTGGCCGATCAGGTTGGCGATCTGGCGTACTGGCGCGGGGCTTTCCGGCGACGTCTGCAGGGCCATGGGCAGACCCTACGGGCCGGCTCCGACGTCGCGGCGGAGGTGCCCCTTTCGTCCCTTTCCGCGGCCCGTCGCACGAGGAGGCGCCCGCCGTCGCGGGCGGTCGGCGAGGTGTGGCCCGGGGTGGACGTGGGACGCCTCACCCCGGCGGGCGGGCATCGTCGCCGGCCGGGCCACCTACCATGAGTGGCATGACGTCGAGCGAACGCCGAGTCCTGCTCGCTGCCCCGCGCGGTTACTGCGCCGGAGTCGACCGGGCGGTGATCACGGTCGAGAAGGCCCTGGACAAGTACGGGCCGCCCGTCTACGTCCGCAAGCAGATCGTGCACAACAAGCACGTGGTCAGCAGCCTCGAAGCGCGTGGCGCGGTGTTCGTGGACGAGCTGGAGAGCGTGCCGGAGGGCGCGACCGTGGTGTTCTCCGCCCACGGCGTCTCACCCGCCGTGCACGCGGAGGCCGAGGAGCGTTCGCTGCGGACGATCGACGCGACCTGCCCGCTGGTGACGAAGGTGCACAACGAGGCCCGCAGGTTCGCCGGCGGCGGCCAGGACATCCTCCTCATCGGCCACGCCGGCCACGAGGAGGTCGAGGGCACTGCCGGGGAGGCCCCCGACCACATCCAGCTCGTCGAGGGACCCGACGACGTGGACCGGATCGAGGTTCGTGACCCGTCCCGCGTGGCCTGGTTGTCCCAGACGACGCTGTCGGTCGACGAGACCATGCAGACGGTCGACCGGCTCCGGGAGCGGTTCCCGCAGCTGATCGACCCGCCGAGCGACGACATCTGTTACGCCACCCAGAACCGCCAGGTCGCGGTGAAGGAGATCGCCGCCCAGGCCGACCTGGTGATCGTGGTGGGCTCGGCGAACTCCTCCAACTCCGTACGCCTCGTCGAGGTCGCGCTGGAGGCAGGTGCTCGTGCGGCCTACCGCGTGGACAACGCCGAGGAGATCGAGGAGGCCTGGCTGGACGGCGTGCAGGTGGTCGGCGTCACCAGCGGTGCGTCGGTCCCGGACTCACTCGTCGAGGGTGTGCTCGACCTGCTGACCGAGCACGGCTTCCCCGCCGCCGAGGAGGTCAGGACCGCCGAGGAGAGCCTGATCTTCGCGCTGCCCCCGGAGTTGCGTACGCCTCGGCGGGCCGCCTCGAGGCGCTGACCCGGGCGCGGCGCGCGTACACCAACCGCACCGCGATCGTCACGAGCGCCACGGCACAGCCGGCGACGATCGTCCACGACTCCCACGCCAGACCGACCAGTACCGCGCGTACCGGCGACGTGGTGGTGGCGATCCGCTTCGGGTCGACGGCCGCGACCACGACCAGGCTGGCCAGCGCGGCGAACGGCGGCAGGACTCCGGCGGGAAACATGCCGGTACGGCGTACGCCGGCCGCGACACCGAACGCGGTCAGGACGAAGCACAGGCTGAACAGCAGGCCGACCCCGCCGGTCACCAGGATGTCCAGGAACGCGCCGAGCACGCTGCCGCCGACGCCCACGAGCACCGCGACGAATGCCGGCATCCCCATCTCGCGCGGATCGGTGTTCCGTCGACCAGCGCGACCCTGCGCCGGGTTCGCGGACCCTCGGGGGTCCGGCTGTGGGCGCGCCGGGGGCCGGGCCGCCTGCCGTCGGGTGTCCGTCACGGTCTGTGAACCGCTCTCCTCGGTGTCCTCTGCGCGGCGCAGGCCCCTCGGGCGAAGGTCCTGCGGAATGCCGGCGTGGTCGACAGGCCGGCGCGTCCCGGGGGACAGATCCTGAGGCTGGTCACGCCCGGGGGTGTCGCCTTCGGTGGTGCCGCGTTCTGGTGTGCCGCGTTCCGGGGTGTCGTGTCCGGCGGCGTCGGTCGGGGGGCGATCCGTCGACGGAAGCTCGGACCGCGCCGGCTCCGGTCGCTGGGCCAGTACGGACCGCCAGTGGGATTCGGTCTGCCACACCGGTTCGGCCTGCTGCGCCGGCTCCGGTCGCTGGGCCAGTACGGACCGCCAGTGGGATTCGGTCTGCCACACCGGCTCGGCGTGCCGCGCCGGCGCGGCCGGTGCCGGGTCGGCCCGAGGTCGTTCGGCGGGGGCGAGGTCGCGCGGTCCTGATCCGGCCGACTCTGGGAGTACGGGTCGCCAGGCCGGCTCGGTGGTTGCTCCGGGCGAGTCGTCGGTACGGCGGCGCCTGCCGGCTGTGGCCGAGTCAGTCCCTGCCTCCCGCGCGTCCGGCGACAGATCGGCGGGGACTCGCCGACCGCTGGCGGGCGGCGGGCCGAGGTCCGCTTCGAATGCGTGCTCGTCGCTCAGCGCGACCGGCAGCGGGCGCGCCCGGTGTGCGTCGGCCCGGGGCAGGCGGGGGAGTACGCCCTCCTGCTCGTCGAGGTCCACGTCCGGCTTCCCACTCGGGTCCGCCGCAACCAACGCGGACGACGCGGACGACGCAGGCGGTGCCGGGGTGGTGGGTAACTGGTCGGCCGTCGGGTCCGGAACCGGCGAGGTGACCCTGGCCCGCCTTCCCGGGCGACCAGGGCCGCCGTCCGCCGTCGGACCGGGCTGGATGGCGCCGGTCGCCGGGGGCGGCCAGGCGGCCCGCTCCGCGCGCGTGGGCAGGTCGGCCGGCAGGGGGAACGCCATCCGGCGACCGCGCACCGCCGGGCGATCCGGCGACGGCGGGACCTCGACCGCCGACGTGGCGACACGTCGGCCGGCGGGCCGCCGGCCGACCTCGGCCGCAGGACGCTGCCGCCAGGTCGCGTCGACCGGCGGGCGCTCCCGGCGCGGCGGCTCGACCGGCGGACGCTCTCGGCGGGGACCCCCGGTCGGTGCGCGTTCGGCACGGGGCGGTGGCGGGCTCGACCCGTCGGCGTGGTCCCGGCCGCGCCGGTCCTCCTCGGCTGCCACATTCGCGGACCGCCGGTCCACGAGCGGCACTGCCCATGACCTCGCCTCGGCCGGCGCCGAAGGCGAGCGACCCTGCACGCGTGACTCCTGCACGCCAGAACGATATTGGGGCGACCGGTGCGGCGTCATCCGGCCCGGCCGAAACGATCATGAGAGTTATCGAATGGTTCGGGCCGGGTTCGGCGGTCGGGTCCGGCCAGGAACCGCTCAGCATCGCGAAGGACCAGGTCAGCCCTCGCCGACCCGGCGGACCGCACGTGCCTCGGCGGCCGCGCCGACCAGTTCGGCGGCGGCGAGGGGCCGGACCGCCTGCTCGACCGGGGCGGGTGCCTGGAGGTCCTCGTCGGTCACCTTCAGCTCGTGCAGCCGGCGGGCGCTGACCAGCACTCTCGTCTCCAGCGACCCGACGGCCTCGTTGTAGGAGCCGACGGCGCCGGTCAGCGATCGTCCCAGTCGGTCGAGATGACGGCCGAGCCGGCCGAGCCGCTGGTAGAGCTCGCGGCCGAGTTCGAAAACCTCCCGGGCATTGTGGGTGAGGGCCTGCTCGGTCCAGGCGTACGCCACCGTCCGGAGCAGCGCGATCAGGGTGCTCGGCGTGGCCAGGATCACCCGGCGTTCGGCGGCGTACTCCAACAACGTGTGGTCGGCCTCGAGCGCGTGGGACAGGAACGCCTCACCCGGCATGAACAGCACCACGAACTCAGGAGTCGCCGGCAACCGGCGCCAGTAACCCTTGCCCGCGAGCGCGTCGACGTGATGGCGGACGTGCCGGGCGTGCCGGGCCAGCCGCTCCGCGCGGGTACGGTCGTCGCCCGCCTCGGCCGCGTCCAGGAATGCCTCCAGCGGCACCTTGGCGTCGACCACCACGTGCTTTCCGCCGGCCAGGTGGACCACCAGGTCGGGCCGGTGAACAGCGTCGGTGTCACCGTCGGTGTTGGTCGCACTGTGCTGGAAGCTGGTGTCGACGTGGTCGACCAGGCCGGCGAGCTCGGTCACCCGGGCGAGGTGCAGCTCGCCCCAGCGCCCGCGCACCTGCGGCTTGCGCAGCGCCGCGGCCAGCGCGCCGGTCTCCCGGCGTAGCGCCTCACCGGTGAGGCGGACCGCGTCGACCTGCTCGCGCAGGGACGACTGCAGCGCCACCCGGGACTCCTCCAGCTGGCGCAGCCGCCCGTCGAAGCGGTCCAGGCTCTCCTTCACCGGCGCCACCACCGTCTCCGCGGCCCGCACCCGGGCGTCGGTGAGGTCGAGCAGCTGCCGGCTGGACTGGGCGAGCGCGTCGGCGGACAGGGCCTTGAACTGCTCGGCCAGCGAACGCCGGTCGGCGGTCAGCTCGGCCAGCCGGCTCTCCGCGGCGTCCCGCTCGGCGCCGGCCCGGGCGAGCGACTCCGCGATCCGGACCCGCACCAGCAGTGCGCCGATGGCCAAGCCGACCGCGATCCCGACGACGAAGGCGAGGAAGATCGTCCCGTTCATGGCGACCACTGTGACGGAGACCACCGACAAGTCCCGCTCCGCCGCGCCGGGCCACCGCCCGGGGGAGAGGCCGCTGCCGTGCGCCCGCCGAGCCGGGTGCGCGCTCGCGTAGGCTTGCGGCCCGTGGCCTTGTCGATCGGAATCGTCGGACTCCCCAACGCCGGGAAGTCGACCCTTTTCAACGCTCTCACCGCAAATGACGTGCTCGCCGCCAACTACCCGTTCGCGACGCTGGAGCCGAACGTCGGCGTGGTCGGCGTACCCGACCCACGGCTGGACGTGCTGGGCCGCATGTTCGACTCGGCGAAGTTGGTGCCGGCGACGGTGCAGTTCGTCGACATCGCGGGCCTGGTGCGCGGCGCGTCGGAGGGTGAGGGGCTCGGAAACCAGTTCCTGGCCCACATCCGCGAGACCGACGCGATCTGCCAGGTGACCCGGGCGTTCCGCGACCCGAACGTCGTTCACGTCGATGGCGAGGTCTCGCCGGCCGGTGACATCGGCACGATCACGACCGAGCTGATCCTCGCCGACCTGCAGACCATCGAGAAGGCGCTGCCGAGGCTGGAGAAGGAAGCCCGGCTGAAGAAGGACCTGGTCGAGACGATCGAGGTCGTACGCCGGACCCAGACCGCCCTGGAGAAGGGGATCACCGCGTTCGCCGCCGGTGTCGACCTGGCCGCGCTGCGCGAACTCAACCTGCTCACCGCCAAGCCGTTCATCTACATCTTCAACTGCGACGAGGGCGAACTCTCCGACGAGGCGATGCGCGCCGAGCTGACGGAGCTGGTGGCACCCGCGCAGGCGATCTTCCTGGACGCCAAGATCGAGTCGGAGCTGCTGGAACTCGCGCCCGAGGAGGCCGCGGAGCTGCTGGCCTCGACGGGGCAGGAGGAGTCCGGGCTGAAGATGCTGGCGACAGTCGGTTTCGACACCCTCGGGCTGCAGACCTTCCTGACCGCGGGGCCGAAGGAGTCGCGGGCCTGGACGATCCGCAAGGGATCGACAGCACCGGAGGCCGCGGGTGCCATCCACACCGACTTCCAGCGCGGGTTCATCAAGGCCGAGATCGTGTCCTACGACGAACTCGTCGACGCCGGCTCGATGAACGAGGCGCGGGCACGCGGGAAGGTACGCCTGGAGGGCAAGGACTACGTCATGGCCGACGGTGACGTGGTGGAGTTCAAGTTCAACGTCTGAGCCCCTGCGACGTCTGAGCCCCGGGCCGGAGAATGCATGGTGCGCTACCTGGTTCGGCTGGGAGAGCATCGATGCATGCACACGCAGGTATCTCGGTTCGAGGTGACGCCCGGCGCGGCGGTCTGCGAACCACCCGAGCTGCGGGTCAGTGAGCTCGCGCAGCGGGTTGGGCTGAACCAGAGTTCCGAGACGCGCCTGGTGAGCCGGCTGGAAGCCAAGAATCTGGTGCGCCGATCCGGCGGACGTCGGGTCGGGACTGACGCCCGGACCGGGCGCGCCGCCGGAGCGGGGCGAACCTATTCTGTGCCGCGTGCATCTGGAGTTCAGCGGCGAGCTGTGGTTCTGGCGCGGGCCGGCGCCGTGGCATTTCGTCACCGTTCCCGAGGAGGAGTGCGGTGAGCTGGCGGCGACGTCGTCGTACGTCACCTACGGCTGGGGGATGATCCCCGTCACCGCGCGAATCGGGGCGACGGAGTGGACGACGTCGCTGTGGCCGAAGGACGGCCGGTACATCGTGCCGGTCAAGGCGTGGGTACGCCGGGCCGAGGGGCTCGAGCTCGGCGACGTGGTGACGATCGGTCTGGACGTCGGCGCCTGACCCCGACGGCACCGACGGTCCCCGGCGTCCCCGAGGGATCCTGGCTACGGTGTGATCGTGCCCGACGCGCTGTTCGCCGACTCCCGGCTCGCCGAGATCTACGACTGGGTGGACGCCGACCGAAGTGACCTGGACGTGTACGCCGCGATGGTCGCCGAGTTCGGCGCCCGCAGCGTGCTGGACGTCGGATGCGGCACGGGCACCTTCGCCTGTCTGCTCGCCGAGCGGGGAGTCGAGGTCGTCGGCGTCGATCCGGCGGCGGCTTCCCTGGACGTGGCGCGGCGCAAGCCGGGGGCCGACCGGGTGCGCTGGCTGCACGGGGACGCCACCGCCCTGCCGCCGCTGCGGGTGGACCTCGCCACGATGACGGGCAACGTAGCGCAGGTCTTCGTGACCGACGACGAGTGGGCGGCGACCCTGCGCGGGGTTCGGGCAGCGCTCCGGCCGGACGGCCGGCTGGTGTTCGAGACCCGCATACCCGAACGGGAGGCGTGGCGGGAGTGGAACCCCGAGCAGACCCGAACCCGGACCCACGTCCCGGGGATCGGGTACGTGGAGACGTGGACCGACACCGCGGAGGTCGACGGACAGCTGGTCAGCTTCCGCGGGACCTACGTCTTCGAGTCCGACGGCGCGGTGCTCACCTCGCACTCCACGCTGCGCTTCCGCGGCCGCGAGGAGGTCGAGGACTCCCTGACCGCGGCGGGGTTCACCGTGGACGAGATCAGAGACGCACCTGACCGGCCCGGGCGGGAGTACGTCTTCGTCGCCCGCCCGGGCGGCCAGGGGTGACGCACGCGGCGGTCAGCCTTCCTCGATCTGGCGTACCTCGGCGCTGACCGTCCAGTTCTTCGGGTGGATCTCCAGGAACCGACGTGCCCACTCCACTGCCTCGGCCCTGTCCGCGTTCTCGGTGATGGAGTAACCACCGACGACCTCCTTGGTCTCGGTGAACGGGCCCCCGCATCACTCCCGAAACTTTCTCGAGGACTTTCCCGTACCGAACCGGCCGGGCCCTCCTAGTCGGGTGCCAGCCGGCGGAGGTGCCGGTCGCCGAGATGTTGGTCGCCGGGATGTTGGACCCGGGGGTGTTGCTCACCGGGCCGGGCCTTCGGCAACCGGAGCCGGGCGCGTACTCCGTGCCGCCGACCGGAGTCGGTCAGCTCGGTCGCCGGTGGCCCCCCACCGAGGTCGCGGTCCCGTGGCCGGCTCAGGTCGGGTCGGCCCAGCAGAGCGATGGCGACCGGCTTCGCGGTCGAGACGTCGACGTCCGCACCCTTGAAGACGCGTACGCGCACGCTTGCGACGAGCCGGGCGGAGTTGGCCCGCTCGGGCTTGCCGAAGGCATAAATTTGGCCGCTGGTGAGGCGGCCTCGGTAGTCGAGAATCCAGCTCTCCATCAATCCGCGAGCGATGGATTCGGGGTCTCGGCTGAACCAGCCGGTGCGGATCACGACCGGCGTCCATCGCCCCTCAGGAGTCGTGGACGCGATCTCGTAGGTGTAGAGCTCCCTCATGAGAACCCCCTCGGGTTCGCGGTCGGCACGCTTCGTCGGGAGCCGTGACCGTCGCCTGACACCAGCATCGGCGCGAAATGACCGACAGGTCAACGCGTTAACCGAAGAGATATCTGAGCGCGTATTCATCGAGCGGGCGGTTTCACACCACGTCGACAGCCCGCGCATGCCTACGCGATGGCTGCCTTCGGTCACGGCCTGTCCTCGCCTGATCAACATCAATTAGATTCGGCGCGCCATTGCCACCCACGTGTCGTCCGAAGCCGGGGAGGAGCATGGGAACCCGCCACGTCCGCCGGACCGACCGGACCGGCCGCCGGACCGACCGGATCAGCCGCCGGACGTTTCTTCGCGGCGCCGCGCATGCGGCGGGAGGTGTCGCGGCCGTTGCCGGAGTGGCCGGCGCGGGGACTCTGGTGGCCGGTTGCGGGCTGGACCGCGACGGCGCGCTGGGAGACGGCACCGGTGAGATCACCGTGTGGACCTGGCCCGACAACGACCGGATGTTCCTGCAGACGATCCCGTCGTTCGAACGCCGGTATCCGCGGATCAAGGTCCGCGTGCAGGGATTCAGCGGGACGTTCAACAGCAAACTGCTCGGCGCCCTTGTGTCCGGCACCGGACCGGACGTCGCGATGGTGGAGATCACCAACGTCTCGAATTTCAAGAGCAAACCGGGGTTCGTCGACCTGTCACGCAAGCCGTTCGGGGCCGGCTCGATGGCCGGGAAGTACGCCGACTTCTCCTGGAAGTACGTAGCCGACGACCGGTCCGGCCGCATCTTCGCGTTGCCCAAGAACACCGGCCCCGGTGGCATGTTCTATCGCCGGGACCTGTTCCAGGCGGCTGGTCTGCCCACCGAACCCGCGGACGTGCACGCGGCGATGCGTGACTGGCCGACGTTCGTGTCCGCCGGCCGCAAGCTCGCCGTGAAGGGCGAACGCTGGCTGCTGGACGACCCTGGTCAGCTGGTCGCCGTTCTGCGCAACCAGGCAGGTGTGTCGTACTTCGACGAATCCGGTACGCCGCAACTGGACAGCGACATCGTGGCGAACGCGCTGGAGTTCGCGGTCGGGCTGCAGAAGGACGGGCTGCTCGCGCCCGACATGTCCTCCCAGGAACGCGGCGCGGCGATCAACGAGGGCGCGATCGCGACGTTCTTCTCCGGCAACTGGTTCGGTGGTCTGCTCAAGGCGCAGTACGCGCCGAAGAGCGCGGGGAAGTGGGGCGTGGCCCTGGCGCCGGCCACCGACGGCGTGAGCGCGTTCAACTACGGCGGTGACTTCATCGGCGTCCTGCGGGCCAGCAGCAACCAGTTGGCCGCCTGGGAGTTCGTCAAGTGGGTCACCCAGGATCCGGTGAGCCTGGCGGCGATGTACGGCCGCGATCTCTACCCCGCCTGGAAACCGGCGTGGAAGAGCGACTGGATCAACAAGCCCGACGCGTACTACGCGAACGAGAACGTCAACACCGTCTTCAGCGAGGTGTCCGCCACGATGCGACCGCCGGTGACGAACCCCAACGACGCGCTGGCCAGCACTGCCCTCACCAACGCCGTCACCGACGTCGTGCACGGCGTCCGGACCGTCGGTGCGGCGTTGCGGAAGGCGCAGGCCGACCTCGAGGACAAGATCTCGTGAACGGGGAACAGGTCGGCACTCGCACCCGGCCGTCCGGTCGCGGCGGCGCCGGGTCCGGTTCGGCGGTGGCGTCGCCGGCAGGGCTGGGCGACCGGGTGCGGGCGCACCGCAACTTCTACCTGATGGTCGCGCCGTTCTTCGTGCTCTTCGGGGTGTTCGGGCTGGTGCCGATCGTGGCGGCGTTCTGGATCGGCTTCACCGACTGGGACGGGCTCGACCCGGCGCACTTCGTCGGGCTGGACAACTACGTGTCCATCGTCACCGACCCGACGTTCGGCAAGGCGGTGTTCAACACCGTCTACATCTGGCTGGGCTCGACGCTGGTGACGGTGGGCGCGGCGTTCGTACTCGCCTATCTCATCAACGAGTACGTCGTGTTCGGGCGGAGCTTCCTGCGGATGGTGTTCCTCCTTCCGCTGCTGGCCGCCCCCGCGGTGATCGCGATCATCATGAGCGTGCTCTTCTCCACGAACGCGGGCCTTGTCAACGCGTTCTTGTCGTTCGTCAGCGGCGACCGGGTGACGCTGGACTGGCTGGCGTCGACGGTGTGGATCAAACCGATCATCATCGTGATGATCACCTGGCGGTTCCTCGGCTTCCACATGCTGTTGTTCGTGGCCGGCCTGCAGTCGATCCCGCGAGAGCTGTACGACGCGGCGCGGGTCGACGGAGCGGGCGGGCGGCAGGTGTTCGCGCGGGTGACGGTGCCGTTGATGCTGCCGATCATCTTCTTCAGCGCCACGTCGTCGACGGTCGGCGCGTTCCAGCTCTTCGACGAACCCTTCGTGCTGACCAACGGCACCGGTGGCACCGACCAGTCCGCCGAGGTGCTCGGCACGATGCTCTACCGCACGGCGTTCACCGACTTCCGCTTCGGTACGGCGTCGGCGCTGTCGTGGGTGATGTTCGCGCTGATCGCGGTGTTCACCATCGTCAACAGCAGGTTGCTGCGGGTGCGGACATGACGGCGACTGGCTTGCCGACGTCGCCGACGTCGCCGACGTCGCCGACGTCGCCGGCGTGGAGGGGAGTGGGATGAACGGTACGGGATCGCCGGTGGCCCGCCGGGCCATCACGGTGCTGATCTACCTCGTGGTGCTGGTGTTCGTCCTGCCGTTCTACTGGATGGTCGTACTCGCCACGCACGACAACGCCTCCATCTACCACTTCCCGCCCCCACTGCTGCCGGGCGGGAACCTCTCGGCGAACTGGACCCGGCTGGTCGAGGTCGTTCCCGTACTCCGCGCGATGGGGAACAGCATCCTGGTCGCGGTCACGCACACGGCGCTCGTCCTGGTGCTGGCCTCGCTGGTGGGGTACGGCTTCTCGCGGTTCCGCCAGGCGCCCGGCGCGCGCTGGATGTGGCGGGTTCTGCTGGCGACCATCTTCATCCCGGGCCTGGTCGGCCTCATCCCGTGGTACGTCCTGATCGCCAGGCTGGGCTGGATCGACACGCTGTGGCCGCTGATCATCCCCGGTGCGGCGAACGGGTTCGCGGTGTTCTGGATGCGCCAGGTCATCACCCAGACCGTGCCGACCGACCTGTACGACGCGGCGCGCATCGACGGCGCCTCGGACTGGCGGACCTACTGGACGGTGGTGCTACCGCTGATCCGGCCCGGTCTCGGCGCGCTCGGGGTGTGGACGTTCATGGGCACCTGGACGGCGTTCCAGATTCCGCTGATCGTGCTGAACTCGCAGGAGAACTTCACCCTCCCGCTGGCGATGGCGAACCTGAACACGTTGTACGGACAGGACACGGCCGCGGTGATGCTCGGCAGTGTGATCAGCGTGCTGCCGATCTTCGTGGCGTTCCTGCTGGCGGCGAAGCAGTTCATGGCCGGGCTGACCGCGGGCGCGCTGAAGGGCTGAGTTTTCGGCCGACTCCTCCCGGACGTGTGCTACCCGGGGGTGTCCTCGGCCAGCGCACTGATCCGTCCGGCCAGCTTGACGTCGTTGTCGGTCACCCCGCCCATGGCGTGCGTGGTCAGCGAGAAGGAGATCGTCGTCCAGCGGATGTCGATGTCGGGGTGGTGGTCCATCTGTTCCGCGGCCTGCGCCACCCGGTCGACCAGTCCGATGCCGGCCATGAAGCTGGGTGCGGTGACCGCCCGGAACAACGCACCCGGACGTGCCTCCCAGCCGGGTAGGTCGCGCAGGGCCTCGGTGATCTGATCGTCGCTGAGCAACTGTGCCATGCCAGAACGTTGTCCTGTCCGTGCGTCGCGGTCAAGTTTCCACGGGACACGCGACCGGCGTGGTTTTCCACAGTCCGCGGATCTTGGCCCGCGGTGGGCCCACATCATCTTGTTACCGTTCATGGATGGCCGATGTCCGCGTACGACCGGAGAGCATTCATCTCGCTGCCAAGGACGTGGACTCCGCGGGACAGGACTGGGGTGACTCGGTTCGGAAGCTGGAGTCCGCCATGGAGTCGGTCGGCAGCGCGTTCGGTGGCGACGAGTTGGGTGCAGCGCTGAAGGACATGTACGAGATCATCGGACCCACCGCACTGACCTACTTCACCGACACCGGTTACTGCGTCATCGAGACGGCGGTCGCGATGAACGAGATGGCCAAGGCCTACACCGATGTCGAACGCGACAACACCGCACAGACCGCGAAGGTCCAGGCGATCGTCGACAGCCTCGGGAAACCTTGATGGGACTCCAACTGCCCGACTGGTTGGTCGAGGCTTTGGCCTACGTCGGTTGCACCTGGCCCGAGGCGGACGAAACCAAGCTCTACGACGCGGGAAATGCGTGGCTGAACTTCGCGGACGAGGCCGAGAAGCATGTCGAACTCGCGACCAAGGCTGTCGGCAAGATGGTCGAGGAGGACACCAGCCCGGGCATCACCGCGTTCGAGCATTACTGGGCGAAGGTGTCCGGTGACGACAGCTATCTCGCCGACTGCCGCATCGTCGCCGGCGCGGTCGCCATCGCGTTCCTGTCGGCGGCTCTCCTGGTCCTGGTCCTGAAACTGCTCGTCATCGTCCAACTCATCGCGATGGCGATCATCCTTGCCGCTGCGATCGCTGCCGCGTTCTTCACTCTGGGCGCTTCCCTGGCGGCTGCCGCCGAGGCCGCGGTGTCGGTCAATCGGGCGATCGTGATGGGTGTCAACACCACGATCACGGCGATCCGGGAGCTCGGACCGCCCCTCACCGAACTCGCCCGGGACCACCTGGGCAAGGAGATCCAGCGTCTCGACGGGCGACCGATCCACAATTCCGACGTGGGAGTCCACTCCTACAAGACGCCGGAGGAGAGAGAGCAGGAGGAACGCGACTACCAGCGTCGTAAGAACCAACTGGCATACGACGCCGCGCAGGGACGGTCCACCCCGGACACCGAACGCGAGGCTGAGGTGGCCCTCGGGCTGGAGGCAACCGGAAGAGTCAAGGAACCGGTCACGAACTCCACGGACCCGCGTGCGGACTTCGTGGACGGGAACAACCAGCCCTGGGACGTGAAGGGGTTTCTCACCCATCCCGATCCGAACCGTACCTACAATCGCACGAGGGCGGAGAGGAAGATCCTTGGCGACCTCAACAACGGGGAGTACGTCGCACTCGATACCGGGGGCTTGTCGCAGGCTGATTTCGAGGATCTGAAGGATCTGGTCGCCTCACATCCGGAATGGCGCGGCAAGGTGGTGATCTACTGATGGCGAACCACACTACGCAGAGCGAGTTCGACGCTTTGCTGGAAGAGCACCGTCGGTGGTACGACCTCCGCGGTGGGTCGGGCGGCCGGCTCGATCTCTCCGGCCGTTCACTTCGTGGACTGGACCTGCGGGGCCGCGATCTGAGCGGCATCACGCTGGCCGGCGCCGACCTGTCCGGTTGCGACCTGTCCGGCTGTGACCTGGCGGCCGCCATGCTGGCGGGGGCGAATCTTCGCGGCGCCCGAATGGTGGATGTGGACCTTTACAAGGCCACGCTCGACAACGCCGATCTCAGCGAGGCCGACCTCAGTGGCGCACGGCTGCTCCGCACCGACTGCGCGGAGACGACCATGGTGGAGGCCGTTCTCGACCGCACCAACCTGACCAGGACCTTCCTGTGGCGGGCGGATCTGAGCGGTGCCAAGGTACGTGAAGCGCGGATGGACGCGACCGGGCTTGACGAGACGTTGGTGGCCGGGGCCGACTTCACCGGCACGACCGGAACGGTCTCTCCCGGCGGCACGGTCATCACTACGATCGGCGGCTCGGTGGTGCCGGCGGTCAGGGCCCTCAACGCGGCCGGCGCCCGGGTAAGTGAGTACGAGCCGCCCCGAAAGCCCACGCCGAATGGCGGGTAGAAGTGTCGAGGTGCCTGCGGCTCCACCGTCCCAGGCAGAGTTCGACCGACGACACGCGACGGTGCTTCTGGACAAGGACGGCTCGCCGGTCGACGCAGTGGTGGCACTGACCGACGCGGGAGCCCGGTGACCGGGTACCAACCAAGGGGGGAGTGATGACCGATCCGTGGGGTGCGTCTGCGGACATGGTGGGCCGCCTGCAGGAACAACTTGCCAGGGCGCGTCAGGCGTCCGCCCCGGACGACCCGGACGCCGCCTCCGCCCCTGCCGGGACGGGTGAGGTGCTGGACGGACGGCTGCGGGTCACGCTGACCGCCGGCAGGGTGAGTGCCGTGCACCTCGATCCGCGCGCGCTGAGGTTGCCGAGCGAGGACCTCGCGGCCGCGATCCAGGAGGCGGTCAACGCGGCCATCGACGCGCACAACGAGCAGGCGACCGCCGGCCTGCCCGGAGTGCCGCCGCTGGCCGAACTCAGCCGAACGCTGGACGAGGTGACCGACGCGTCCCGGCGGGCGATGGCGCAGTCCGCGCAGGCGATGCGGGAAGCGCTCGCGGGCGTCCAGCGAGTCTCCGAACTCCACCGGCGACGCCCCGCGGGCTGAACTGCCCCGCGCGGGCTCCAGCCCAGGACCGAGCACCCACGGGATAGTGGTTCGAGATCCTTCCGCGGAAGAATGCCGGACCAGGAACGCGCGAAGGGGCGTGAATTCTTCAGCGGAAGAATTCACGCCCCTCGGCTTCGTCAGCGGTGGGCGTACCGAGCGCGGCCTCAGACCTCTTCGCGCTGGTCGCGGCGGAAGATCTTCGAACCCAGCCAGACCAGCGGGTCGTACTTGCGGTCGACGACGCGTTCCTTCATCGGGATGATCGCGTTGTCGGTGATCTTGATGTGCTCGGGGCAGACCTCGGTGCAGCACTTGGTGATGTTGCACATGCTCAGGCCGGCGGCCGACTGGGCCAGCTTGCGCCGATCGTTGGTGTCCAGCGGGTGCATGTCGAGTTCGGCGTACCGCAGGAAGAACCTCGGCCCCGCGAACGCCGGCTTGTTCTCCTCGTGGTCACGCACCACGTGGCAGGTGTCCTGGCACAGGAAGCACTCGATGCACTTGCGGAACTCCTGGCCCCGCTCCACGTCGACCTGCGCCATCCGCCGCTTGCCGTCGGCGTCCGGAGCGGTCGGCGCGAACGCCGGGACCTCCTTGGCCTTCTCGTAGTTGAACGAGACGTCGGTCACCAGGTCCTTGATCACCGGGAACGTCCGCAGGGGCGTCACCGTGATCGTCTCGGACTGGTCGTACTCCGACAGCCGGGTCATGCACATCAGCTTCGGCCGGCCGTTGATCTCCGCGCTGCACGAGCCGCACTTGCCGGCCTTGCAGTTCCACCGGACGGCGAGGTCACCGGCCTGGGTTGCCTGGACCCGGTGGATCGCGTCGAGGACGACCTCGCCCTCCTCGACCTCGACGGTGAAGTCGGCCAGGGCGCCACCGTCGACGTCGCCGCGCCACAACCGCATGGACAGGTTGTATCCCATCACTTCTCCTCGAAGAGCGCCTTGAGCTCGGCCGGCATCTGCGGAAGGGGCTGGATCGCGAGTTCGACCGAGTCGTCGTGCCGCCGCAGCACGATGTTCTTCGTGCCCCAGTCCTGGTCCGTCATCGGGTAGTCGTCGCGGGTGTGCCCGCCGCGGCTCTCGGTCCGGGTCAGCGCCGCCTTCGCGATGCACTCCGACACCCAGAGCATGTTCTGCAGGTCGATCGCGAGGTGCCAGCCCGGGTTGTACTGGCGGTTGCCCTCCACCGTGAGGTGGCGGGCACGTTCGGCCAGCTTCTCGATCTCGCCGAGCGCCTGCTCCAGCTCGTCCGCGGTGCGGATGATGCCGACCAGGTTGTGCATGACCTCCTGCAGGTCCTTCTGGACGGTGTAGGGGTTCTCGCCGCCCTCCTCCGCGAACGGCGCCAGCGCCGCGTCGGCCGCCGCCTGCACGGCGTCCTCGTCGACGGTGACCGGCGCGTCCTGGGTGCGCGCGGCGTAGTAGGCGGCGTTCAGGCCCGCCCGGCGGCCGAACACCAGCAGGTCCGACAGCGAGTTGCCGCCGAGCCGGTTGGAGCCGTGCATGCCGCCCGCGACCTCACCCGCGGCGTACAGCCCGGGCACGATCGAAACGGCGGTGTCCGGGTCGACCTCCACGCCACCCATCACGTAGTGGCAGGTGGGCCCGATCTCCATCGGCTCCTTGGTGATGTCGACGTCGGCCAGCTCCTTGAACTGGTGGTACATCGACGGCAGCCGCCGCATGATGTAGTCCGGGTCGCGCCGGGAGGCGATGTCGAGGTAGATCCCGCCGTGCGGGGTGCCGCGGCCGGCCTTCACCTCGGAGTTGATGGCCCGGGCCACCTCGTCGCGGGGGAGCAGCTCAGGTGGGCGCCGGTTGTTCTTCTTGTCGGTGTACCACCGGTCGGCCTCCTCGATGGAGTCGGCCGTCTCCGCCTTGAAGAAGTCCGGGATGTAGTCGAACATGAACCGCCGGCCCTCGGAGTTCTTCAGCACTCCGCCGTCACCGCGTACCGACTCCGTGACCAGGATCCCGCGCACCGACGGCGGCCACACCATCCCCGTCGGGTGGAACTGCACGAACTCCATGTTGATCAGGCTCGCGCCCGCCCGCACCGCCAGCGCGTGCCCGTCGCCGGTGTACTCCCAGGAGTTCGACGTCACCTTGAACGACTTGCCGATGCCGCCGGTCGCCAGCACGACCGAGGGCGCCTCGAACGTGATCAGCCGGCCGCTCTCGCGCCAGTAGCCGAAGGCGCCGGCCACCCGGTCGCCGTCCTTGAGGATCTCGGTGATCGTGCACTCCATGAACACGTCGATCCCGAGGGCGACAGCGCGCTGCTGCAGGGTGCGGATCATCTCCAGGCCGGTGCGGTCACCGACGTGGGCGAGCCGGGCGTAGCGGTGGCCGCCGAAGTCGCGCTGGGAGATCAGCCCGTCGTTCGTACGGTCGAACAGCGCGCCCCACTCCTCCAGTTCGAGCACCCGGTCGGGCGCCTCCTGGGCGTGCAGCTGGGCCATCCGCCAGTTGTTCAGCATCTTCCCGCCACGCATGGTGTCGCGGAAGTGCACCTTCCAGTTGTCCTCCGGCCAGGCGTTGCCCATGGCCGCGGCGATCCCGCCCTCGGCCATCACCGTGTGCGCCTTGCCGAGCAGGGACTTGCAGACGATGGCCGTACGGGCGCCCGCGTCGTGGGCGGCGATCGCGGCCCGCAGACCCGCGCCGCCTGCGCCGACCACCACCACGTCGTAGGAGTGCCGCTCGCCTGTGTTGCGGGGTTCGACTGTGCTCATGCGATGTACCTCGGTCTCCTCAGAAGAACCGGACGTCGGTGATCGCACCGGTCGCCAGCAGGTAGACGTAGAAGTCCGCCACCGCGACCGAGATCAGCGAGGCCCAGGCGAAACGTGCGTGGTGGCCGTTCAGCTTCGACACGAACGTCCAGAAGCGGTAGCGCACCGGGTGCTTGGAGAAGTTGCGCAGCCGGCCGCCGGTGATGTGCCGGCAGGAGTGGCACGACAGCGTGTAGAGCCAGATCAGCACCACGTTGACCAGCAGGATCAGGGTGCCGAGGCCCATGTGGCCCCACTCGTGCTGCGGGTTGCGGAACGCGATCACCGCGTCGTAGGTGAGGATCAGGCCGATCAGGAACGCCGCGTAGAAGAACCAGCGGTGGACGTTCTGCAGGATCAGCGGGAACCGCCGCTCACCGGTGTACTTCTTGTGCGGCTCGGGCACCGCGCACGCGGCCGGCGACAGCCAGAAGGCGCGGTAGTAGGCCTTCCGGTAGTAGTAGCAGGTGAGCCGGAAGCCCAGCGGGAAGACCAGGATGACCAGGGCCGGTGAGAACCACGCCGGCAGGAAGCCGATCGGCTGGCCGAAGTCGCTGGCTCCCGATACGCAGTGGGTGCTCAGGCAGGGCGAGTAGAACGGCGAGAGGTACGGCGAGGCGTAGTAGTCGGCGCCGGAGAACGCGCGCCAGGTGGAGTACACGACGAACGCCGTGAACACCGCGAAGGTCACCGCCGGATAGATCCACCAGCGGTCCTGGCGCAGCGTTCCCTTGCCGATGTCCGCGCGTTCGGGACCCAACACTCCCGTTGCCATCTCAGCCCAAATCCTCTCGCGTGCCGGTCCGGCCGCCGGCGAGGCGTCTTCCGGGTGTGCTGCCCGGGCACGAACGCCGACGGTGCGGGTGGGGAGAGTCTGCCGCACGCGTGGCGACCGTGATCGCCCAGGTCGTCACCCCCGGTCAGGAGGAACGCCGTGAGCCGATGTGACGGACGCCACCCGTGAGTCAGCTTCGTCTGGCATGGTGCACCCTTCCGGCAGCACATAGTGGGCGGTGGGGCCAGGTCGGAATGTGTGATCGGCCACACTCCGGCTCCGAGGGTTGCCCGCACGCTGCGTACGTCCTCCGAACGCATGGCGAAAAGCGGCCAGGCCGGGCGTTCGGCCAGTGCCTGACAGGTAGTGTCCGGTCACCTTCTGCCACCGAGCCGGACCCGGGTGTGCCCGGGGTCCCCGGAGGTGGCCCGGACGTGAGCCGCGGAGCTGCCGCCATGACGAGGACGTCACCCTCCCGAAACCAGCCCTCCCGAGTCCAGCCGTCCCGAGTCCACCCGTCCCGACGCGCCTTTCTGGCGGGCGGGCTCGCCGCCGGGGCCGCGGGCGCCTTCCTCGCCGCCCCCTCGCCGGCGTACGCCGGCGAGACGGAGGGGATCTCCTGGCCGGCGCGGCGGGAGTTGCCGGCGTTCACCCGGCCGAGCCACCTGGACGCGCTGATGATGGCCGGCGACACCGCCGAGGACGTGAAGTTGCTGGTCACCACGTTGCAGGGGCTGGTGAACCGCGAGCGGCCCCGCATCTACGTCGTCGTGGGCAAACCCAGCGAGGGCGCGGACACCTGGCTGAAGGACACCCACGTCCCGTACACCACGTTCACCGACCCCTGGCAGGTGCTCGACCGGCACCTGCACCGGGCGAAGGGGATCGTCGTCTACGACCCGGAGGTGGTGGAGACCGTCAACGTGGCCACCACGATCGGCGCGCTGCGGGGCGGGGTGATCGCCAGCCCCGATCTCGCCGGCAAGCTGACCGCCGCGCCGTACGACCTGCCCGTGCTGGACGACCTGCGCGGCCGGTTCGATTCGAACCTGGCGGCCACCACCTGGGCGTTCGAGCACCTGTGGCCGCGGACCAGCCACCGGGTGCTGTTCGGCGTCAACCCCGGCCAGAGTGTCCCGATCCCGCCGGACAACTGGAAGGACTTCCAGGAGGTCGTACGCGAGGACCGGCCGATCCGCGACTCCTCCAACCGCGCCGTGCACGACCTGGACCTGTCGGCGTTCCTCGGCGGCGAGGCCGTCTACCTGCGGTTCACCGACTCCCAGCCGGCCGACGGGTGGGGTCCCGCGGTGCACCGGCTCACCGTCCGGGCCGACGGCACGGTGGTCGCCGACCTCACCGTAGGCACAGACGCGGAGCGGGCGGCGCTGTTCGACAAGGGCGGCTCGACCGTCAAGCCGCAGTCGGAGGGCACCGACGCGCACCGGTTCGCCGACGGGACGAACTACTTCGTCTACCGGCTGCCCGTGCCGGACGGCACCTCGAAGCTGGTCGTCTCGGTCGACATGTGGAACCAGTACCTCGTCTTCGCATCCAAGACCGCGCCCGCCGTCTCCTCCGACGACCGCCGCCCGGCCTCCCAGCAGTTGCGCGACTACGCGGTGGCCACCCAGGCGATGCCGTTCTGGCTGGCGTCCAACGACAGCCCGGAGGAGACCACGCTGATGGAGCGGATCTTCGCCGCGGTCGACATGGGTACGCCGTACCTCGGCTGGTTCACCGACGAGTTCAACGGCGTGCGGCTCGCGTCCCGGCACGGCGTCTACGTGCTGGCCGCGGACTTCCTGGAGAACGCCTCGGTGTTCGGCGGAGTGCGCGCGCCCATCCGGCCGCAGCGGGTGCCGGCCGCGCCGAAGCCGGCGAAGAAGGTCTACCTCACGTTCACCTTCAGCGAGGGCGACAACCTGCAGTACGACCAGCACCGGATGCGGCAGCTGTGGGACCACCCCGACCGCGGGAAGGTGCCGCTGAACTGGTCGGTCAGCCCGCTCCTCGCCGACGTCGCCCCGGTGATGATGAGCCACTACCTGACGACCGCGACCGCGGCGGACACGCTGGTCGCCGGGCCGAGCGGTCCGGGCTACTTCTTCCCGTCTCTGTGGCCGGAGAAGGAGCTGCCGAAGTTCCTCGCCGCCACCCGGTCCTACCTCGACCGGCCCGGACTGGACGTGATGTACGCGCTGGACGACCGGCCGGCGCTGACCGAGGCCTCCGCCGCGGCGTACAACGACAACCTCGACCTGCTCGGCGTCTTCTACAACATGTGGTTCGTACGCAGCGACACCACCGTGATGGACGGCGACCTGCCGGTGTCGACCCAGCTTGCCATCGGCGACCGCGCGGTGATGCGGGACCGGATCCTGGCCAACGCGGAGGACTTCGACGGCAGCGCGCCCGTGTTCGTCGCGGTGGGCGTACCGGCCTGGGACCTCACCCCGGGCGACATCGTCTGGATCGTCGACCAGGTGCGGGCGAAGCTCGGGGACGACGTCGCCGCCGTACGCGGCGACCACTACTTCACGCTGCTCCGGCAGGCGAAGGGGCTGGCGGGCTGACGAAACCGTGGCGCCCGGCCGGCGGAACGCTTCTGCCGGCCGGGTCTCGCGGCTCGGCTCAGCCGAGCGCCTCGCGCAGGAAGTCCAGCTCCAGCAGCAGGAGGTTCTCCGCCACGACCTCCTGCGGCGTCATGTGCGTGACGCCGATCAGCGGCAGCACCGTGTGCCGCTTGCCGGCCGCGAGCAGCGCGGACGACAGCCGCAGCGTGTGCGCGGCCACGACGTTGTCGTCGGCCAGGCCGTGGATGAGCAGCAGCGGCCGCGCCAGCCCGGCGGCGGAGTCGAGCAGGCTGTTGCGGGCGTAGACGTCGGGCTGCTCGTCGGGGTGGCCGAGGTAGCGCTCGGTGTAGCAGGTGTCGTACAGCCGCCAGTCGGTGACGGGGGCGCCCGCGACCGCGGCGTGGAAGACGTCCGGTCGGGCGATCACCGCCAGCGCGGACAGGTAGCCGCCGTAGGACCAGCCCCGCATCGCCACCCGGCCCGGGTCGACGTCGTCGGGGTAGCGCCGGGCGATCTCCTCGACCACCTCCACCTGGTCGTCGAGGGTGCTCACGAAGTCGTTCAGCACCTGGCGTTCCCAGGCCGGCCCGCGGTTGGGTGTGCCGCGCCCGTCCGCGACGACGACGCAGAACCCCTGGTCGGCGAGCCACTGGCTGGCGAGGAACGCCGCCCGCGCCGAGCGCACCCGCTGCGCGTGCGGTCCGCCGTACGGGTCCAGCAGCAGGGGCAGCCGGCGGGAGCCCGGCGTGTGGTCGCGGGGGAAGAGCACGGCGGTACGAAGCTCGCGGGGACCCAGGCGCAGCAGCGTGACGTCGGGGGTGAACGGCGGCTTCTCCTGCCGGGACCCGATCCGTCCGGCCTCGGCGCCACCGCGCAGGACCCGGACGACCGCCCCGTCGTGGTCCAGCGACTGCGACACCAGCAGCACCGTGCCGCCGGCCGCCCGGCCCAGGTGCACGCCCGGCTCGCGCGTGAGCGGCGTGACCGTGCCGTCGAGACCGACCCGGAGCACGTGCTGCTCGGTGGGTTCGGTGGTGGCCGAGACCAGGACACCGTCGGCGTCGAGGTCGAGGACGGCGCCCACCTGCAGGCCGGCCGGCGTCACCGGCTCACCGTCGAACGCGAGCTGCCGGGTCTCGCCGGTGTCCACCGTGGTGAGCAGCCGCCCGTCGGGCAGCCAGCGGGGCGTACCGGAGACGATCTCCACCCAGGCCGGGTCGCTGTCCTCGCGGATGGCGGTGGTCGCCCCGGTGGCCAGGTCGGCGGTCAGCACCTGCGCGGACTTCTGGTCGCGGCTGAGCACCCGCAGCAGGGGTGGGCCGTACGACGTCCAGCTCACGTCGACGAGGTAGGGGTACGCGTCGGCGTCCCAGCGGATCTCGCGGCGCTCACCGGCGAGGTCGACCAGCCACAGCGAGACGTCGGCGTTGCCGGTGCCGGCGGCGGGGTAGCGCACCGGGACCGGCGGCTGGTCCGGCTGGGCAGGGTTGGCGATGTGCCACTGCGGGACCGGCGCCTCGTCGTAGCGTTCGGCCAGCAGCGACGTGCCGTCCGGCGCCCACCAGTAGCCGCGCACGCGGTCCATCTCCTCGGCCGCGACGAACTCCGCCACGCCCCAGGAGACCGTCGTCTCGCCAGGTTCCGGGCCGACCAGCACGCGTTCCTCCGGCGTCTCGCCGGAGGCCTGGGTGTCCACCAGCCGCAGGCCGGCGTTGGAGGCGTACGCGACGTAGCGCCCGGTCGGGTCCGGGCGCGGGTCGACCACCGGCGCCACCGACGGGAGCTCGCGGACCCGGCCGCTGTCGAGGTCGGCCAGCCACAGCCGGGACGACAGCGCGAACGCGGCGTGCCTCACGTCCCGGTCGCAGGCGTACCCGACGATGCCCGCGGCGCCCTCCCGGGAACGCTCGCGGCGGGCGCGTTCGGCCGGGGAGAGGTTCTCCTGGCCGTCGGTGAGCAGGGTCGCGGGGTCGGCGACCCGGTGCTCGGTGCCGGAGGCGACGTCGTAGGTCCACAGCTCGATGCCCCGGTCGGTGCCCGAAGGTGCGCGCAGGAACACGACGCGGTTTCCGTCCGGCGCGATCGTGAACGTACGCGGCGCGCCCAGGGTGAAGCGGAGGGTACGGGCGTTCAGCCGGGGATAGGTCGGGGCGGAGGTGGCGCCCGCGGACTCGGCGGGTCGCGGCTGCGGTGTGGTCACGAAGGTCGATCCTGGCATGCCCGACCCCTGCGGTGTTGGGGGAGCCGGTCCGTATGGTTGGCCTATGGCAGACCGCAGAATCCTGCTCGTGCACGCGCATCCGGACGACGAGACCATCGGCAACGGCGTGACGATGGCGAAGTACGCCGCCGAGGGTGCGCAGGTCACCCTCGTCACCTGCACCAGGGGCGAGGAGGGGGAGGTACTCGTCCCCGAGCTCGCCCACCTGGCCGCCGACCGCGACGACACCCTCGGAGACCACCGGGAGAAGGAAATGGCCGCGGCCATGGCCGAGCTCGGTGTCACCGACCACCGCTGGCTCGGCGGCGTCGGCCGCTACCGCGACTCCGGCATGATCGGGACCCCCGCCAACGAGCGGCCCGAGTGTTTCTGGCGGGCCGACCTGTGCGAGGCGTCCGACCACCTGGTGGCGGTGATCCGCGAGGTTCGTCCGCAGGTGCTGGTCACCTACGACGAGTTCGGCGGGTACGGCCACCCCGACCACATCCAGGCCCACCGGGTGGCGACCTACGCACACTTCCTGGCCGGTGCGCCGTCGTACCGCCGCGACCTCGGCGACGCGTGGAGCATCCCGAAGGTCTACTGGGGTGCGATGCCGGAGTCGATGATGCGCGAGGGGCTGCGCCGGCTGCGCGACATGGGCGAGACGGCGTTCGAGGGCATGGACCCCGACGGCGAGCTGCCGCGGACGTTCGTCCCCGACGAGCTGATCTCGGCTCGCATCGACGGCAACCACCACGTCGAGCGCAAGCTGGCGGCGATGCGGGCGCACGCCACCCAGATCGCGGTCGACGGGCCGTTCTTCGCGCTGTCCAACAACCTCGGCAACCAGGTCTGGGGCACCGAGTGCTACCGCCTGGTGCACGGCCGCCCGGGCCCGGCCGACCCGGCCACCGGCCAGGAGAACGACCTGTTCGCCGGGGTGGCCTGATCGTTCCGGGAGACGCGTAGGCTCCCGGCGTGGCAGCACTTTCGCGGGTGGCCGGACTGGCCGCCGCCGCGGTCCTCGGCCTGGTGGCCGGGACCTGTGGCGTCGCCGCCTCCCGGGCGAGCCTCACCGTGCTCGGGGTCCGGCTGCCCTACGGCATCGTGCTCGCGCTCGTGGTGGCCGCCCTGCTGTTCGCCCAGTGCAGGTACCTCCTCGGCAAGGGCGGCGGGGTGGCCGCCGCCCTCGGCTGGGTCGCGCCGGTCGCGGCCGCGCTGTGGCCCCGGCCGGAGGGCGACGTGGTGCTCGCCGGTGACTGGTACGGCCTGGGATTCGTACTTGTCGGCCTCTTCCTGGTGGGCTGGCAGGTGCTGCGCCGGGGCGACCGCCGCGCCGGGGACGCCCGGGCCGGCGGGCCGCGTGCCGCGGGGACCGGTGGTTCGACGAGAAGAGGGGACCGTGACCGCTGACCATCAGCCCGCCGACCAGGACCGTGTCGGCGACCGGCCGGACGACCGGGCGCTCGCGCCCGTCGGCGAGGCCGAGTACCGCTCCACGATGGCCAGGTTCGCCACCGGGGTGACGGTCGTCACCACCTGCCTGGACGGAGTGGACCACGCGATGACCGCCAGCGCGTTCACCTCCGTCTCGCTCTCCCCGCCGCTGGTACTGGTCTGTGTCGAGAAGATCGCGAGGTTCCACCCGGCGGTGCTGGCCGCCGGCACGTGGGCCGTGTCCGTGCTGACCTTCGACGCCCACGAGGTGGCCTCCCGGCTGGCGCGCCGCGGCCGCCCGCTGCAGGGCCAGCTCGACGGGATACCGGTGCACCGCGGGCTCACCGGAGCGGCCCTCCTCTCGGCCGCCGCGGCCTGGCTGGAGTGCCGCACCGTCGCCGTGCACGACGGCGGCGACCACTCGATCGTGGTCGGTGAGGTCGTCGGCGCCGACGCCCCGGCCGACCCGGCACCGGCGCTCGTCTACTACGCCGGCGGCTATCACGCCGTCGGGGCCCGGACCGACCCCGAGCTCCAGGTCTGAAACCGGCGCGCGGAGCCGGACACCCGGACACATCGCGGGAAGCCGCACGCCCGGCCGGGTGTCAC
Source organism: Actinopolymorpha sp. NPDC004070 (assembly GCF_040610475.1). Lineage (NCBI taxonomy): Bacteria > Bacillati > Actinomycetota > Actinomycetes > Propionibacteriales > Actinopolymorphaceae > Actinopolymorpha > Actinopolymorpha sp. NPDC004070. The sequence continues at coordinate 162,145 of NZ_JBEXMJ010000010.1, read as the reverse complement.
CGCCTGCACGCCATATGGCCTGAACGCCGTACAAAATCACGCATCCCGGGCAACCGGCACAACGACACGCGGACCGGAAACGCGCCGGGTCCGGTCCCGCCGGAGCGGGGCCACAGCCTCTACCCTTGGCGGAATTGTCACCAGGGGCCCGCCTGCGCGGGCTCGGCCATGCACCACAGCAACGCGGAGGAGCCGTGCGAGACCCGGGCGAACCCGGTCAGCCGACGCCTGAGCCGACCCAGTACCCCTCGGCGCAGCCCGATGCCGAGTCCGGTACGGAGTCCGGCACGGAGTCCGGCACGGAGTCGACACCGAGCCGCGGACGCGTCGTCGTCCTGGCGGCGGTAGGCGTCCTCGTCGTGCTCCTGGGCGGCTACGCCCTGCTCGCGGTCACCCTCGGCGGCAGCGTCCCGCGCGGCACCTCGGTCGGTGATGTCGACGTCAGCGGGCTCACCCGCGACCAGGCCGGTCAGCGGCTGCGGACCCGCCTGCTCCCGAGGGCGGACCACTCGTTCCGGGTTGCCGTGCGGGACAAGACGTACACCCTCACTCCCGCCGAGGCCGGGCTCTCCCTCGACGTGCCCGCGACCGTGGACGCCGTCTACGTCCCCCGCACCCTCAACCCGGTCGAGGTCTCCAGGGCGCTCCGGGGCGGCGGCGACGTCGCGCCCGTGCTCACCGTCGACCACGCCAGGCTGGACGCCGCGGTCGCCCGGCTCGCCAAGCAGGTCCGCAAGGCCGGGAGCCCGGGCGGCATCACGTTCGCCGGCGGCACGGCGAAGGCCGCCGAACCGGTGGTCGGATACCGGCTGGACACCGCGGGGTCGGCCGGCCGCATCGAGCAGGAGTTCCTGCGTACGGACGCGCCGATCGACCTGCCGGTCGCGGAGCAGAAGCCCAAGGTGGGACGGGCGGAGGTACGCCGCGCCATGCGGGAGTTCGCCACCCCCGCGATGTCCGGGCCGGTCAAGGTGCGCGTCAACGACAAGTCGTTCGACGTCTCACCGGCCGAGGTCGGCGCCGCGCTGACGATGGTGCCGGGCCAGTCCGGCCGGCTGACGCCCAGGCTCGACGCGACGGTGCTCGAACGCAGGGTCGCCGACCGGCTGAAGGGCATGCAGATCGAGCCGAAGGACGCCTCGGTACGGATCTTCAACGGCCGCCCGACCGTCGTGCCCGCCACGCAGGGCCAGGCCGTCCCGCCGGCCAACCTCGCGCGCGCCGTGGTGGCCGCGCTGCCGAAGACCGGGGCGGAACGGGTCGCGACCGTCCGGACCGAGCCGACCGACCCGAAGTTCACCACCAAGGCCGCCCAGGGCCTCGGGGTGAAGCAGGTAGTCGGTGAGTTCACGACGTACTACCCGCACGCCGCCTACCGCAACACCAACATCGGCCGGGCCGGCGAGCTGATCAACAACCGGCTCATCAAGCCCGGCGAGACCTTCAGCCTGAACGGCATCGTCGGCGAGCGCACCGAGGCCAACGGCTTCGCCAAGGGGTTCGTGATCGTGGGCGGCCGGCTGCGCGAGGACCTCGGCGGCGGTGTCTCGCAGGTGGCCACCACGACGTACAACGCCGCCTTCTTCGCCGGGATGCAGGACGTCGAGCACCGCCCGCACGCCTTCTACATCGACCGCTACCCCGTGGGCCGCGAGGCCACCGTCTACTGGGGCTACCTCGACCTGAAGTGGCGCAACGACACCCCGTACGGCGTGCTCGTGCAGGCGGTCCACAAGCGGAGCTCGCCCGGCAAGAAGGGCAGCATCACCGTCCGGCTGTGGAGCACGAAGTACTGGACGGTCAAGGGCGAGACCTCGAAGCGCTACAACTTCCGCGAGCCGAAGATCATCTTCGACGACAAGGACGGCTGCGTCCCGCAGGACGGCGTGCGCGGGTTCGACGTGGACGTGATCCGCAAGCTCTACCGCGGCAGCACGCTGGAGAAGACCGAGAAGGACCGCGTGCGCTACAGCCCCGAGGACCGGGTCACCTGCGGCCCCTCGCCGACGCCTCCGCCGTCCACCAAGACGCCGACCCCGAAGCCGCCGCCCGACGGCAACTGACGCGGGCGGCGGCCGGGCCGGCCTGCCGCCGGTCGGCCGGGGCTACTCGCTCGGGCCGTAGTAGCGGTACTGGTGGTCCAGCCGGAAGCCGAGCCGGTCGTACAACGCGAGCGCGCCGGTGTTGTCGGCGGCCACCTGGAGGTACACCCAGGTCGCGCCCAGGTCGCGGCCCCACGTGCCGAGCGCGGCCAGGACGGCACGGCCGAGGCCGCGGCGCCGGTACGCCGGCAGGATCTCGACCGCGCTGAGGCCGAGCCACCGGCCGGTCACCACGCCGCGGCCGATCCCCACCAGCCCGTCCCCGGCCCCGTCGGAGTCGTCCACCGCGTTGGCGGTGAGCCGGGCGAGAGCGACGTGGTCGCCGCCGCCGACGACCTTCCGGGCGGCCGGGCCCGATCGGCCGTACAGGTCCAGCCACGCCTGGTCCGGTTCGCCGCCGAGGCCGACCTTCACCGCCGGTGCGCCGCTACGGGAGAGCACCTCGGCCAACGGCGCGACGCGTACGTCGGTGGTGTCGAAGCCGCGTTTGCCGCTGGCCCGCGGCCGCCAGCCCCGGGCGACCAGCTCGGTCTCCAGCGGCGTACCCACCACCACCTGGATCCGGGACGGGAGGCCGGCGGCGGCGTAGAACCCGGCCACCCGGGCCAGCGCGTCGTCCAGGGAGCAGCCCGGGTCGCCCGCGGGCACGACCGAGTTGGCCCGGCTGGTGAAGCCGTCCGCCGCCTGCAGCAGCCACCCGCCGAGCCGCTCGGTCACGGTCGCGGGCCAGCCCCACGCGGCGACCAGCGCCAGTGCCGCCCCGCTCTCCGGCGCGTCCCCGGCCGGGTCGGCGGGATCAGCAGGATCGGGGTGATCAGCCGGATCAGCCACTTCAGCGTCCGGCGGGCCGCGCCGCGGACGGCGTGCAGGCGCGGCCGGAACCGGCTTCCCCGCCACCACGTCGTCCTCGGCCACCTCGACGAGCTCGCCGTCGCGGCGCCGCAGGGACAGCCGTCCGCCGGCCCACGACTCGAGCACGCCGAGGACGTCGCCGTAGACCGTACGGCCGTGCTCGACGCCGAGCCGGCGGCGGACGACGACCCGGTGGCCGACGTCGGAGGGGGAGAGTGGCACCGTAAATGGACCCTTCGTTGTCACCGGTTGTACCGACCTGGCGATACTAGGAGGGTCAGTTCGACAGAGGAGGAACCCGGTGACCTACGTCATCGCACAGCCGTGTGTGGACCTGAAGGACAGGGCGTGTGTGGACGAATGCCCCGTCGACTGCATCTACGAGGGCAAGCGCATGCTCTACATCCACCCGGACGAGTGTGTCGACTGCGGTGCGTGTGAGCCGGTCTGCCCGGTCGAGGCGATCTTCTACGAGGACGATGTGCCCGACCAGTGGAAGGATTACTACGCGGCGAACGTCGACTTCTTCGACGATCTCGGCTCGCCTGGCGGCGCCGCCAAGACCGGGGTGATCGAGAAGGACCACCCGCTCGTCGCGGCCCTGCCGCCGCAGAACACCGAGGAGTGACATCCGCGGGGGCTCCGCCAGGTGCGGTGGGGCCCCCGACGAGGCGAGCGAGAGGGGCACCGTGCGAAGTCCGCTCCCGGACTTTCCCTGGGATCGACTGATTCCCGACAAAGAACGCGCCGCCGCCCATCAGGACGGCATCGTCGACCTTTCCGTCGGCACTCCCGTCGACCCCACCCCGGAGGTCGTCCGCGCCGCCCTGTGCGACGCCGCCGACGCTCCGGGCTATCCGCAGACCTACGGCACGCCCAGGCTCCGGGAGGCCGCGGTCGGCTACCTGGAACGCCGGTTCGGCCTGTCCGGCCTCGACCCGGACGCCGTGCTCCCGACCGTGGGCTCGAAGGAGTTCGTCGCCTGGCTGCCGACCATGCTCGGCCTGGGTCCCGGCGACGTGGTGGTGATCCCGGAGACGGCCTACCCGACGTACGCCGTGGGTGCCCAGATCGCCGGTTGCACCGTCGTTCCGGCCGACTCGACGTTCGCGTTGGGGCCGGAGCAGGTCAAACTCGTGTGGCTCAACTCACCTTCCAACCCCACCGGCCGCATCCTGCCCGCCGCTCACCTGGCCAAGGTCGTCGCCTGGGCGCGGGAGCGGAACGTGCTCGTCGCCTCCGACGAGTGCTACGCGGAGTTCGGCTGGGACGAGCATCCGGTGTCGGTCCTCGACCCGGAGGTGTGCGGCGGCAGCCACGACAACCTGCTGGCCGTCCACTCGCTGTCCAAGCGGTCCAATCTCGCCGGCTACCGCGCGGGCTTCGTCACCGGCGATTCCGCTTGTGTGCAAGAGCTTCTGGCCGTACGGAAGCACGCCGGGATGATGGTGCCGGCCCCTGTCCAGGCGGCGATGATCGCGGCCCTGTCCGACGACACCCACGTCGACGAGCAGCGGGCGAGGTACGCCGCCAGGCGTGAGGTCCTGCGCGAGGCGTTCACCGCTGCGGGGTTCGAGGTCGACCACTCCGAGGGGTCGTTGTACCTCTGGGCCACGCGTGGGGAGCCCTGCATGGACACCGTACGGTGGTGTGCGGAACTGGGCATTCTGGTCACCCCCGGTGATTTCTACGGAACGGCGGGTGCCCGGCATGTCCGGGTAGCGTTCACCGCGACTGACGAAAGGGTCACCGCCGCGGCGAGCCGTCTGCGGGGCACGCGCGATCGCGGGTGACCCGAGGTTTACCGATCTCCCCACAATCCTGGGGAGTGACCTGACAGCAAATGCGGAGGATGCCGACACGCGAGCCCGGCCGACCGGCGAAGGCTCGCAAGTCGTGGAGATGTGGGACGGGCGTCGTTCGTTGGGACGACAGTTGAGACTGGGCGGCTTCGGCCGTCCCGTCGGGACGGTACGACCCGACTCCCTCCACGGCCGGTGTCGTCCCGCGCCGGGCCGAAACAGGGCAGGACGGAGGACACGAGCGTGACCGACCAACAATTCACGCTGAAGCACGCGAACGGTGAGGTCGAACTCCCGGTCGTGGCCGCGAGCGAAGGTGCTTCGGGCGTGGACATCTCGGCGCTGCTGAAGCAGACCGGGCATGTCACTCTCGACCCGGGTTATGTGAACACGGGTGCCTGCACGTCGGCCATCACCTACATCGACGGCGATGCCGGGATTCTGCGGTACCGCGGCTACCCGATCGCCGAGCTCGCCGAGAAGAGCAACTTCCTGGAGGTGTCGTACCTCCTGATCTACGGCGAACTCCCCACGCAGGCGCAGTACGACGACTTCGCCGAGAACGTCCGCCGGCACACCCTGCTGGACGAGGACCTCAAGCGGTTCTTCGACGGCTTCCCCCGCGACGCGCACCCGATGCCGGTCCTGTCCTCGGCCGTGAGCGCGCTGTCGACCTTCTACCAGGACAACCTCGACCCGGCGGACGCCGAGTCGGTGGAGATCTCCACCGTCCGCCTGCTGGCCAAGCTGCCGACCATCGCGGCGTACGCGTACAAGAAGACCGTCGGGCAGCCGTTCCTGTACCCCGACAACTCCCTCGGCTACATCGAGAACTTCCTCCGGATGACCTTCGGGCTGCCGGCCGAGCCGTACGAGGTCGACCCCGCAGTGGCCGAGGCGCTCGACCTGCTGTTCATCCTGCACGCCGACCACGAGCAGAACTGCTCCACCTCGACCGTGCGGCTGGTGGGTTCCAGCCAGGCCAACCTGTTCGCCTCGATCTCCTCCGGCATCCACGCGCTGTCCGGCCCGCGGCACGGCGGCGCCAACTCCGCCGTCCTGTCGATGCTGGAGCAGATCGTCGCCGAGGGCGGTGACGTCGCCAACTTCGTCGAGCGGGTGAAGAGCCGGGAGAAGGGCGTCCGGCTGATGGGCTTCGGGCACCGGGTCTACAAGAACTACGACCCGCGTGCGGCGATCGTGAAGAAGACCGCCGACGACGTGCTGGACCGGCTCGGCAAGTCCGACCAGCTGCTGGACATCGCCAAGCAGCTGGAGGACGTCGCGCTCAATGACGACTACTTCGTCGAGCGCAAGCTCTACCCGAACGTCGACTTCTACACCGGCCTGATCTACCGCGCCATGGGCTTCCCCACCCAGATGTTCACGGTGCTGTTCGCCCTCGGCCGACTGCCCGGCTGGATCGCCCAGTGGCGGGAGATGGTCGTCGACCCGGCGAACAAGATCGGCCGCCCCCGGCAGGTCTACACCGGCGAGCGCGAGCGGTCCTTCGTCGGGATGGAGCAGCGGTAGCCGAGTCGGTCCACCTGCTGGTCACGACCAACGACTGAGCCGCGGTCAGGCGTCGGTCCGGTCCGGAGCCCGTTCCTCGGGTGACGGCGGGACCGGCGCCTGCGTGTTGGTGGGACCACCCGCCCGCGCGGCCGCCTGGTCCGGGGTCACCGTGACCGGGGCGGGCCCGGCGGGGCGCCGGCGCAGGATGCCCAGCCACAGCACGCCGAGCGCCACCAGCAGGACGAACCCCACGGCACAGGTCACGGCGTACAGCTGGATCTGCACCGCGGACGGCCGGGGGATGAACCCCAGCGAGAGAAGCCGCGGCTCCCAGGTGGTGCCGGTGATGAGCAGGGTGAAGACGATCGCCACGCTGCGCAGGGAGTCCCACAGCGCGTGCAGCAGGCCCACGCCGAGCAGTGTGAAGAGGATGCCCGAGGTCGGCCGCAGGCGACGGCCGCGGGTGGCGGCGAAGATCGTCCCGCCCAGCAGGGCGGTCCACAGCGCCTGGCCGACGGGCCCGACCGGGCCGCGGAGCAGTTCGGTCTCCACCACGGCCCGCAGGGACAGTCCGCTCACGTTCAGCAGCGCCTGCAGGCCGTAACCGGCCGTCTCGCAGGCGCCGAAGCCGAACCCCACCACGGCGCCGAGCACCAGGCCCGACCGCATCGTCCGCGTGGGCAGCCGCCGGGCGAGGTACAGCAGCACCAGGGTCTTGACGATTTCCTCACCGAGCGCCACCCCGACGTACTCGAAGGCGGACGGCGCCCGGAAGTAGCCGGCCAGGAGGGACGCGCAGAGCAGGCCGAGTACGCCGCTGAGGAGGTACGCCCGGACCAGCAGGGGAAGGTCGAGACCGGGCACGGGCCGGCGTTCGTGCACCCACCGGGCATAGGCGAGCGGCCCCAGGAAAGCGCCCAGCACCACCATGACGGGCAGCAACGGCGTGTCCCCGCCGGCGAGGGTGACGACGGCGGCAACCAGCCACAGGGCCAGGATGACCAGCAGGAGCCGGCCCCAGGCGTACGACGTCAGCCCGCGCCGCTGGCCCGGGGGCCGGCCGGGGAGTGCGGGGAGCGACGCAGGCGCGGTGCCGCCCCTGGGTTCGGCAGGTCCGGCAGGTCCGGCGGGTTCGGCGGGCTCGGCGGCTTTGGTGGTGCCGGTGGACTCGACCGTGCCGGTGGGCTCGTCGGTACCGGATGGCTCGTCCGGCCCGGCCTGGCGCGGTGCCTGCCCGGTGACGTCGCTCATGGTGAGGTCTTCTCCACCGGGCCCGCCATCTATGCCTCGCCCGGCACCGCCCGGCACTACCTCGCCCGAGGCCGGCCGAAGTGCCGAGAGTGCGGACTTCGGGCCGGCTGGGTACAACCATGTCCAGGTCCGCTACCCAGGGAGGCGACCGATGTCCGGCAATCCGGGCAGTCCGGGCCCCGACGTCGTGGAGGAAGGTCCGGGGTCCCGACGGCCCGGACCGGCCGGACGGTCCACGACCGGCTCCTCGAGCCAGGCCCGGCCGTCCCGTAAGGCGCCCCGACCCGGCGTGGAGACGTGGGCCCACCTGGCCGCGCTCGGCGGCTGGACGCTGGTCTTCGGTGTGCTGGTGCTGGCCTGGCCGCGGCTCCCGGTGGTGGAGTTCCAGACCCTCGTCGGCGGCTGGTTCTTCGCCGTGGGCACCACCCGGCTGGCCACGACGATGCTGGTGGCCGGCCGGGCCCGGCTGTCGGGCGAGACGGTGTACTCCGCGCTGCTCGGCGTACTCCTCGTCGTGTCCTCGGCCCTGTGCCTGCGCGGCCTGGTGACGACCGTTGTCCTGCTCGTGGTCCTGGTGGCGCTCCACTGGCTGCTGAGCGGCTTCGGCGAGCTCATGGCCGCGCTGGCCGGCCCGCCCGGCGGTCGCGGCTGGCAGTTCGTCGCCGGGCTGGTCGCGGTGGGCGAGGGGCTGGCGTTCCTGTTGCTGCCGGACCTGTCGCTGTCGACGGTGGTGCCGATGACCGCCGTGAGCTCGCTCGGGGCGGCCGGGGTGCAGGTCGTGGCGGCGTTCGCGATGCGGCCGGTCTCAGCCCCGGTATCAGCGCGGTGACCCCACGACGATGCGGACCCGGGTGGGTGCGGCTGCCCGGTCGGTGCGCCACCCGTCCTTGGAGCGGTCCGCGGCCCACGTGCGACCGGCGTAGGAGACCGACGCGATCCCGAACCGCTTGGCGTAGGCCACCGACCACTGCGCGACCGACCAGCCGAACCTGCCTTCGCCGGTGCGGACCGGTACGTCGAGGACCAACGCGGCGGTGTCGTTGACCGAGAGGCCGTCGCCGCCCCGCCCGACGGTCGCACCGGTGACCCGCCCCCGCTCGCTGCCGTACGCCTTGGCGAGCTCGGCGGACAGGTCGGCGGTGGTGGTCGGCCCGCGCTGCTCGGGCGGTGAGAACTCACACGAGAACGCGGCCGGCGTCTGGCCGGTCAGGGCGGAGGCCAGCACCCGGGCGCTGGACTCGTGCTGGGAGTAGGCGCTGCCGTCGGCCGACAGTTGGACCCGTTGCGCGGCCACCGCGATGTCCATGGAGGTGTAACCGGGCACCTTGGCCAGGGCGGAGTAGAACCGGCCGGTGGCGTAGTAGGGGTCCTGGATCTGTTGGACCGTGCCCCAGCCCTGGCTCGGCCGCTGCTGGAACAGGCCCACCGAGTCCAGGTGCCCGTAGTCGATGTTGCGCAGGCCGGACTCCTGGTAGGCGGTGGCCAGCGCGATGCTCGCCGCCCGCGGCGGAAGGCCCCGGCGCACCGACACCGCGGAGATCAGCGCGGCGTTCTGCGCCTCCTCCAGCGGGAGCTCGGTCCGGATGCCGTTGGCGGTGGCGTGGCACGCCTCCACCAGCGGCTGCCGGAAGAGGAACTCCGAGGCCAGCATCGCGCCGGCGACCACCAGCCCACAGGCGATCGCCACGATGGCGGCGATCCTGGCGACCCGCTTCCCCCCGGACGCGGGCATCAGTCGTTGGCGTGCAACGCGGCGTTGAGCTCGACCCCTCCGGTGGTACGAGGGATGGCCTCGAGCGCTCCGGAAATGCTGTTGCGCCAGAAGAGCAGGCCCGGCGTGCCGGACAGCTCCCGCGCCTTGACGATCTCGCCGTCGGGCATCTTCACCTTGGAGTTGGTGGTGACGTAGCAGCCGGCCTCGACCACGCAGTCGTCCCCGAGGGAGATGGCGACGCCGGCGTTCGCGCCCACCAGGCACCGCTTGCCGATGGAGACGACCTCGGTGCCGCCGCCGGACAGCGTGCCCATGATGGACGCGCCGCCGCCGATGTCGGAGCCGTCCTCGACGACCACGCCGGCCGAGATGCGGCCCTCGACCATGGAGGCGCCGAGCGTGCCGGCGTTGTAGTTGACGAAGCCCTCGTGCATCACCGTCGTGCCCTCGGCCAGGTGGGCTCCGAGGCGTACCCGGTCGGCGTCGGCGATCCGCACTCCGGTCGGCAGCACGTAGTCGACCATCCGGGGGAATTTGTCCACGCCGTACACCGTGACCGCGCGCCCGCCGGCCCGCAGCCGCATCCGGGTCTGCTCGAAGTCGTCCACCGCGCAGGGGCCGGCGCTGGTCCAGACCACGTTGGTGAGTACGCCGAAGATGCCGTCCAGGTTGGCCTCGCGCGGGCGGACCAGCCGGTGGGACAGCAGGTGCAGGCGCAGATAGGCGTCGGCCGCGTCCGCGGGTGGTGAGTCCAGGTCGCGGAGCACGGTGCGGACGACGGTCGTGCGGACGCGCCGCGCGTCGTCCTCGCCCTCCAGCGCCGAGAGCTCGGCCGGTGGCTGGTCGTCACCGGGCCCCGGCGCGCCCAGAGCGGGCGTGGGGTACCAGGTGTCGAGGACCTTGCCGTCGTGGGTCGTCGTCGCGATTCCGAAGCCCCAGGCACCAGGTGTGTTGGTCATGTGGTTCAGCCTGCCAGAGCCGGGCAAGCGGGCGAGCCCGGGTCCGGCAAGTGCCGGACGGCTGGATTCGGGCACTTTCGTCGTACGACGGCACCAGTTGTGCACCACCTCGCCGGACGATCGGCGCCGCTCCTGGCAGACTGCGGGCCATGCCGAGCCTGGATCTCCACACCGACGTCGTGAGCCTCACCCGCGCCCTGGTCGACGTCGAGTCCGTGAGCGGGAACGAACGCACGCTCGCCGACGCGGTGGAGGCGGCGCTGTCCGGTCTGCCCCACCTGGAGACGAGGCGGTACGGCAACACCGTGGTCGCCCGGACCTCGCTGTCCCGGCCGGATCGCGTCGTGGTCGCAGGTCACCTGGACACCGTTCCGGAGGCAGCCAACCTCCCGTCGCGGCTGGTCGAGGACCGCGTCTACGGCCTCGGTGCCTGCGACATGAAGGGCGGCGTCGCGGTGGCGCTGCGGCTGGCCGCCACGGTCACCGAGCCGGTGCGCGACGTGACGTACGTCTTCTACGACTGCGAGGAGATCGAGGCGGAGAAGAACGGCCTCGGCCGGCTGGCGCGCACCCACCCGGAGGAGCTGGCCGCCGACTTCGCCGTGCTGATGGAGCCCTCCAGCGCGCAGGTGGAGGGCGGCTGCCAGGGCACGCTGCGGGCCGAGATCGTGCTGACGGGCAAGCGGTCGCACAGCGCGCGGGCGTGGATGGGCGCCAACGCCATCCACGCGGCCGCCCCGGTACTCACCCGGCTGGCCGAGTACAAACCGCGCCACGTCCCGGTCGACGGCCTCGTCTACCGCGAGGGGCTGAACGCCGTCGGGATCACCGGTGGCGTCGCCGGCAACGTGATCCCCGACGACTGCCGCGTCACCGTCAACTACCGCTTCGCGCCGGACCGTACGGAGGCGGAGGCGTTCGCCCACGTGCAGGAGACGTTCGCGGGGTACGTCGTCGAGCTGCGCGACTCCGCCCCGGCGGCGGCGCCGGGGCTGGACCGGCCGTCGGCCGCCGCCTTCGTCGAGGCGCTGGGGGTGGAGCCGCACCCGAAGTTCGGCTGGACCGACGTGGCGAGGTTCGCCGAGCTCGGCGTACCCGCCGTCAACTACGGCCCGGGGGAGTCCGCGCTCGCGCACACCCGCGACGAGTATGTCCGGGTCTCCGAGCTGCACTCCTGCGAGGACCGCATGGGAGCCTGGCTTCGCGGGTGATTTCCCTGGGATCAACCCGGCTGTCGGCCGGGCCGGTTACCCTTCGGTCCCATGTGGCCAGATCAGGACGACCCGTCCACCTCCGCGTCATCGGCGTCATCGGTCCGTACGCCCGACGACCCGGCGCCGGCCGGGAGCGCGCCGGCCCCGGAGAGGCGCACCCCGGAGAAGCAGCGGGGCCGGGTCGTCACGCGGCGTACGCAGGTGGAGACCAGCACCACCGACCAGCGGCTGCTGGACACCCGCGGCCCCTCCGACTGGGTGCACACCGACCCCTGGCGGGTGCTGCGGATCCAGTCGGAGTTCGTCGAGGGCTTCGGCATGCTCGCCGAGCTCGGTTCGGCCATCAGCGTCTTCGGCAGCGCACGCACGCGCGTGGAGGATCCGATGTACGCCATGGCCGAGCGGGTGGGCCGCGGCCTGGCCGAGGCCGGTTACGCCGTCATCACCGGCGGCGGGCCGGGAGTGATGGAGGCCGCCAACAAGGGCGCCAGCCAGGCCGGCGGGGTCTCGGTCGGCCTGGGCATCGAGCTGCCTTTCGAGCAGGGCATGAACCCCTGGGTCGACGTCGGCATCAACTTCCGCTACTTCTTCGTCCGCAAGACGATGTTCGTGAAGTACGCCCAGGGTTTCGTGGTGCTGCCGGGCGGGTTCGGCACCTTCGACGAGCTGTTCGAGGCGCTGACGCTCATCCAGACGCGGAAAGTCACGTCGTTCCCGCTGGTGCTGATCGGTACGTCGTACTGGTCGGGGCTGCTGAACTGGCTGCGTGACACCGTGCTCGCCGACGGCAAGATCAAGCCGGCCGACCTGGAGATGCTGCACCTCACCGATGACGCCGACGAGGCGGTCGAGTTCGTCGTCCAGGCCTCGCGGAGGCCGGTCGTGGACACGGGGAACGGCAGCGGCGCGCTGCAGGTCGCAGGCGGCAACGGTGGGACGGGCGGCAACGGCGCGGGCGGTGGGAACGGCGGGAGCGCGGGAAACGGCGGCGGGAACGGCGGGCCGGTCCCGCCCGACTGACCGGCGGTCCGCCCGGTCCGGCCCGGGCCGCTCGGCTCGTCAGGCGAGCCCGCGGCGAGGACGTGCGGGCGGCCGGACGCCGCGGATCGAGGCCACCATGTCCAGCACCTGGCGGGTCTCGCGTACGTCATGGGCACGGAAGACGCGCGCGCCCTGCCACGCCGACACTGCGGTGGCGGCCAGCGTTCCGGGCAACCGCTCGCCGACAGGCAGGTCCAGCGTCTCCCCGACGAAGTCCTTGCGTGACAACGCGACCAGGACGGGCCAGCCGGTGGCTACGAGCTCGTCCAGCCGGCGGGTGACCTCCAGGGAGTGCCAGGTGTTCTTGCCGAAGTCGTGGGTCGGGTCGACCAGGATCCCGTCCCGGCGTACTCCCGCGGCGACCGCCCGGTCGGCCAGCTCGGTCACCCTGGCCACCACGTCGGCCACCACGTCGGCGTAGGCCACCCGGTGCGGGTCCGTACGCGGGGGCAGGCCACCGGTGTGCGAGCAGACCAGGCCGGTGCCGAACTCCGCGGCCACCTCCGGCAGCTCCGGATCGGCACCGGACCAGGTGTCGTTGATCAGGTCCGCCCCGGCCGCGCAGAGCTCCCGGGCGACCTGGGCGCGCCAGGTGTCCACGCTGATCACCAGGTCGGGATGGCGTGCCCGCACCTCGGCGACGAAGGGCGCGGTCCGGGCGAGCTCCTCGGCCACCCCCACCTCCGCGCCGTGCCCCGCCTTGACCCCGCCGATGTCGACGATGTCGGCGCCGTCGGCGACCACCGCCGCCACCCGGTCCAGGGCCGCGTTCTCGGCGAACGTCGCTCCCGCGTCGAAGAACGAGTCCGGCGTCCGGTTCACGATCGCCATCACGGCGTACTCCCCGGCGCCGAACTCCTGCCCGCCCAGCCGCAACATCCGCACCTCCGTGGTCGGCGTGCCGCCGACCTGCCCGCCACCGCTCGGCTCCCGGCCGAGGATCCGTCCTCGCCCGGGCATCCGCTGAGCTCCCAGCCTGGCAGGCCCGGTTGGGCGACGTCGCGTGGGCGGGGTGGCCGCGGGGTGGCCGGGGCGACGCGGCGGCGTCCCCTACCGGGCCGCCCGGGGGTGGCGCATGGCACGATCGGGCGCATGACCTGGTTGTGGGTCGTTCTCGTGCTGGTCGTGCTCGGATCAACCGCCGCGGTGGCGGTCGGGCGCGGCGGTGCGATGGCGCGCGCCTATCCCGACCGACGGGAGGTCCGGCTGCCCGCCGGCCGTCCGGTCAGCGCGCGCGACCTCGACGACGTGCGGTTCTCCGTCGCGCTCCGGGGCTACCGCATGGACGAGGTGGACGACGTGCTCGCCAGGATCGGCCGCGACCTCGCCGAGCGTGAGGAGCGGGTGGCCATCCGCGAGCGGGAGGTCGCCGAGCGCGAGCACCGGCACCCCGATCACCAGGACCACGGCGAACGCTCCGATCAACCTGCCGGCGAACGCGCCGCCGACCGGAGCGACGACCGATTCGATGATCCAACCGCCGACCGGAGCGACGAGCCGGCCGGCGACCAGGGCGAGCGGTGAGGGCGGTGACCGGTCCGGGCGGGCTCGTGCGGTGCGCCTGGGCGACCTCGGCACCCGACTACCTCGCCTACCACGACCTCGAGTGGGGCCGGCCGATCCGTGACGACCGCGGGTTGTTCGAACGCATGACGCTGGAGGCGTTCCAGTCCGGGTTGTCCTGGCTGACGATCCTGCGCAAGCGGCCGGCGTTCCGAGCGGCGTTCGCAGACTTCGACATCGCCGCCGTGGCCGGGTTCGACGACGCCGACGTGCGCCGTCTGCTGGCCGACGCCGGGATCGTCCGCAACACCGCCAAGATCAACGCCGCGATCCGCAACGCCCGGGCGGCCCACGACCTCGACGGCGGCCTGGCGGCGCTGCTCTGGTCGTTCGCCCCCGACCCGGCGACCCGTCCCGCGCCCCGCACCCCCGCCGACGTACCCGCGACCACCGCGGAGTCGACGGCGATGGCGAAGGCGCTCAAACGCAACGGGTTCACCTTCGTCGGGCCGACCACCTGCTACGCCCTGATGCAGGCGGCCGGCATGGTCGACGACCACCTGCTGGACTGCGTGGCACGTGGGTCGGCCGCCGGCGAGATGCCCGCCGAAGACTTGTCCGCCGGGGCGAGCAGCGCCAAGCCGAGGGAGTGATCAGGTGGCCCGTCGAAGAGTTGCGTCCGGGAACGAACTCGAACGCGAGTACGGCTACAGCCGGGCGGTGTCGATCGGCAACCGCGTGCTGGTCGCCGGAACCGCGCCGGTCTGGGAGGACGGCGAGGTCGACCCCGATCCCGGGGTGCAGGCGTTCCGCTGCATCGAGATCATCCTGACCGCGCTGGCCCAGGTCGGCGCCGGACCCGAGCACGTCGTCCGCACCCGGATGTACGTCACCGACGCGGCCTACGCCGACGTGGTCGGCCGGGTGCACGGCAAGGTGTTCGGGGAGATCCGTCCGGTGACGTCGATGCTTGTTGTCGCCGGTCTTCTCGACCCGCGCTGGAAGGTCGAGATCGAGGCCGAGGCGATGCTGCTGAACGAACGCACCAAGTGGGGCCGGGTGCTCGGCGGCCGCTGATCATGACCGCCGGCCACCGGCCCGGGCCCGGACCCCGCGAGGAGCTGGCCCGGGTGGTCGAGGTGTTCGCGCGGGGCTACGCGTTCACGCGCAGCGCGACCCACCCCTACCTCGCCGAACGCCCTCCCGGACGTTCGGGCGGGACGGCCACCGCATGGGTTCTCCGCGACGCACCGCGGCGCGACCCCCGGCGGTATCGCCGCGAGGAGTGGGTGGGCCACGGCCCCGACGCCGCGAACCTCGACGCGCTGGCTCGGGCACACGCCCGCACGCACTTCGTCCTGTCGGTGGTCCGCGCGCCGGACGAGCCGGACGCGCCGCTGCGCTCGGCGTACAAGTCCCGGGGCTTCCGGTTTGGCGGTGCCGAGCCGCTGATGATCCACCGGCTCGGCGCGGTGCCTGCCCCGCCGGCCGCGCGCACCGCCGAGGGGACGGTCGTGCGGACCACCCGGGTGACCACGCCCGCGCTCGCCGAGCGCCTGGGCGTCGCGACACGCCGGCGGCCCCTCGCGCCGGAGCTGCTCGCCGAGGACAGCCTGGTACGCCAGTACGCCGCGCTCGCCGGCGGTGAGATCGTCGGCTGGGTCGGCAGCGTCGTCGTACGGCTCGACGACGACACGGAGGCCACCTGGTGCGCCGACCTGCACGTGCCGGCCGAGCACCGGCGGCGTGGCATCGCCCGCGCCCTGCTGGCACGGGTGCTGCGCGACGACCGGAAGTACGCATCCACCGGGTCGGTCCTCACCGCGAGCCGGGCCGGCGCCGGGCTCTACCGAGCTGCCGGCTACGAGCAGCTCGGTGAGTTGCTGGCGTTCCAGCCGCGGAAGGACTGAGCCGCGGTACGCGAGGAGCGCCGGTCAGCGGCCCTCGAACTCCGGCCGGCGTTTGGCGACGAACGCCGCCACCGCGTTGGTGTGGTCGGCGGTGGCGCCGCAGCGCCGCATCATCGCGCCCTCGAACTCCAGTGCCTCCTCCAGCGAGCTGTGCGCGGCGAAGGCGAGCGACTCGCGCACCGCCGCGTAGGCGACCGTCGGCCCGGCGGCGAGCTCGCGGGCCACCGCGTTCGCCGCACCCGCCAGGTCCCCCGCGGGAACCACCGACGTGGCCAGTCCGATGCGTTCGGCCTCCGCGGCCGCGATGGTCCGCGGCCGCATCAGCAGGTCCACCGCCCGGGCGTGGCCGACCAGCCGGGGCAGCGTCCACGAGGTGCCGGTGTCGCAGGGCAACCCGATCGCGGTGAACGCGAGGTTGAACCCCGCGGTGTCGGACAGCACCCGGAAGTCGCAGGCGAAGGCCAGCGCGGCCCCGGCACCGGCAGCCACGCCGTTGACCGCCGCTACCACCGGTTTGGGCATGGTCGCCAGGCCCCGCGCGATCGGGATGTAGTGCTCGGGGACAGTGGACCAGACCTCCTCCAGCGGACGGTCACGCAGCGCCGCGACGTGTTCGCGGAGGTCCTGGCCGGCACAGAAGGCCTTGTCACCGGCACCTGTGAGCAGGACGCAACGTACGGAGTCGTCGTCCGCGGCGGTCGAAACGGCGTCCCGCAGCGCCTCCTTGGTGGCGAGGTCCAGGGAGTTCGCGGCGTTCGGGCGGTTCAGCGTGATCGTGGCCACGCCGGACTCCACGGCGTACCGGACCGGCGTGGACTGCCCGGCCGCCGCCTCGGTGGGTGTGCCGGTGGGCGAGTGTGAGGTCATGTCGTTCCTCCGGTCTGGGTGAGGCAGCTGTCGACGAATCGGGCCGCGGCCGGGAGCAACGTCGCGGCGTGGGTGTCGAAGTACGCCGCGGCCGCGTCTCCGGGCCACTCGGCGGGAAGCAGGTCGGGCGGCAGACCGGGGTCGGTGAACAGGAACTTCCGCCACTCGTGGACCAGCCGGCTGCGGGCCGCGAACGCCCGCCGGTCTCCGTCGTCGCCCATCGTGACCTCCTCCACGCCGGCTCCTCCCACGCCGTCGGTCTCCGCGGCGGCGTCCGGGTCTGCCCAGACGTGCGTCCGGGCGTCCCGCAGCCACTGCTGGTACGCCCTACCCAGCGTGGCCAGGTCGAAGGCTCGGGCGGCCAGCTCGCCTGGGTCGCCGAGGTCGCGGGCAGTGAAACTGTCCGGGCGTACGCCGTCCGCCGCGAGCAGGGACTCCGCTTCGCCGGAACGGCGCGGCGCCAGCCAGGTGTCCCCTCCGAGGCGGGCGTACCCGAGGAAGGCGAGGCCTGCGTGCAGTCGCTCGCGCAGGCTCCGGTCGGGCAGGTGGGGGAGGACCAGGAGGTGCCAGGTCCCGTCCCACTCGCTGCCTCGGGTGCGGTAGATGCGGGCAGCGGCCTCGTCGAGCCGGCGCACGGCACGGTCGGTGAGCGCGTAGCCGGGCCCGCCCGCCGTACGGACCGGTGTCAGCCAGCCCTGCCGGACCATCCGGGACACCGCGGTCCGCACCGCCGCGGCGGTGATCCCGAGCGGCGCCAGCAACTGGACCAACGCGGCCACCGGCGCCCGGCCGCCCCGTGACCGGAGGTGGTCGCCGTAGAGGTCGAAGAGCGCCGAACGTGCCCGCATGAGCGAAGTCTGCCGGAAGAGTGCCGATCCGACCGGCTTTGTGTGCCGGCTCGAGTGGCGCTGAGTGGTACGGGGTGGCGCTGCGTGCTGTCCTGTCGCGACCGGTGGCACCCGGTCTGTACGGAGCGCCACCGATCGACACGGAGTGACACCGAGTTGCATCGATCCGGACACGCTGGGCGGCCCCACGGCGATCTTGACTTTCGGTGTCCATGCACGATGCGGGATAATGTCCCGGCGTAACGGCACGCTTCGGCGGCCTCGCACCCCTCGCGGTGTGGAGCCGTCGCGCACGGACGACACGAAAGGAGTGCGCGGATGGCGGCCATGAAGCCGCGGACGGGCGACGGACCGCTTGAGGTCACCAAAGAGGGGCGGGGCATCGTGATGCGCGTGCCACTCGAAGGTGGAGGGCGGCTCGTCGTCGAGCTCTCGGCCGACGAGGCCCGCGAGCTCGGTGACGCGCTCAAGTCGGTCGTGGGCTAGCTCGACCAGGACACCAAGCACCAGCCACACCAGCAACACCAGCCAGCGAGCAACTGCCCCGGCCGGGGCCGCGGTCCCGGCCGGGGCTTTCGTATGCCGGCGCCGTTCCCGGCAGGGTTTCCGACTATTCGGGCTGTACGACACAGTCGCCGGTTCACTTCCCGTACGACCATCCTTGTGGCACGATCACCGCACTCAGTCGAGTACTGCGTCAGGTGACACGGGGGAAGGTTCGCCACCTCAGACCGGAGGCCGTCGGGCTTCGCCCTGCGACCTCGGACCCTCGTGCCTTCAACGGGGGAGGTCTGTGCGTTGAGCGTTTCGAAAACTCGTCTCCGGTCCCTGGCCGTGGGCGGCCTGGTGGCCGGCATGGTCGTGGCGATCGGCCCGGCCGGCTGGGCCGGGACGCCCGGCTCATCGGGGCATGAGGGCGACCGACCGGCGAACCAGCGGACGGCCGTCGCTGGCTCCGCGGACGGCCACGGCGAAGGCGGGGCGTCCAGCCGCCGAAGCCGGCCCGTCTCGGTGACCCTGGTCACCGGCGACCGGGTCCTGCTGCCGAAGGGTGACGCGACCGCCGCTTCGGTCCTGCCGGGCAAGGGCCGCAAGAAGATCACGTTTCTGACCCGCCGCACCGGCGGGCACCTGTACGTCATTCCGTCCGACGCGCTCGGCGCCCTCGGTTCCGGCCGGCTCGACCGGCGGTTGTTCGACGTGACCGGCCTGATGGAGTCCCGGTACGACGATGCCCACCGGGGGACCGTCCCGTTGATCGTCACCTACGCGGATTCCTCGGCGCGGTCGGCGGCCGGAGCACGGCTCTCCGCCGTCGGCGCCCGGCAGGTGCGTACGCTCCCGGCGGTCGGCGGCGCCGCACTGACGGTGGACAAGAAACAGGCAGGGCAGTTCTGGGTCGGGCTGACGACGCCGGGCGCGCGGAGGCTCGGACCCGGCATCGCCAAGGTCTGGCTGGACGGTCTGCACCACCCTGCTCTGGACCAGAGCGTGCCGCAGATCGGCGCGCCGGCTGCGTGGAAGGCCGGTTACACCGGCAAGGGTGTGACGGTGGGGGTGCTGGACACCGGCATCGACGCCACTCACCCCGACCTCGCCGGCCAGGTCAGGCTGGCCCACAACTTCACCGAGGGGCCGGCAGGTGACCAGGTCGGTCACGGCACGCACGTGGCGTCGATCATCGCCGGCACGGCGAAGGCGTCCAACGGCAAATACAAGGGTGTCGCCTTCGACGCGAAGCTGCTCGACGGGAAGGTGTGCGTCGACGAAGGATGCGAGGAGTCCGCAATCCTCGACGGTATGCAGTGGGCCGCGGCACAGAAGGCCACTGCCGTCAACATCAGCATCGGCGGTAGCGACACCCCCGGCGACGACCCGCTGGAGGAGGCCGTCGGCACGCTGACCCGGCAGACCGGCACGTTGTTCGTGATCGCCGCCGGCAACAGCGGCCCGGAGGATCACACGATCGAGTCGCCGGGTTCGGCGGAGGCCGCGCTCACGGTCGGTGCCGTGGACAAGCAGGACAACCTCGCCGACTTCTCCAGCCGCGGGCCGCGGGTCGGTGACGGCGGGATCAAGCCGGACATCACCGCACCGGGTGTGGACATCGTGGCCGCCCGGGCGGCCGGAACCGAGCTGGGTGACCCGGTGGGCGACAAGTACGTACGGCTGAGCGGGACCTCGATGGCCACCCCACACGTTGCCGGCGCCGCGGCTCTGCTGGCCCAGCAGCACCCGACCTGGAAGGCGTCCCGGCTCAAGCCGGTGCTGACCTCCTCGGCGAAGGCCAACCCGGACCTGTCCGTCTACGAACAGGGCGCCGGCCGGGTCGACGTGGCCAAGGCCATCACCCAGACCGTGCTCGGCACCCCCGTCGGTGTGTCGTTCGGGACCGCGCGCTGGCCGCACTCCGACGACACCCCGGTGACCAGGCAGGTCACCTACCGCAACACCGCCACGAAGGCGGTCACCCTCGCCGTCAAGGTCCAGCTCAACCGGCCCGACGGTCGGCCCGCCCCTGCCTCGGCGATGCGGGTCAGTGCTCCCACCGTGACCGTCCCCGCCGGCGGGTCCGCCTCGGTGTCGGTCACCTCCGACACCCGGCACAACGGTCCCGACGGCGCGTACAGCGGCCGCCTCGTCGCCACCGGCCCGGGCGGGGTCTCACTGGGTACGCCGCTCGGGGTGGAGAAGGAGGTCGAGAGCTACGACCTCACGATCAGGCACCGCGACCGCCAGGGCAAGGCCACCACCGAAGCGTTCGACACGCTGGTCGGACTCGACAACTACACCTTCCTCACCCCCGAAGCCGGCGCCGACGGCAACACGAAGCTCAGGCTGCCGAAGGGGACCTACGTACTGGAAGCCGACATCACCGACTTCGAGTCGTCGGACCCGACGATCGTCGAGCTCGTGCAGCCCACCGTCGCACTGACCCGGAACACCACGATCGACGCCGACGCCCGCATCGGCCGGTCGGTGTCGACCACCGTGCATCGCTCTTCGGTGCGCCCGGCACTGGTCGACGTCTCCTACGACCGCACCGGTTCGGTCTCGGGTCTCGGCTCCTCGGTCTGGACCGAATCCTTCGAGGGGCTCTACACCGGCCAGCTGGGTCCCAAGGCTCCGGTCTCGGGGATGCTCTCCCACATCGGCAGCCAGTGGGCCGTCCCGGGCAAGGACGACTCCTTCGCCGACAGCCCGTACTTCTACGGCCTGCTGAACGCCGTGCGCGGCCGGTTCTTCACCGGCTTCCAGCGCAACGACGTCAAGGACAGTCAGCTGAGCAAGGTCGTCTCCCGGTTCGCCCGCCAGCAGCCGGGACGCCAGGCCGTCCGGTCCGTGTTCGGCGCGGCCGATCCCAGTGCGTCGATGTCCTCGGCCGGCCTGGTCCTGGACCTGCCGAACCAGGTGACGAGCTATCTCGACGCCGGTCCGACGACCTGGTCCACCGAGTTCACCGAGTTCGCCGTCGACGAGGACGGCTGGCCGGAGGATCAGACCGTGCTCGGCGCGCCCGATCGCAGCTATCGCGCGGGTGAGGCGTACCAGGAGAAGTGGAACTCCGCGGTGTTCGGGCCGACCCTGCCGGCCGAGCCCGGTTACCCGTCCGTGGGACGGTACGCCGACGAGCTGGTCGTCAGCGTCCCGTCGTACTCCGACGCCGCCGGCCACCCGGGCGACTCCCTGGTGGACACCGCTCGGACCCGGCTCTACCGCGACGGGCACAAGATCGCCGAGTCGGCGTACGCAGGCTTCCTCGACGACGCGGTGGCCGTGCCCCGGGCCAGGGCGGCCTACCGGCTCGAGGTCACCGCGACCAGGCCGACCTACTCCAGGCTGTCCACGAAGATCACCGCCACGTGGACCTTCTCCTCCGGGCACGCCGGGGACGAGGAGCACGGAGTCGCGCTGCCGCTGTCGGCGATCCGGTTCGCCCCGAGGGTGGACCAGTGGAACCAGGACCACCAGCACCGGGTGAGTCTGGTCCCGGTGACCGTCACACCCCAGGCGGGGTCGAAGTCCGGCCGGACGAAGAGCCTCACGGCGTCGGTCTCCTGGGACGACGGCAGGACCTGGCGGAAGGCGCTGGTACGCCACGAGCGGGGCGACCACTGGGTGGTCGTGGTGCCGCCGGCGCAGCACCGGACCGGCTACGTCTCGCTGCGGGGGAAGGCGGTCGACACCTCGGGCAACACCGCCGAGCTGACCGTCCACCACGCGTACGCCATCGGGCAGTGACCCCAGCTCGCGGGAACCGAATTCCACCGTCTTGGATCCGGTGGTTTCGGCTCCCGCGGGTGCGGGGTAGATGTGGCTGCGAGCGACCGGACACGACACCGACGCGGCGGACGGACCACCCACCCCGTACGCGACAGGTCGGCCCGGATCGCCAGTGGAGACGCCCGGTGCCGCTCGACCCGGCGGCGAGCGGCATCGGGTCTCCTCCGCCGGCCAGACCCGTTCGGGGCTCGCTCCGGCTTTTCCGACTCCAGCTCTTCCCGGCTCAGCCGATCAGCCCGGCGTATACGTCGGCGGTCCGCCGCGCCAGCGCGTCCCAGCCGTACTCCTCGACCGCCCGAGCCCGTCCGGCCAGGCCCATCGTCGCGGCCCGCCCCGGATCGGCGACCAGCGTGTTGACCGCCTCCGCCAGGCCTTGCTCGAAGGTGACCGGATCGGCCTCGTCGTAGTCGACCAGCAGTCCGGTCCGGCCGTCCTGGACGACCTCCGGGATGCCGCCGACCGCGCTGGCGACGACGGCCGTCTCACACGCCATCGCCTCCAGGTTGACGATGCCCTGCGGTTCGTAGATCGACGGGCAGCAGAACACCGTGGCGTGCGTGAGCACCTGGATGACATCCTCGCGCGGCAGCATCTCCTGCACCCACACCACTCCGTCGCGCTCGGCCCGCAGCCGGTCGACGGCGGCCGCGGACTCCGCGGCGAGCTCGGGGGTGTCCGGCGCACCGGCGAGCAGCACCAGCTGGGCCTTCGGGTCGAAGTCGGCGGCCGCGCGCAGCAGGTGCGGCACCCCCTTCTGCCGGGTGATCCGCCCGACGAAGGCGACGCTCGGCCGGCCGGGGTCGATCCCCAGCCGGTCCACCACGTCGGTACGCCGGTCGGGGGCGTACTGCACCGTGTCGATGCCGTTCGGGATCACCCGCACGCGCTCGGGGTCCACCGCCGGATAGCAGTCGAGGACGTCGGCCCGCATGGCGGCGCTGACCGCGATGATCGCGTCCGCGCTTTCGTACGCCGTCCGCTCCGCCCACGACGACAGCCGGTAGCCGCCGCCGAGCTGCTCCTCCTTCCACGGCCGGCGCGGCTCAAGGGAGTGCGCGGTGACCACGTGCGGTACGCCGTACAGCAGCTTGGCGAGGTGGCCGGCCAGGTTGGCGTACCACGTGTGCGAGTGGACCACCTGCGCCCGCTCGACCCCGGCCGCCATCTCCAGGTTGGCCGCGAAGATCCGCAAGGCCGGGTTGGCGGCGGCCAGTCGCGGGTCGTCCTCGCTGTGCGCGACGGCGCCGTCGCGGGGAACACCAAGGCAGTGGACGTCGAGGTCGACCAGGGCGCGCAGGGCCCGGCTGAGGTAGTCGACGTGGACGCCGGCGCCGCCGTAGACCTGGGGCGGAAACTCTCGGGTGAGCATCGCGACTCGCATGTCCGGACTCTACGGCCCGGGTGCGGACAGGCGAAGCCCTCGACCCCCGGGTGACCGGCCCAGGCCGTGGCATCATCGGCGGATGACGCGGGATCACGGCAGTTCGCGCGACGACCCGGACGACCCACTTGTGCGGCTGCGGGCGCTGTGCACCGCGCTGCCCGAGGTCACCGAACGCCCCAGTCACGGCGAGCCGACGTGGTTCGTGCGGGACAAGAAGGCGTTCGTGATGTACGCCGACCACCACCACGACGACCGGCTCGGGTTCTGGGCAGCGGCGCCGGAAGGTGTGCAGCAGCTGCTGGTCGGGGCCGAGCCGGACAGCTTCTTCCGGCCGCCCTACGTCGGGCACCGCGGCTGGCTCGGGGTCTACCTCGACGTCGACGTCGACTGGGATCGCGTGGCCGAGATCGTCACCGACGCCTACCGCCGGATCGCCCCCAAGAGGCTGGTCGCCGAACTCGGCCGGACCGGGGCTCAGGAGCCCGAGGTCGGCACCCAGTAGCGCAACTTGCCGTTGCGTTCGTCCTCGAGCACGCCGCCGTTGGCCTCGATCACCTTCCGTGACCCTTCGTTGTCGGTGTCGCAGGTGACCAGCACCGGGTCGATCCCGAGGTCGCGGCTCGTCGGCAGCGCCGCCGCCAGCATCGCGGTCGCGTGGCCGCGGCGCCGGGCGCTCGGGCGTACGTCGTAACCGATGTGGCCGCCGATCTCGAGCAGGAACGGCGTCAGCCGGTGCCGGATCGCCAGCCGGCCGAGGTACTCCTCGCCGTCGACGTACCACAGCGTGGTGGAGGGTACGAAGCCGTTCGGCCGCGGCGTCTCCTCCCGCCCCGCCGCACGCAGGTCCGCGACGTACGCGGCGAACCCGACCGGTGTCGACCACACCGCTGCGTACTCACGGAACTCCCGTCCGATCATGGAGTTGTCCTCCACCGTGCCGCGCCCCTCCGCGAGGAACTCCTGCATCGCTTGGAGGAACGAGACCCGCACCGTGGGTGTCGGCGTGACCAGATCAGGCATGGCGCCCATTGTGACGCGTGTGTAATCGCCGGAGACTAGGGTGCCGGTATGGGTAAGGAACCGCGGGTACTCGGAATCGTGTTGGCCGGCGGCGAGGGCAAGCGCCTCATGCCTTTGACAGCTGACCGCGCGAAACCCGCCGTGCCCTTCGGCGGCACGTACCGGCTCATCGACTTCGTCCTCTCCAACCTCGTGAACGGCGGCATCCGCCGACTTTGCGTACTCACTCAGTACAAGTCGCATTCGCTCGACCGGCACGTGTCCCTGACCTGGCGGATGTCCACCCTGCTCGGCAACTACGTCACGCCGGTTCCGGCCCAGCAGCGTCTCGGCCCGCGGTGGTACCAAGGCAGCGCGGACGCGATCTTCCAGTCGCTGAACCTCATCTACGACGACCGGCCGGACTACGTCGTCGTGTTCGGCGCCGACCACGTCTACCGAATGGACGTCGAGCAGATGGTCGACGCCCACATCGCCGGCGACGCGGGCGTCACGGTGGCCGGCATCCGGATGCCGCGCGACCAGGCGTCGGCGTTCGGCGTGATCGAGACCCACCCCGACGGGCGGTCGATCAGGGCGTTCCTGGAGAAGCCCGCGAACCCGCCCGGCCTGCCGGACAGCCCGGACGAGACGTTCGTGTCGATGGGCAACTACGTCTTCTCCACCGACGTGCTGCTGGACGCGCTGCGGATGGACGCCGACGACGAGGGCTCGGTCCACGACATGGGCGGGAGCATCATCCCGATGCTCACCGACAAGGGCGAGGCGCAGGTCTACGACTTCGCCGACAACGACGTGCCGGGTACGACCGACCGCGACCGCAGCTACTGGCGCGACGTCGGAACTCTCGACTCCTACCACGAGGCCCACATGGACCTCGTCTCGGTCGAGCCGATCTTCAACCTCTACAACACCGAGTGGCCGATCTTCACGAGCTTCCCGCAGTTGCCCGGCGCCAAGCTGGTCGAGGGCGGGCAGGCCACCGAGTCGATCCTGTCGATGGGCTCGATCATCGCCGGCGCCCGGGTGGACCAGTCCGTGCTGTCGCCGGGCACCCGCATCCTGCGGGGAGCCGAGGTGAGCAGCGCGGTGATCCTCAACGGCACGGTCGTGGGCGAGGGCGCTGTGGTCAGGCGCGCCATCCTGGACAAGAACATCGTGGTGCCGGACGGCGCCCGGATCGGCGTCGACCCCGAGCACGACCGGGCCCGCGGGTTCACCGTGACCGACAGCGGCATCACCGTGGTGGGCAAGGGCCGCCGGATCCCCGACAACTAGACGAACAGGGCCGGGCGGTACGCGGGGCCCGCGAACCCGTCAGGGGCGCTTGGTGGCGCAGAGGAGCCCGTCGCCGGCCGCCAGCAGCACCGGGACCACCCGCTCGTCGTCGAGGATCCGCTTGCCGAGCTCGCGGATCGTGACCGTCACCGGGTCACGCTGCGCCGGATCGGCCACCCGGTCGTGCCACAGCGTGTTGTCGATGGCCACCACGCCGCCGGGCCGCAGGAGGCGCAGGGCCTCCTCGTAGTACTCGGCGTACTCGTTCTTGTCCCCGTCGCAGAAGACGAGGTCGTAGGCACCGTCGGTGAGCCGGGGGAGTACGTCCAGGGCGCGGCCGGTGATCAGCCGGGTGCGCTGGGAGGCGATGCCGGCGTCCAGGAACGACTCCCGCGCCAGCCGCTGGTGCTCGGCCTCGACGTCGACGCTGGTGAGAGTGCCGTCGGGACGCATGCCGCGCAGCATCCAGATGCCGGAGACACCGCAGCCGGTGCCGATCTCGACGACTGTCCGGGCGCGGAGCACGGAGGTGAGAAACCGCAGGGCCGCTCCGCCACCTTGTCCGATGGGACTCGCCCCGACCTCGGCGGCGCGCGCCCTGGCCTTCGTGAGCACGTCGTCCTCGGCGACGAAACCCTCGGCGTAGGCCCAGGTGTCGGGCTTCATCGTGGAGATAACTGCCTCCTTGGTGGCGCGCGCACGTCTGGGCGGCACGTCGTTCGCAAAGATCCGGTCCGGGTGGAAGCCTAGTCCCCTCCCGCCCGGAATCTGACTGCAACGCCTGGTCAGGACGGTTCTGGTCGTGGTTCGGTCGCGGTCCGGTCGCGGATCGGACCCGGCCGGGCACTTTGGGTGGCGTTCGGTGACGACGGCGTGACCTGACGGACACGTCCGACCCGCACCCTGAGACCTGGTAAGGGACAAACCCTGAGGTTCCCCAAGCTAAGAAGGGGCTAAGACCAGGGGTGGATCCGAGGCGTTTTGGCCGACCCGCAGGGACAATGGGAAAGCACCGCCGGACCTGCGGCGGGGCGTCGCCTGCTTCGTGCGGGCCGACGGAAGGACGATACCGCGGCGGGAGTGCCCCGGCGCCGGTGGAAGTTGGCGGAGGTGGTCCGATGGCCGACAATCTCGCGGGCACGGTGCCGGCAGAGACCTGGACGCCTCCGTCCTGGGACGAGATCGTCCGCACACACTCCTCGCGGGTCTACCGGCTCGCGTACCGGCTGACAGGCAACCGGCACGACGCCGAGGACCTCACCCAGGAGGTCTTCGTCCGGGTCTTCCGATCGCTGTCCACCTACACGCCCGGCACCTTCCAGGGCTGGCTGCACCGCATCACCACCAACCTCTTCCTCGACCTGGCCCGCCGTCGGCAGCGGATCCGCTTCGACGCGCTGCCCGACGACGCGCCCGAGCGGCTGCCCGGCTCGGAGCCGAGCCCGGCCCAGGCCTACGACGACCGGCACCTCGACGCCGACATCCAGGCCGCACTGGAGGCGCTTCCCCCGGAGTTCCGGGCGGCTGTGGTCCTGTGTGACATCGAGGGTCTGTCGTACGAGGAGATCGCGGCGACGCTCGGCGTCAAGCTGGGCACCGTCCGCAGCCGGATCCACCGGGGCCGGTCCCAGCTGCGGGAGGCGTTGGCCCACCGGATGCCGCCGCGCCGGCCCGAGCCGGATGCACCTGCCGCCGCCACTGTCTCCGGCGTCACCGACGTCACCCCCACCGCCGGGTCCACCGGCACGGCCGACACCGCCGAAAGGACGGTCACCGCCGAAAGGACCTCCTGGTGACCCACGACCGCGCCGTCCTGTCCGCGCTGGTCGACGGGGAACTCGACCACGACGCCCGTGACCAGGTGCTCGCCCATCTCGCCCACTGCGCGGAGTGCCGCGACGCCGTCGAGGCCGAACGCCGGGTCAAGTCGCTGCTGTCGGGGATGCCCGAGCCCGCAGCGTCGGCGTCCCTGCAGGCCGGGTTGCTCGCGCTGGCCGAGCCGGCCCCGGCGTTCGCGGAGGACCCGTCCCATCGGTCCCTCGGTTCCGGCGCGGGCGCGACCACGGGCGGCGCCGCCCGTACGCCGGTCCACACCGGAGTCCCGGTTCCGGTCCGCGCGCCGCGCCTCGGGCCGCCTGCCGCCCATCGTCCACCTGGCCAGCCCGGCACCCGCCGGCCACGCCGCGACGGCCACCCCGCCGGGCGGTCCCGGCGCCGGCTGACCGTCGGCGTCGCCGGGGCCGCGGCGATGGCGACGATGACGTTCGTGGTGGCGTTCGCCGCGGGGGGACAGCCGAAGGAGCCGCCGGTGAGCGTGGTGCCGCCGGTGCAGCGGTACGCCGTCGACCACGCCGGCTCCGCGGCCGAAGTCCCGTTGTCCGATCCCGGTGCCGTGACCGCTTCCTTCGATCGGGGGCTTCTGGCACCAACGGCCGGGCGGTGACGCCATGCCGATCCGTTCGAGCCGTTCGATCCGGCCGATCCGTCCTCCGTGGCCGGGAGCCCGGACCCTCCGCACGCCGTCTGCCGCCTCGGTACGCCTGCTGGTGGTGACGCTCCTCGCCGGCGTACTGCTCGCGGCCGCGGTGCCGGCCGGGTCCGCCGCCGGTACAGCGCGCGGTGCGCGGGATCCGCGGGCGGTGCTGCCCGAATCGCCGAGCGCGCCGGACGACCCCCTGGCGCTGCGCCTGCTGCACCGCGCGGTGGTGGCCGAACACACCGTCGCCTACCGCGGAACGCAGTTCGTGGCCGTCTGGTCCCGGGCTGCCGACAGTTCCGAGCTCGTCGACGTCGCCAACGTCCCTGGTCGTGGGACCACCCTCGCCGGGCGGGGCGGCGACAACCCCACCGCCTTCGTGGACAGGTCCGCGAACGCGCGTACGGACGGCTCGGAGGCCTCCGGCGACCACGTGGAGGGCCTGGATCTGCTCGCGGGCGCCTACCAGTTGCGGCTGGCGGCCCCGAGCCACTCGCTGGGGCGTACGACCGACGTGGTGGAGGCTGTGCGCGCCGACGGTGCCGTCGCGGCGCGGTTCTGGCTCGACCGGCGGACCGGTGTCCTGGTACGCCGGGAGCTCTACGGCCACGACGGGTCCCTGGTCCGGGCCAACGCGTTCGTCGACCTGGACCTCGGCTCGGCTCCCGCTTCGGCCGGGTCCGGTGGGCAGCCCGCGCGGGCGACGCCGAGGCCCGCGGCCGACGACGGGCCGGTCGTGGCGGCGGCCGACTACCCCCGGCTGGCCGCCCAGGGCTGGAACTGCTGCGAGCGCCGGCTGGGCTCCGGCCCGGCCCTGCGTGACGTACGCCGGTCCGACGACGGCGCGAGACTCCACCTGTCCTACACGGACGGCCTGGTGAGCACCTCGGTGTTCGAGCAGCGAGGCGCGCTGAACGAGGCGGGTATGCGCGGTTTCACCAGGCGTAGCACCGACACCGGTGACGTGTACGTGAAGTACGGCCTGTCGTCGTACGCCGTCTGGGCCGGCAACGGCCTGGTTTACACGGCGGTGTGCGATACGCCCCAGGGGCTGGATGCGGTGGTTGCGGCATTTCCCCGCGACCGGGTGACCACCACAGGACCCGGCCTGACGCAACGACTGGACCGGGGCGCCGCCAGGATGGTGTCCTGGTTGAATCCCTTCGACTGACGAGGTGTGGGGCGCGCCGGGCGCCCCGCGGGGTTCGACGAGGGAGGGGTGGGGCCGGGATGACCGAGCGCAGCGAGGCGTACGAAGGCGGACGAGTCGCCCCGGGAGCCCAGCCCCAGGCGCCTCGGTCCGAACAGCCGCAATGGTCGGCTCCGCGCGCCCAGCAGCCCTCGCCGCACGCCCAGGAGCCCTCGCCGCAGGCGCACGCTCCCTCCCCGCCACAGTCCTCGCCGCAGCCGCAGGCTTCGCCGTGGCTCGCGTCCCCGCAGCAGCCGGGGCCGCGCGGCGTCCCGCCGCAGCGGAGCACCCGGTTGCCCGGTTACCCCACCGAACGCCCCGACTTCGAGCCCCCGCCGCCGTGGGCCCGCCCGGCCGCCGGTAGCGGCGCACATCGGGCCGAGCCCGCGTTCGCGCCGTCTCCCACCGGCCCGGCGGGCCGCGACGGCGGTCACGGACGGCTGCCCCGGCGGAACGTCCTGATCGTGGTCGGCGTCGTTCTCGCCCTGCTGGCGGCCACGCTCGGCGCCACCGCGGGCGTGCTCGCCACGCTGCGCTGGGGCCCGGCGCTGATCACCAGCGACCCCCAGGCGCCGGACGACAACCTGGGGGCGAAGGGGTCGGCGTTCCCCAAGCCGGAGAGCGTCGCCAGCGTGGCCAGGGCCTTGCTGCCCAGCGTGGTGCAGATCTCGGTGACCGCCGCGCAGGGGCGGGCCACCGGCTCCGGGTTCGTCCTTCGCCGCGACGGCTACATCCTCACCAACAACCACGTGGTGGCCCCGGCCTCCGGCGGCAACGGCATCAAGGTCACCACCAACGACGGCCAGGAGGCGACCGCGAGCGTGGTGGGCCGCAGCCCGGCGTACGACCTCGCGGTGATCCGGGTCAAGGGCGTCCGCAACCTGCGGCCGGTGGCGCTCGGCAACTCCGACAAGGTGCGGGTGGGTGAGCCGGTGGTCGCACTGGGTTCCCCGCTCGGCCTGGCCGGCACGGTCACCAGCGGCATCGTCAGCGCGCGCAACCGCCCGGTCACCGCGGGCGGCGGGCAGAGCGAGATGTCGTTCATCAACGCGCTGCAGACCGACGCGGCGATCAACCCGGGCAACTCCGGCGGGCCGCTGGTCAACCTGCGCGCGGAGGTGATCGGCGTCAACTCCGCGATCGCGACGATCAGCCAGCGCAGCCCGTTCAGCGGCGACCAGGAGCAGGGCAGTATCGGCCTGGGCTTCTCCATCCCGATCGACCAGGCCCGTCGGACCGCGGACCAGATCATCAAGACCGGCCATGCGGTGTATCCGGTGGTCGGCGCGGTCGTGGACGTCAACCACCAGGGCCCCGGTGCCCGGCTCGGCGAGGTCCAGGCCGGCAGCGCGGCGGCCAGGGCGGGCCTGCAGAAGGGCGACGTGGTGAAGGTCATCAGCGGCCACCGGGTGACCGGGGCCGACGACCTGATCGTCCAGATCCGCAGCCACGTGCCCGGTCAGCGGGTCGAGCTAGTCTACGAACGGGGTTCCGAAGAACACAAGGTGATCGTCACTCTCGGTCAGCAGACCGGCTGAGCCGTACGCCACTTCCGTACCACGCGCTGATCCTCGCTCCGGTCGCCCGCTGCCGCCCTGTCGCCGGCCACCGGCGGGGGAGACGGGGGGCCGGGCCTAAACCGGTCTGCCGGGCCCCGCACGGAGATCAGCGAGGGAGGTTACTCTGGCCCCGTGTTCGACATCGGCGCTCCGGAGCTCATCGTCCTGGCGATCGCCGCGCTGTTCATCTTCGGGCCGGATCGGTTGCCCGACATAGCGCGGCAGGCGGCGCGTGGCGTCCGGCAGGTGCGCGGGATGGCCAACAACGCCCGCCGCGAGCTGTCCCGTGAGCTCGGGCCGGAGTTCGAGGACCTCGACATCGCCGACCTCAACCCGCGTAACTTCGTCCGCAAGCACGTCCTGTCCGGCCTGGACGAGGACGACCTGCGCATCGACCGCGACCTCGACCTGCGCGACGACCTGCGGGTGGACACCGAGTCCAGGAGCAGCCGCAACGGCACGAGCAACGGTTCGGTCGACGACGACCACGACCGGAACTACGGGTCGACGTACGACTCCGACCACGATTCGGACTCCACGGACCCGGTGAACGGCTCGGTCCACGTCGACGACACCGACGACCTGGCCGACACCTACGGCAGGAGTGACGCCGACGACCTGGGCTCCGAGACCGACCGGGCCGACGCGGACCTGACCGGCGACGGCGGGCCGGACCGGCCGGCCGACCGCCGCCCGGTCTTCGACCTCGAGGCGACCTGAGCCCGAAGCGGGTCAGCGCGCACGGACGGCCGGCCGAAGTCCTTCTCAGGGCTTCAGACCGGCCGCTCGGCGGATCAGGATCAGCGCGCGGTCGGGGTGAGTCCCAGCGACCGGCCCACCAGGCTCGGCCGGCGGTCGGCAAGCTGCTTGGCGAGGCCCGCGAGCACGTCCGACGCCGCCGCACCGGGGTCGTCGAGTACGACCGGGCGGCCGGTGTCGCCGCCGGTGCGCAACCGCGGGTC
Source organism: Actinopolymorpha sp. NPDC004070 (assembly GCF_040610475.1). Taxonomy (NCBI): domain Bacteria; kingdom Bacillati; phylum Actinomycetota; class Actinomycetes; order Propionibacteriales; family Actinopolymorphaceae; genus Actinopolymorpha; species Actinopolymorpha sp. NPDC004070. The sequence goes on along the minus strand of NZ_JBEXMJ010000010.1, from coordinate 130,415 downwards.
CAGCGGGACCTCCGCCAGCAGCGGCACGTCGTACCCGAACCGCTCGCTCAGCGTCGACGCCACCCGCGCACCTCCGCCGGTGCCGAACACGTCGATCCGGTGGCTCGGCCCGCAGTGCGGGCACGGCAGCCAGGACATGTTCTCCACCACGCCGACGACCTTCTGGTTCAGCATCGAGGCGATCGTCCCGGCGCGTTCGGCCACCTCGGCAGCGGCCTCCTGCGGAGTGGTCACCACCACGACGTCGGCGTTGGCGAGCTGCTGGCCCACGGAGATGGCCATGTCGCCGGTGCCCGGCGGCAGGTCGAGCAGCAGGACGTCGAGGTCGCCCCAGTAGACGTCGGACAGCATCTGGCCGAGGGCCCGGTCGAGCATCGGACCGCGCCAGGCGACCACGTGCTGACGGCCGGGCTTGAGCATGCCGATGCTCATCACCTTCACGTCGTACGCCGGCACCGGCATGATCATCTCTTCGACCCGGGTGGGCCTCTGATCGGCGATGCCCACCATGGCGGGGACGGAGTGGCCGTACACGTCGGCGTCCAGCAGCCCCACCTTCAGGCCCTGGGCGGCCATGGAGACCGCGAGGTTGACCGTCACCGACGACTTGCCGACGCCGCCCTTGCCGGAGGCTATGGCGTAGATGCGGGTGAGGGAGTCGGCGCGGGCGAAGGGGTTCTCCTTCGCCGGTGCGTTACCGCCTCCACGCAGCCGGCCCTGCAGCTCCTGCCGCTGCTCGGTGCTCATCACATCGAGGGTGACCGCGACGTCGCGCACACCGGGCACCGCGGACAGCGCCTTGGTGACGTCGCGGGTGAGCGTCTCGCGCATCGGGCAGCCCGCGACGGTCAGCAGGACGGTGACCTCCGCGGTGCCGTCCGGGCGTACCTGCACCGACCGGACCATGCCGAGCTCGGTGATCGGCCGGCGGATCTCGGGGTCGAGGACGCCGCCGAGGGCAGCGTGGAGTTGTTCCTGGCTAGGCACGGTCATACCTCGATGCTACGGGCTGCCGTCCCGGCCGCCCCGCCCGCGGGAGCGTGACGTACGCGACGTCTGCCCGCTCGCCGGTCCCGGCCGGGGCGCGGTGTCGGCGCGCACGTGCTCGCCCTCGTCGTTCTGCAGGTCCTCCAGGTCGGTGAGCAGCGAGCGCAGCTCCGACCGCAGGAAGTCGCGGGTGGCCACCTCGCCGACCGCGAGCCGTAGCGAGGCGACCTCGCGGGCGAGGAACTCGATGTCGGCGCGGGTGCGGACGTTCATGTCGCGGTCCTGGTCGTACTGCACCCGGTCGCGGGCCTCCTGGCGGTTCTGGGCCAGCAGGATGAGCGGTGCGGCGTACGACGCCTGGGTGGAGAAGAACAGGTTGAGCAGAATGAACGGGTACGGGTCCCACTGGAGGCCGAAGATCCCGACCAGGTTCAGCGCGATCCAGATGATCACGAAGACCGTCATGTACGCGATGAAACGGGCGGTCCCCATGAACCTCGCGAACGTCTCGGCGAACCGCCCGAAGATCTCCGGGTCGTAGTGGGGGCGGAACGCCCGGGCGGGAGCCCGGGGCGTGTCCAGCCGCCGCCGGTCCCGCCTGGTGCCGCCGGACTCCCGGAAGCGGCGTTCGGCCTCGGTGCGGATCTCCTCGTTGCGCTGGTCGGCCTCGCGCTGGCGGTCGGTCTCCCGCTGGCGTTCGCTCTCCTTGCGGCGCTCGTCGTCGCGGCGGCGTTCGCTGGCCCGCCGGCGCTCGAGCGCCCGCCGGCGTTCCAGGGCCCGCCGGCGCTCGCTGTCGCGCGCGTGCTCGGGCTCGGGCTCGCGGGACTCCTCACCCGCCACGGCTCACCTCCGCGAACCGCTCGCGCCAGTCGTCGGGCAGCAGGTGGTCGAGGACGTCGTCGACGGTCACCGCGCCGAGGAGCCGGCCGGACTCGTCCACCACGGGCGCGGCCACGAGGTTGTAGGTCGCGAGGTAGCTGGTGACGTCCTCGAGCGACGCCTCGGGCCGCATGGCCTCCAGGTCGGTGTCGAGCACACCGGAGATCAGGTCGGAGGGGCGTTCGCGCAACAGCCGCTGGATGTGGGCGATGCCGAGCAGCCGGCCGGTCGGCGCCTCCAGCGGCGGCCGGCACACGTAGACCATCGCCGCCAGGGCCGGTGTCAACTCGGGGTTGCGGACCTGGGCGAGGGCGTCGGCGATGGTGGCGTCGGGAGGGAGTACGACCGGGCTGCTGGTCATCAGGCCGCCCGCGGTGTGTTCCTCGTACGTCAGCAGGCGCCGGACGTCCTCGGCCTCCTTCGGCTCCATCAGCCGCAGCAGGTGGTCGGCGGTCTCCTGGGGCAGCTCGGCCATCAGGTCGGCGGCGTCGTCGGGGGACATCTCCTCGATGACGTCGGCGGCGCGTTCGACGTCGAGTGCGCCGAGGATCTCCACCTGGTCGTCCTCGGGCAGCTCCTCCAGGACGTCGGCGAGGCGTTCGTCGGCCAGCGCCGAGGCCACCTCCAGACGCCGCTTGGGCGTCAGGTCGTGCAGAACGGCCGCGAGGTCCGGCGGGCGCATGCTCTCCAGCGTGGCCAGCAGGTGGGTGGCACCCTGGGCCTCCTCGACGATGCCGAGGCCGGTCACCGCGTCCCAGTCGACGACCGACGTCTGGCCGCGGCGCCCGAACCGCTTGCCCCGCTTGAGGATCGCGACCTTGGTCACCTGCCAGTCGCGGCCCCGGGACGCCTCGATGCCGAGGTCGATGACGGTCACCTCCTCGCCGGTCTCACGCAGGGTGACGGTGCGGTCGAGGAGCTCACCGAGGGCCAGGGTCTCGGTCTGGCGCTGCTGGAACCGGCGCATGTTGACCAGGCCGGTGGTGACGATCTGCCCGGCGTCCATGCTGATCACCCGGGTCATCGGGAGGAAGATCCGGCGCCGGCCGAGGACCTCGACCACGAGGCCGAGTACCCGCGGCGGTTGGTTGCGCGGGCGCAGCATGACCACGACGTCGCGCGCCTTGCCCACCTGGTCACCGCGCGGGTCGAAGACCACCGCCGACGCCAGCTTCGCGACGAACACCCTGGTGGGGGTACCGCTCACCACTGGTCCTACCCCTTTCGTCGCCAGGGTCAGGCTAACGTCCCGGGCGCCCTGAGGAGAGCGAGGTCGCGGGCGGGGACGCTCAGGACAGGCGTGGTCGGTGGCGCGGGCGTTTGTGCACCACCCAGGGGAGCCGGCCGGTGGTGGTGGCGGGGCTGCCGGGTGGGCTCGCGGCGGCGCGGTCGGCGGGCATTCTCCCGGGCTCCTCCAGCACCTCACCGCTGGGCGCGAGCCGGACGATCACCGTGGTCCGCGCCCAGCGGGCGGGTAGCTCCGCGGTGTCGGTGGTGTTCAGCCGGTCACCACGCAGCAGGCGTACCGCGTCGTCCCACTCCGGCGTGCCGGGCGAAAGGCGGTGGACGTCGGCGTGCCAGGTGACCAGCCGGGAGCCGGAGTCCTTGGAGCGGCAGGTCACGGTGGCCTCGGTGGCCTCGGCCAGCCCGGGCAGTGCCTGTTCGGGGCGCGCCGCCGGTTGGCCGGCGGGCTCCGGGGGCTCCGGTTGCGGGGTCCGCCCGGTCGTCTCGGCCCGCTGCCTGGTCGGCCCGGTCGGGGGAATCGCGGGGGTCGCTTCGGCGACGACGTACGCCGCGCCGTCGGACCAGACGTGCCACGCCGGCCGGGGCCGGTCCAGCCCGGCGTAGGCCAGCCACAGGACCGAGGAGCGACGGCAGGCCTCCTCGACCAGCGCCGCGCGTACCGCCCGGTCGGAGTCGTCGACCGCCTGCCCGGCCCGCTCCACGTGCTCGGCGTCACTCATGAGGCGAGGTTCTCACACGCGCACGTCCCGATCGCACCACCGCACCACGCCGCGCCCCTGCCATGAGGCGATGAGTTCTGCCGGCCGGTCATGTCCTACCCCGTGACGACTACGGCAGGGAGAGCGCTGACATGTGTCCGTTGTGTATTGCCACCGTGGGGTTGATGGTCTCCGGCGCGGCCGCGTTCGTACGTAAGGCGCGGTCCAGAAGCGAGCAGGAGCGGCTCGACGCCGACCGGCGTGAGGGGGACATCAGCGAGACCCCCGTGGCGGTGTGAGGCCGGCCGCGGCTCGGCTCACAGCCAGCCGTTGCGCTTGAAATAGCGATGGAGGCCGAAACAGATCCCGACGATGAGGGTCATCACCATGTAGTAGCCGTAGCGCCAGTGCGTCTCCGGTATGAACTCGAAGTTCATGCCGTAGATCCCGGCGATCATCGTGGGCACCGCAAGGATCGCCACCCAGGCGGAGATCTTGCGCATGTCCTCGTTCTCGGCGACGGTGAGCTGCGCCAGGCCCGCCTGCAGGATCGAGGTGAGGAGTTCGTCGAACGCCGACACCTGCTCCCGCACCCGGGCGAGGTGGTCCTCGACGTCGCGGAAGTACTCCCGGATCTCCGGAGCCACCAGACGCACCGGGCGTTCGGCCAGCTGGCGCAGCGGGCCGGCCAGCGGGGCGACGGCGCGCTTGAGCTCCAGCACCTCGCGCTTGAGCTGGTAGACGCGCTCGACGTTGCGGGCGCCTCGATCGGAGAAGATCGAGATCTCCAGCTCGTCGATGTCGTCCTGGAGCCGGTCGACGACGGTGAGGTAGTCGTCGACCACCCGGTCGGCGACCGCGTGCAGCACCGCGCTCGGTCCGTGCCGCAGGTGGTCGGGGTTGTCCTGGAGCTGGCGCCGCACCCGTCCCAGCTCGCTGTGGTCGCCGTGCCGGACGGTGACCACGAACTCCGGCCCGACGAACACCATCAGCTCACCGGTCTCGACCACCTCGCTGGAGGCGGTGAACTCCTCGTGCGGGCAGTAGCGCACCGTCTTGAACACCGCGAACAGCGAGTCGCCGTACCGCTCCAGCTTCGGCCGCTGGTGGGCGGTCACCGCGTCCTCCACCGCCAGCGCGTGCAGGTCGAACTCCTCCGCGATCCCGGCGAGCTGGTCGCCGGTCGGCTCGAACAGCCCGATCCAGACGAAGCCGCCGCCGTCCCGGGCGCGGCGTACCGCCTCGGTGTAGGAGGTGACGTCGTCCTGGCGCCTTCCGTCGCGGTAGAAGGCCCAGTCGACGACCGCCGTACGAGGGTTGTCGGTGCGGACACTGCTCTGGTGGCCGTTCAGATGGGTGTCGGGCCGGCGGCGGATGGCGCGCATCATGGCGCGGGCACGGCGTCCGCCGAGGACGGCGTTGCGGTGGTCACGAACACCGGGCAGGGCCATGGCAGGCCACCTCCTTGTCCCGAACTCTTGTCCCGAACGTGTTCGGAACGCGTCCCGAACGTGGGCAGACGGACTCGTCCACCTGGGTGGTGGACGGCGGACGTCCTCCGTGGCCGGGCTACCGGGATGGGCGGGCCGGGCGAACCGCGGCTAGCGCGATGCGGCCGGCGGGCGACGGAGGACGCGGGTACTGCACGGACAGGCAGGTTTCACCCGAGCACCTCCTTCACACCGGCCCCTGGTGAGGGCGGGACCACCTCGAAGGTCGCACACAACCGCGTCCACAGCGCTCACAACGAGCAAATCCGGACATTGGCCAGTGTTCATGGCGACCGACGGACAGGGTATCAGCGGCAAACCGGAAGACGGCGCGCATCCTCGATGGATCCACGGGCATCCTCAGGGGAACGCGTGAACCGCCGGGCGCGGAGCACACTGGTCACAGCGAGTTCCACCGACCACCGGCCGAGCACGAGCAGCCCAGCGACGACGAGGGGTTCCCATGCGCACCACGCCGAGACCACTGCCTGAGTTGCCCAGCGGTGTAACCGTCGGGTCCTACCAGACCTACGCGGAGGCACAGCGGGCCGTCGACTTCCTGTCCGACAACAAGTTCCCGGTGGAGAACGTCTCCATCGTCGGCAACGACCTGCGGCTGGTCGAGCGGGTGACCGGCCGGCTGACCGAGGGCCGCGCGATCGGGGTCGGGGCGGCCGGCGGGGCCTGGTGGGGCCTGTTCGTCGGCATCCTGCTCAGCCTGTTCGCGCCGCGCGGCGCCAACACCGTTCTGCTGCTTGTCTTCGGCATCGTGATCGGGGTGATCTTCGGGATCATCTTCGGCTGGATCGGCTACCGCGCGACCGGCGGCCAGCGCGACTTCACCTCGATGACCCAGGTGGTCGCCGGGACGTACGACGTGATCTGCAAGGCCGACCACGCCGAGGAGGCCCGGCAGTTGCTGGCCAGGCTCGCCCTGCAGCAGGGCGAGCTGTGAGGCGCGAGTGACTGCCCGGCAGCCGGAGCTGTGGCTGGCCCGCCACGGAGAGACCGAGTGGAGCCGGGACGGACGCCATACGGGGAAGACGGACCTGCCGCTGACCGAGGCGGGCGAGCGCGCCGCCCGGGCGCTCGGTGACCGGCTGGCCGGTACGTCGTTCGACCTGGTGGTCACCAGCCCGCTGGCGCGGGCCCGGGAGACCGCCCGGCTGGCCGGCTTCGGTGACCGTGCGGTGGTCGAGCCGGACGTCCGGGAGTGGGACTACGGCGAGTACGAGGGACGGACCACTCCCGACATCCGTACCGAAGTGCCGGGATGGAGCGTGTGGAACGACCCGGTGCCCGGTGGGGAGTCCGCCGAGCAGGTCGGCGCCCGCGCCGACCGGGTGATCGAGCGGATCCGGGACGACGTGGCCGAGCGGGCGCTGATCATCGCCCACGGGCACTTCCTCCGGGTGCTCGGCGCGCGCTGGATCGGCCTGTCACCGCGCGACGGCGCGCACTTCCTCCTCGACGTGGCGACCGTGAGCGTGCTCGGCTGGGAGCGGGAGACCCCGGCGTTCGACCGCTGGAACTCCTGAGCCGCGGTTCGTCTCACAGGTTCCAGGCGAGGAACCGGAGCTGTTCGGGTGCCATCCGGCGCCAGTAGCCGACGGTGTGCGCGCCCGGCTGGAACCCACCGGCCGGGGGCGGCGTCAGCCCGGCGACGAACTCCCGGGTCGCCGGCGCGAACGGGTCGTCGCGGCCACAGTCGACCCGCAGCCGCAGCCCGGCGAGCGGCCGCTGGTCGGCGAACACGTCGTTGGCGGCGAAGTCGGTGGGCCCGTCGAACGCGCCGGGGCGTACGTCCTCCCACTTGCGCCACAGCGCGGGACTGACGACGACCGCCGCGCCCACCACGTCCGGCTGGGCCGCGGCGAACAGCAGGGCACCGAAACCGCCCATAGACCAGCCGATCAGGCCGATCCGATCCGTGCGCAGGCCGCGTTGGGCCACCCGCGGAAGCAGTTCGGTGAGGAGCATCGACTGCGGGTCGTCGCCGTTGCGGCGGCGGTGCCAGAACGTCGCGGGGCCGCCGTCGACGGACACCAGCGCGAACGGCGTCCGCCAGTCGGCGGCGGCCGCGGCCATGAAGCGGTCCAGACCGAGTTCGCCGAACGCGAAGTCGTGGTCGCCGCCGCGCCCGTGGAGCGCGAGGACGACCGGCAGCGCCGCGTCGGTGCGGGACCCGGGCGGGTAGGCGACGGTCCAGACGACCTGGGTGCCGGCCCGCGCCGCGGAGGTGAAGGTGCCGGTGACCTTCGGGCCCGGCGCGACGTCGGGAACGACGCCGTTCTCTCCGGTGAGCCCGAGCGCGGTGTGCATCATCGTCCGGCCGGGTACCAGCCCGGACTCGACCAGCCCGACGCCGGTGGCGCCCGCGGCGAGGGTTCCGATGCCCGCGGACAGGAACGAGCGGCGACTCGGTGGCATGCGCGCAATCGTGGCATGACCGCTCAGAGCATGATCAGGTGGGCAAACGCGGAACATCCGGACGAAGTGGGTCAGTCGAGAACGCCCCAGGCGCGCAGCGCGTCCAGCAGCCCCGGCGTGGTCGGCAGGGCCGCCAACTCGGCCGGGCTCACCCAGCGCACGTCGGCTGCGTCGTCACCCGCGCGCGGCGCCTGGCCCGGCGGCTCCGCGGTGCACACGTAGTCCAGGATCAGGTAGGTGACACCGCCCGGCCCGGGCCGCTCGACCGAGCCGAGCAGCCGCCCGGCGACGACGGACAGGCCGGTCTCCTCGGCCACCTCGCGCATCGCCGCGACCGGCGCGGACTCACCCGCCTCGACCCGTCCGCCGGGCAGTGACCAGCGGCCGACGTCCGGCGGCCGCCCGCGGCGTACCACCAGCAGCCGGTGTTCCTCGTCGCGCATGACCGCACCCACGCACAGCACCCGCCGCAGGTCCATTCGCCCAGGCTATGGCGTCCGGCGTACGACACGTCCGAACGACCCTTGACGCACGAAGCCGGAACGGGAACCGTCGTATCCATGAAGGGCCACCCCGTATGCCCGAGATGCCACCGGGCAGTGCGAGCCCCGTCTGCCTGGGCCGACCGGTGGACCTGTCCGGTGCACGGAGCGGTGCCTCCGCTGCAGCCGTTCGTCCAGCCCAGTGCCGACCTGGTGCGCTGGCTCGCTGCCCGGTCGCGGCTGCCGCTGTGGGTGCCGTGGCCACTTCCGCACTCCTGGGTGATCACCGGTGTCGGTCACGCCGGCAGCGACGTCGAGGGAGTTCGCGCCACTGTCGTGGCCTGCTCGGGCCCGAACCCGCTGGGCGGCGCTGGCGAGCTCCTGCTGGTCGCGGAGGAGATGGGTGTCGGACTCGGTGCGGCGTACGCCGGTATCGACGGCACCGACCCAGGCGGACGTGTCGGCCGGGGAACCCCGCAGGCGAAGGTCGACGCCGACTCCCATCCGACGGCACTGTGGCTGGCCGACACCCCGCCCGACCGCGCGGTCTACGTCGGGGAGTCGGCCGCGTCGTGGCTGTGGCTGGTGTTCCACCCCGACACCGCCGGTGCGCTGCTGCTGGAGCCGATCGAGCTGATGGACGTCCGCGCGCTCGGGCACGAGGTCGACCTGCTGCCCTACGGCGCCCTCACGCCCAGGCTGCGCGACCCCTGACCGGCCGGGCCGTGACAGGCACGGCGCTGACCGGCCGGGCCCTGACAGACGCCGGGCACCGACGCGGGCCGGGCACTGACAGCCCGGGCCGGTTGACACTAGGGTCGGACACGGCCCGAACGATCCGCGCTCATCGCCCGCCGTCCACACCGTCGTGAAGCCGGGCACCCGTCGGCTGGAGATCCGGTGCGTCTCATCGACCTGCACACCCACTCGAACTGTTCGGACGGGACCGACCCGCCGGCCGAGCTCGTACGCCACGCCGCCGCTGCCCGCGTGGACGTCCTCGGCCTCACCGACCACGACACGTTCGCGGGCTGGGACGAGGCGGGTGCCGAGGCGCGCCGCCTGGGCGTCGGCCTGGTCCCCGGTGCGGAGGTGTCCTGCCGGCTGGGCGGGGTGAGCGTGCACATGCTGGCCTACCTCCCCGACCCCGGCGACGCCGACCTCGACCGCACGCTCGCGCGAATACGCGAAGGCCGCAACGCGCGCGTTCCCCTCATCGTCGAGCGGCTGCGTGAGCACGGCATCGACCTGACGCCGGAGGACGTCGCCGCACAGTCCCGCGCGGCCACCTCGCTGGGCCGCCCGCACGTCGCCGACGCGCTGGTCGCGCGAGGATACGCACGCGACCGGCGGGAGGCCTTCGACCGGTGGCTGAGCGAGGGGAAGTCCGGGTACGTCACGCGGTACGCCCCGGAGCCGGCCGAGGTGATCGGACAGGTCTGCGCGGCCGGCGGTGTCTGCGTACTCGCTCATCCGCGTGGGCGTTCCAGCCACCGGGTGCTCACCGACGAGGTGATCGCCGATCTGGCCGGGGCCGGGCTGGCGGGCCTCGAAGTCGACCACCGTGACCACTCTCCGCAGGTGCGGGAACAGTTGCGCGATCTCGCCCGTGCGCTGGACCTCGTGGTGACCGGCGCCAGCGACCACCACGGTGCCGGCAAGACCGACCACGAGCTGGGATGCTTCGGCACCGGCGAGGAGGAGTTCGCCCGGCTGCTGGACCGTGCGCGGTCCGCGGCCGAACGCTCCGGCCGGCAGACGCCGTCGCCGTACCTTCCCTAGGGTCGCCCGGCGGTCGCCGTCCCGTCCCGCTCCCGTCCCGGTCCCGCGGACGGCCTGGGGGTGGTCCTTGGCAGGATGGCCGGATGAGCGCGATGGAGCAGCTGGGTTTCGAGGCGATGCCGCGCCGGTTGTTCCGGGCGACGCCCACCAGGTTGGTGAGCTGGCTGGACTGCCCGCGCCGCTACCGGTTCACCTACCTCGACCGGCCCACGCCGCCGAAGGGTCCGCCGTGGGCACACAACAGCGTGGGCGCGAGCGTGCACACCGCGCTGGCCGCCTGGTGGCGGCTTCCCGTGCAGGAGCGCACTCCCGTCGCCGCAGCCCGGATCGCCTGGCGGGCCTGGATCGACGAGGGTTTCCGCGACGACGCGCAGAGCCAACGCTGGCGCATGCACGCGTGCCGGATGGTGGAGGACTACGCAGCGACGCTGGACCCGGCCGACGAACCGATCGGTGTCGAGCGCACGGTCGCCCTCACCACGTCCACGCTCGCGTTGTCCGGACGCGTGGACCGCATCGACCTGCGTCCGGTCTCCCACGACGGCTACACCGACGAAGGCGACGACATCGAGGACGACGAGGACGACGAGGACGACAGCATCCTCGACGACGAGGCCGAAGGGCCGGACGGCTCCGCCCCCGGTCACGACGACAACGCCCTCGAGCTCGTCGTGGTCGACTACAAGAGCGGCACCCGCGTGCTCACCACCGCCGACGCGCGAAGTTCGCTGGCACTCGCGGTCTACGCCGCCGCGACCGCCCGCACCCTGCGCCGGCCGTGCCGGAAGGTGGAGCTGCACCACCTCGCCTCGGGTGCGGTCGTCGGCTGGGAGCACACCGAGGAGTCGCTGCGCCGGCACCTCCACCGCGCCGACCAGATGGGCGCGGAGGCCGCACACGCCGAGCAGGCGTTCGCACAGGGACTGTCCGCGGCCGACCTCGACGAGGTGTTCCCGCCCCGGCCGGGTCCGCTGTGCCAGTGGTGCGACTTCTCCGCGCACTGCCCGCAGGGCCGCTCCGCCTATCCGTCCAAGCGGCCCTGGGACGGGCTGGACCCGAACGTCTGAGCACATACGCCACCGCCGCGTCCGCCTCCCGCGCGCACGGGCAGCGGCCGGACCCCGGGCAGGGAAGGTGCCGGGATTGTCATCGTGGCCCGCTCGCACCGGCGTAGTGCGGCACCTACGGTATGTACATGGATCTGCTTCGCCTGTTGACCACTCCGCGCAAGTTGCTGGGCGGGGCGACCGTCGTGGCGTCGGCCCTGGCGGCGGTGTGGGTGTTCGGGCAGAACGACGGCAGGCTGCCCGCGGGTCTCGTGCTCCTGCTGCCGGTCGTGATTCTCAGCGTGCTGGCGTGGAAGCAACGCCGGGCCGGCCGCGGCTGGATCTACCTCTTCTTCGCGTGGGCACTGGCCTTCGTGGCCTACGGCGCGTTGTTCCCCGGCGGGCTGCGGCTACCCGGCTGACCCCGCCGCGTCGCGGTGGAGTGAGTTCCAGTACGCCGTGAGCGCTTCCGCCGTGGCGTCGGGCCGGTCCACCGCGGGGGAGTGGCCCGCACAGTCGATCTCGTGCACCGGCGCACCGAGCCGATCGGCCATTTCGCGTTGTACGGAAGGGCTCCACGCGTCGTCGTCGACGCCGAAGGCGACCATTGTGGGTACGCCGGTCGAGACCAGCTCGGCCACCAGGTCGGGCGCCTCGACGAGCTGGCGGGTGAACTCGGTGAGCGAGACGGGGTTGTTGGCGCGGAACCTCCGGGCGAGGAACTCCTCGATGTGTGCGGGTTCCTCGCCCGCGCCGTTCCTGCGTTCGAGCTCGCGTTTGGCGGCGTACACCGCGGCCAGCCCCTGCGTGGGAATGGCCTCCGCCATGAGACTGAGCAACTGCGCCTGCGGACCGCCCAGCCCGGCCGGGCCGGAACCTAGCAGGGTGAGGGACGCGAACCCCTCCGGCCTGGCAAGCACCGCGGCCCGGGCGATCAGGCCGCCGAAGGAGTGACCGACCAGGTGGACGGGTCCGGCGCCGAGGGCCTCGGCCATCGCGTACGCGTCCAGTCCGAGCTCGTTCAGGTCGTACGCCGACGGCTCGTCCGGACCGGCGGTTTCGTACTGCCCGCGCTGGTCGACCGCCACCGCGCGCCGGCCTGTCCGGGCCAGTGCGGGCAGCAACGACAGAAAGTCTTCCTTGCTGCCGGTCCAGCCGGGAAGCAGCAGAACCGCCGAGCCGGGACCGCCGGAACTTCCCTTGGCAGGTGTGGCTTCGAGCACCGCGAACTCACCTCGGGACGTGTCGAGCCGGGCGGAGCGGACACCCGCGGGCAAGTCGAGGAACCTCGGCGTGCTCATGGAACGCCACGCTAGCGTTGCCGGAGTTCGGAGCGGAGACAGGGCGTGAAATTGCGCCACGTAAACGCACTAGGATGGGCGGCCCGCGATCTTCGCGGATTTCCGTTCCCCATAAGGAGAGGTGCTGCCATGAGGCACGCCGCGTCGCGCGAGCGCCAGCGTCCGCGCACCCGGCTTCGTAGGTGGCGGTTGCTCGCGGCGAGTGGTTCCGCGCTCGTGGTCGCCGTCGCACTCCTCGGTGCTGTCGGCGTGTTGCCTCTCGGGGACGTCCGCATGGTCGCCTCGGCCAAGAACTCCGTTCTGGACGATCGCTCGCGGCAGATCGCCGATCGTTCCCAGCGCGCGCCGGGCGAGCCGTCGGTCCACAAGCAGACGGAGACCGCCAAGCCGACGGCGACGCCCTCGCCCAGCCGCAATCCGACCACCAAGCAGGCACCGGCCGGAGTGGCCGACGCGACCGTGGCACTGGACGCGGTGTCGGCGACCGTCGGCGACCAGATGCCCGCGGGCACCGGCGACGGCAAGCGGATCGTCTACTCGCTGTCCGCCAACCGCGTGTGGCTGGTCGACGCGAGCAACACCGTGCGGCGGTCCTACCTCGTGTCCGGCACGAAGTTCGGCCAGGTCTCGCCGGGCTCCTACAAGGTCCTGCGCAAGCGCCGGCACACCACCAGCTACGACGGTGCGGACCGCATGCAGTACATGGTGACGTTCACCCATGGGCGCAACGCCGCGATCGGGTTCCACGACATTCCGATCGTGATCTCCACCGGCAAGGCGATCCAGACCCGGCTGCAGCTCGGTCAGTCGCTGTCGGACGGATGCGTACGCCAGGACCCGGCCGACGCCAGGGCGCTGTGGGGGTTCGCGCCGGTCGGCACGAAGGTCGTCGTCCTGCGCTAGCCCCCTGCGCTGGTCCTCAGTCGGCGGTCGCGTCGGCGGTGCTGTCGGCAGCGGTCGTACCGCTCCCGTTGCCGTCCCCGCTACCGCTGCCGCCGCGCCGGCGGGTCCGCGTACGACGTCGCCTCGGCGCGCTCGCGCCGGACTCGTCGGCACCCGCTTCTGATCCGCCGCCGGTCTGGCCGGCGGCCACCGTCTCGCCCCCGCCGGGCCCGCCGGAACTGTCGGTACTGTCACCGCGTTCGGCGACGACGACGCCGGCACGGGTGCGCCGGCGCTGGCGGCTGCGCCGGGACTTGGGACGGTCGCCGCGCTCCTCGTGCTCGTCGGTGGACTGCCCGGCCTCGGGCGTCCGGCCGCGTCCACCGGCGCGCCCGCCGTCGCCGCCGCCGGACCGGCGCCGCTCCCGCGTACGCCCGCCCGACTCGCGGCTGCCCTCGCGGTCACCGGAACGGGTGCCGCCCTTGGGGGCGCCGACCCGGCCGGTAACCTCCTTGGGAATGCCGAGATCGGTGAACAGGTGGTCGGAGGTGGAGTAGGTCTCCACCGGCTCCTCGAACGGCAGGCCGAGCGCGTTGTTGATCATCTTCCAGCGCGTCAGGTCCGCCCAGTCGACGAACGTCACCGCGATACCGGAGGCGCCCGCGCGACCGGTGCGGCCGATGCGGTGGACGTAGGTCTTCTCGTCGTCGGGGCAGGTGTGGTTGATGACGTGGGTGACGCCCTCGACGTCGATGCCGCGCGCGGCGACGTCGGTGGCGACCAGGACGTCGACCTTGCCCGAGCGGAAGCGCTCGAGTCCCTTCTCCCGGGCGACCTGGCCCAGGTCGCCGTGGATGGCGGCCACGGAGAACCCGCGGTCGGCCAGGTCGTCGGCCAGCCGCTGCGCCGCGCGCTTGGTCGTACAGAAGCACATCACTCGGCCGCAGCCCTCCGCCTGCAGGATCCGGGCGATCACCTCGGGCTTGTCGAGGTCGTGGCACCGGTAGACGAACTGCGCCGTGGCGGGGACGGTCTGGCTCTCGTCGGCCGACTCGGCCCGGACGTTGATCGGGTGGCGCATGTGCCGGCGCGCCAACTGCACGATCGAACCGGGCATGGTGGCCGAGAACAGCATGGTCTGACGCATCTCGTGCGTCTTCGCGATCAGCCGCTCGACGTCGGGCAGGAAGCCCAGGTCGAGCATGCGGTCGGCCTCGTCCAGCACCAGCAGCTTGACGTGGGCCAGGTCGAGCGCCCTGCGGTCGGCGAGGTCGAGCAGCCGGCCGGGCGTGCCGACGACGACCTCCACGCCCTCCGCCAGCGCGTCCAGCTGGGGCTCGTAGGCGACGCCGCCGTAGACGGTGAGGATGCGGGCGGCGCGGACCGACGCGGCGACCTTCAGGTCGGCCGTCACCTGGACCGCGAGCTCGCGGGTCGGTGCGACCACCAGCGCCTGGGGCTTGCCCGGCGCATCGAGGTCGCCGAAGTCACGGTCGGCGGGTACGACGATCCGCTGCAGCAGCGGAACCCCGAACGCCAGCGTCTTGCCCGTGCCGGTTCGCGCCTGAGCGATCAGGTCGGCGCCGGTGAGCGCGATGGGAACCGCCATCTCCTGGATCGGGAAGGGTTCGGTGATCCCGACGTGCGCGAGGGCCTCGACGATGTCGGGCAGCGCGCCAAGTTCTTTGAAGGTCGTCAGAGCTTCTCGCCTCTTGGTTCGTCACACTCGGTGGTGTGCTGGATCTGGACTGTGCGCGTAGGGGTGGGGCTGCGACGTCCGCGCGGCGGCCAGCAGGTGATCAACGGCTGCCGGGACGGCTCCCCGCCACCGTGAGTCTATCCGCCACCTCTCCCGCCCCCTTTACCAGGCGGCCGGACCGGGCTCGCGAGGCGGACGTAGCCGCCCTGATCACAGTCACCCTTCGCCGCCTGATCCACAGGAAACGCCCTAAGCTCGGCCCATGAGCGACAGCCCGGAAAGTTCGCCCGCCCGCACGTCGTCCGCCGGGGTCGCGGCCTACGACGATCCGGTCTACCGGCCCGCGGTGATCGACCTGCTCGGCGTGCTGGCGTACGGCGAGCTGACCGCCTTCGAACGCCTCGCGGACGACGCCACCCTGGCGCCCACGCTGGAGGACAAGGCGGAGCTGGCCGCCCTGGCGGTGACGGAGTTCCACCACTACGAACGCCTGCGCGATCGGCTGCGCGACCTCGGCGTCGAGCCGGTGTCGGCGATGCGGCCGTTCCAGGCGGCGCTGGACACCTTCCACCGGCACACCGCTCCCGCCGACTGGCTGGAGGGGCTGGTGAAGGCGTACGTCGGGGACGGCATCGCCACCGACTTCTACCGCGAGGTGGCCGCCTACGTCGACGCGGACACCCGCGCCCTGGTGCTGGAGGTGCTCGAGAACACCGGGCACGCGGTCTTCGTGGTGGATCGGGTCCGCAAAGCCATCGCGGAGGAACCGCGGATCGGCGGCCGGCTCGCCCTGTGGGGGCGGCGGCTGGTCGGCGAGGCGCTGTCGCAGGCCCAGCGGGTCGCCGCCGAACGCGACGTGCTCACCGCGCTGCTGGTCGGTGGGGTGGACCGCCCCGGCATGGACCTCGCGGCGATCGGCCGGATGTTCGCCCGGCTGACCGAGAAGCACGCCCAGCGGATGGCCACACTCGGCCTGCAGGCCTAACCCCTGGCGAGCGGAAAAGCGAAGGACGCGCCGGCCGGGCCTGGCGGGCCCGGACCTGCGCGTCCTGTCGTTCGGCGTGGTTCGAGTGGCGCTGTGAGCTCAGTAGCGTCCCGAACCGGACTTGCTGAACTGCTGGGAACTCAGACGAGGATTCGTACGTACCTCATCTTGTGATGCATTACCTCCCGCGGCGGCTGGTCAGAGCCGACGCGATCGCCACGAAGATGGCTGCGAGGACGATGCTGATGATCCAGCGGATCCAGTCAGGACCAGACGTCGACGCGACACCCAGCGCGCCGGCGACCCAGTATCCGACCAGGACACCGACGATTCCGCAGATGATGGTCAGCCAGATCGGGATGTTGTCACGGTTGCTCGGGGCTACCCACTTACCGAGCAGACCGATGATGATGCCTGCGATCAGAAGGCCGATAAGGCTCATCTAGGTCACCTTCCATGGAGCTGCAAATGTGATCCCCCCGGGGCCCGTTCGGGCCCTGGGGCGGTGCTCCCTCGACCGAAGCCGTTGGTCCCCCGTGGTGGCGTGGCCGATGGGGTTACATGGCGCCGAATCCGACGCGACGCTCCGACTCGGGACCGATCTCGACGTAGGCGAGCTTGGCGGCGGGAACGACGACACGGCGGCCTCGCTCGTCAGCCAGGCTGAGCAACCCGTCTTCGCCGTGGAGAGCCTTGCTCACCGCGGCTTCGACGGCCTCGGGACTGTCGTTGCTCTCCAACACGATCTCCCGAGGAGCGTGCTGGACACCGATCTTGACCTCCACGTGGTCGCCCTCTCTTCTTCGTCGTTTTGTCCATGTGTCGGGGCGCATTGTCGGTCGGTTGACCGCCGGTGCCCCAGTTCGGCGGCCTCTAACCCCCATGGTGCACCGGCGGGACGAGGCTAGCCGAGAACGTGCACTAAGTCGCGCAGGATCATCCCGCTTCGTCCCTTTGCCGCACCCGCCGCGGAGCGGGCAGAACCAGGTGAAACGCCGCCGCGGCGGTGGTCATTCTGCCCGCGGGAACCCCCGCAGACCCCGCCAGGCGAGGGTGGTCAACAGCCTGGCGGCCTCGTCCCGGCCGATCGAGCCCTCCGAGGACAGCCACCACCGTGCGGTGACCTGCGCGGTGCCGGCGAGCCCGGCCGCCAGCAGCAGCGCCTGCTCGCGGGAAACCCCGGTGTCCTCCTGGATGACGTCGGCGATGGCGTCCGCGCACTGGTGCGCCACCCGCTCCACCCGCTCGCGGACGGCGGGCTCGCCGGTCAGGTCGGACTCGAACACCAGGCGGAACGTGCCGTCCTCGTCGCTCACGAAGTCGAGGTAGGCCCGCATCGTCGCCGCAACCCGCTGCTGGTTGTCGGTCGTCGAGGCCAGCGCGGTGCGTACGGCGTCCACCAGGCCGTCGCAGGTGGCGTCGAGCAGGGCGAGATACAGCTCGAGCTTGCTCGGGAAGTGCTGGTACAGCACGGGTTTGCTGACTCCCGCGCGGTCGGCGATGTCGTCCATCGCGGCGGCGTGGTAGCCGACCGCGACGAAGACCTGGCGTGCCGCGTCGAGCAGTTGGGCACGTCGGGCCAGCCGGGGAAGTCGGCCGCCGCGCGGGCGGGCCTCGGACACGGTCACGTGCGCTCCTCAGTGCCTGCGGTCAGCGGTAGTCGTCGTCATCGAGGTCGACCTCGATGTGTTGTTCGACAAAGTCGGCCTCGGGCGCTTCGATGTCGGGCTCCTCCGACTCCTCGGCCGTCTCCTCGGTGTCCGCGGGCTCCTCCTCGAGGGCGGGCACCTCGACCTCGCCGTCGAAGGGTACTTCGGTCTCGGACATGGCCTGCCTCCTCATTCCATCCATTCCATCCGTGCGCGAACCGGCCGCGACGCAGGTGAACCGACCGTTCGAGTCCGGCGTACCCACCGCCTTCCTCCCGACGGTAACCCGACAGTAACCGCGAAGCCCCGTCGACGGCAGCCCGAACCGCGCGAATCGGGCGTACGCTTCGGAGCCGACCGGCGCCGCGACGTGGTCAGGGCAGCCGCTGCTCCAGCGTCGACAGGTCCGCGAAGAGGTCTCCGAACTCCTCCACCCGGTCGAGGACGTCGGCCGGGCCGAAGGACAGCGCGCCGGCCTCCTCGCAGCCCTCCACCTCCTCCCAGGCGAGGGGGGTGGAGACGGTCGGGGTCTCCCGCCCGCGCAGGGAGTACGCCGCGATGGTCGTCTTCGCAGTGTTGTTCTGGCTCCAGTCGAGCAGCACCTTGCCCGGCCGCAGGGACCGGCGCATCGAGGAGACGACCAGCTCGGGGCGGTCGTGGGCGAGCTTCTCGGCCAGCTCCTTGGCATACGCCGAGGTCGTCTCCCCGGAGGTCTCGGCGATCGGGACGTACAGCTGCATGCCCTTTCCGCCGGAGGTCTTGGCCCAGGCCCGCAGCCCGTCGGCGTCGAGGAGGTCGCGCAGCAGCAACGCCACCTCACAGCACGCCACCAGGTCGGCCGGCGGTCCGGGGTCGAGGTCGACCACGAGCAGGTCCGGCTTCCGGACGCCGCCGCGCGGACCGACCCGCCACTGCGGGACGTGCAGCTCCAGGGCGGCGAGGTTGGCCAGCCACACCAGGGTCGGCAGGTCGTCGGCGACGACGTACTCGACCTCCTCCCGGTCGCGAGTGCTGCCCGGGGAGGCGACGGTGACGGTGCGTACCCAGTCGGGGGTGCCGCGGGGGACGTTCTTCTCGAAGAACGGCTGGCCGCTCACGCCGTCGGGCCACCGCTTGCGGGTCAGCGGGCGGTCGGTGAGCCGCGGGAGCAGCACCGGTGCGATCCGGGAGTAGTAGTCGATGACCTCACCCTTGGTGA
Organism: Actinopolymorpha sp. NPDC004070; assembly: GCF_040610475.1. Classification (NCBI taxonomy): domain Bacteria; kingdom Bacillati; phylum Actinomycetota; class Actinomycetes; order Propionibacteriales; family Actinopolymorphaceae; genus Actinopolymorpha; species Actinopolymorpha sp. NPDC004070. Next base: position 111,662 of record NZ_JBEXMJ010000010.1, on the reverse strand, counting down.
ACCCGACCTCGGGGTAGAGCACCTTGTCGAGGTTGGACAGGGAGAGCACGTGCCCGTCGATGCGGACGCGGGTCGCCTTGTCTGCCATGGGGACCATCCTGCTAGGTCCCGGCGGGTTCGGCCAGGCGGGCCGCCCGCGACGCGCCGTGAACATGCGGAGGGCCCCGCCACGACGTCTCGCGTGGCGGGGCCCCGGGTGGCCGCGGATGACCGCGGGTGACCCGATCAGCCGGCTGCCCGGCTGATCGGCCGGTGTCACCTGGTCGTCTGGAACTTCTTGGTCAGCTTCTTCTTCAGGACCGGCTGGACGACGACGGTCATCTGCTGCTTGTCCGCCGACTGGCCGGTGATGTTCATCCGGACGCCGTACCCCGCGACCTTCACGCTGTTGTTGGGCAGCGACGCGTCCCAGTAGCGGTTCGGCTGGGAGTCGTCGAACACCGTGATCGGGCTCTGCTTCGGCACGTTCGCGATCTGCACCTGAACCTGGCGGCCGTTGCGCACCTCCCGGCTCAGCGACAGCGGGTCGGTGGACTCCGGCCCGAACGTCGCGTCGAAGGTCTGGGCGCGCAGGCCGAGCGTCGCGCCGGTGTCCCACCGGATCGGCTTGGGTCGCGCGTCGACCGGCAGGATCAGGCCCTCACCCGGGTGCTTGCCGGTGTTGTTGTCCTCCTGGCGTTCGTTCCAGTAGGTCACCAGCAGGCCGTTCTGGTAGGGGTAGTGCTCCACCCAGTCGGGCCGGGTGATGCCCCGGTTGAAGTTGTACGGGCCCGTCCGCAGAGTGTCGTCGTACCCGATGTACTGGCGGCTCTCGGCGATGTAGTAGCTGCCCTTGTACGTCGTCACCGTGCCGTTGATGCGCTTCCAGCCGTTGGTGGTCCAGCCGTTGGTGCCACCCTCCACGTTGTCGGAGAAGACGGTGGAACCGGCCGCGGTGACCGCGATGTCGTCGAGCATGGGGCCGGCGTAGTGGACGCCGCCGTCGGTGGCGTAGCGGAACCGGAAGACGATCGACTTGCCGGCGTACTTCGACAGGTCGTACGTCAGCGTGGTCCAGCCGTCGGACTTGCCGGTCACCGGGTCGCCGACCCGGCTCCAGTGGGTGCCGCCGTCGGTGGAGACCTCCGCGTGCAGGAAATCGTAGCCCTCCTCGATGTCGTACCACGCCTTGGCGGTCAGCGTCACCGGGCCGGACTTGCCGGTCAGGTCGATCGGCCGGCGCAGGACGTTGTTGAGGTAGTCGTCGGATCCACCCCACCACTCGTACGACCCGGAGTAGGGGTCGTTGTAGTGGTCGACGACCTGCTCCTTGGGCAGCGGGACGACCAGCGCCTGCGGGTTGCCGGTCTCCAGCTCCGCCGGCCCGAGCACGTTGGTGCTGGTGGTGTCCGGGGAGGCGACGTCGTAGTCGACCCAGCCGAGCTGCAGCTTCTCCCACGCGCCCATGTAGCCCGGGGTGGTGCCGATGCTGTCCTTGCCGTGGTTGAGCCACGAGCCGGAGGACATGAGGGTCCAGTACCCGGTTCCGTTGTCCCCGCCCGCGGTGTCGTAGAGGTCGGGCAGCCCGAGGTCGTGGCCGAACTCGTGGCTGAAGACGCCGAGCCCGCCGTTCTCCGGCTCCGTGGTGTAGTCACCGGCCCAGATGCCGGTCTCGCCGAACGGCACGCCGCCGCGCTGGTTCAGCTCGGGGCCTTCGTCCCCGCCGGGGAAGGCGAACCACCGGTGGGACCAGACCGCGTCCGCGCCCTGGGCGCCGCCGCCGGCCTCCTCGCCCTCGCCGGCGTGTACCACCTGGAAGTGGTCGACGTAGCCGTCCGGCTCGTCGAAGTTGCCGTCGCCGTCGAAGTCGTAGCGGTCCCAGTTGTCGAACTGCGCGAGGTAGTCGCGGATCTGGTCCGGCGTCTTGCCCGCGGCGCGCTGGGCGTCGTACCACGCGGTGGCGGCGTCCTTGACGAGGTTCCAGGAGCCGTCGGCGTCGGAGATCTCGTTGCTGCCGTACCGCGCCTCGTTGTAGGGCAGGCGCACCCAGTCGCTCACGTCACCGGCGACGGTGTACTGGCCCTGCGACTGCGCGCGGTAGAACGTCGACATGGACTCGCCGTCCTGGCCGAAGAACATGTCGAGGTAGTGCGCACGGTTGAAGTCGGACGTCCAGTGCGTTGTGTTGTCGCGGCTGCGGTTGGGCTCCGGGATCTGGTTGTGCACAGGGCCTGGGGAGCCGCCGGTGCGGGGGTCGGTCTTGTCCCCGAAGTCGACCAGGATGGTGAAGATCTTGTCGGTCTTCTCCATGCTGAGCTGGGCGAACTTGTTCTTGCCCAGCTGAACGACGTCGGACTTGCCTCGGCGCTGCACCTTGGCCTCGCCGCGCAGAACCTTCTCCAGGGCGGCCTTGCGGGTGGCCCGCATCTTGTCGCCGAGCGGGTTGGGCTTGTCGTCGGGCGCATGGGTGCGCGCGGCCCCTGGCTTTGCGGGCGGTGACGCGGACGCCGGCATCCCGGCCGCGGCGGCGGCGAGGGCGGCCGCTGTCACCACCGAGGCCACGGCGGCGGTGGCTCTGCGAACTCTCACTGGACTCCTTCGGAACGCCCGGGGCCGGGGTCGCCGGCCACGGGCGTGCTGGAAACGATCGCTGTCGATGGTCGATGATCGGCAACATCGCCGACGATGATCCACAAGGATCCACAAACTGGCACAAGATGGCCAGATCTGTCCGATCGTTCGCAGAAGATTTTCGGGAGCGAACGTCTGTCGGCGCGAGGTCGTAGGGTCGCCGCATGCGCTATCGATCTCTTGGACATTCCGGCCTGCTGGTCTCGGTCGTCGGCCTCGGCTGCAACAACTTCGGCGGCCGGCTCGACCTCGCAGGCACCCGCGCGGTCGTCGACGCCGCCCTCGACGCCGGCGTCACGTTGTTCGACACCGCCGACGTGTACGGCAACCGCGGCGGCTCGGAGGAGCTGCTCGGCCAGGCGCTCGCGGGCCACCGCGACGAGGTCGTGCTGGCCACGAAGTTCGCCGGTGACATGGGGTACGGCCCGGTCGCGGGTGCGCCGGGAGGGCGTGCCTACATCCGCCGTGCGGTGGAGGCGTCGCTGCGGCGGCTGCGCACCGACCACATCGACCTCTACCAGATCCACCGCCCGGATCCGGACACCCCGATCGAGGAGACCCTGGCCGCGCTCGACGAGCTGGTGAAGGAGGGCAAGGTCCGCTACCTCGGCCACTCCAACTTCTCCGGCTGGCAGCTCGCCGAGGCCCACCACGTCGCCCGCGAACTCGGCACGACCGCGTTCGTCTCCGCACAGAACCACTGGTCCCTGCTGGAGCGCGCGGTCGAGACCGACCTCGTGCCGGCCGCCGAGCACTACGGCGTGGGCGTGCTGCCCTACTTCCCGCTGGCCAACGGCCTGCTCACCGGCAAGGTCCGGCGCGGAGGGGCGATTCCGGAAAACTCCCGGCTGGCCGGCCGGGAGGGCTACGTCACCGAGGAGAAGCTCGACCGGGTGGAGGCGCTGGCCGCCTGGGCCAAGGAGCACGACCGGTCCCTGCTGGAGGTCGCCGTCGGCGGGCTGGCGGGGCGGCCCGTCTGCGGCTCGGTCATCGCCGGCGCCACCTCCGCCGAACAGGTGCGGGCCAACGCCGCCGCGGCCGACTGGGAGCCGACCGAGGCGGAGCTGGCCGAGATCGACCAGCTGGCGCCGCCGCCCGGGCGCTGAGGTTCGCGCGTCAGGCGCGCGGGCCGTCGGTCAGGCGCGCGGGCCGTCGGTCAGGTGTGCGGGCCACTGATCGGTCGCGTACGCCGCCACTGCTGTCGTTTGTGCTCGTCGCGGACGACGACGCCGAGCCGGCCGAGTTCGGTGCGAAGCTGCTCGGCGTCGGTGTCGTCGTTCTCGGCGAGAGCGCGCCTGCGCGCCCGCAGGGTGGGCGTGTGCCGCGGTCGGCAGGTCCGGCGCGTGAAGACGCACGTGTCGAGCATCCTGACCAAGCTCGACCTGAACAACCGGGTCCAGGTCGCGCTGCTTGCCCACGACGCCGGCCTGCTGGACGAGCAGGGCTGAGTCCCGGGAACCTGTCCGGGAACGCGGGGAATGCCCCGGTTGCACGGCGTCACCGCCCGGCGACGCCGTGACGGCCGTCCAGTCGGGTGCGCCCCCGCTCGGGCCCGGCGCCGACACCCCGTCCGGGGCATGTCGGCGGGGCGCGGGAACATGGGAGGCAAACCGGTGGTTGCCCCCGAAGAGGAACACCCGACAATCCGAGGAGTCAGACGTGTCCGTGCCGCCGCTCGTCGAGCCAGCCCCCGACCTCAGTGTGGACGAAGTACGCCGGTATTCCCGGCACATCATCATCCCCGAGGTCGGCATGGACGGGCAGAAGCGCCTGAAGAACGCCAAGGTCCTCGTCATCGGGGCCGGCGGTCTCGGCAGCCCGGCCCTTCTCTACCTCGCAGCCGCCGGTGTGGGCACGCTCGGCATCGTCGACTTCGACGTCGTGGACGAGTCCAACCTCCAGCGCCAGGTGATCCACGGGCAGAGCGACGTCGGTAAGCCCAAGGCGGTCTCCGCCAAGGAGTCGATCGCCGAGATCAACCCCTACGTCAGGGTCAACCTGCACGAGGAACGGCTCGACTCCGACAACGCGCTGGAGATCTTCGCCGACTACGACCTGATCCTGGACGGCACCGACAACTTCGCCACCCGCTACCTCGTCAACGACGCGGCGGTCATCCTCGGCAAGCCCTACGTCTGGGGATCGATCTTCCGGTTCGAGGGCCAGGTCAGCGTGTTCTGGGCCGAGCACGGCCCGCACTACCGCGACCTCTACCCCGAGCCCCCGCCGCCCGGCATGGTTCCCTCCTGCGCCGAGGGCGGCGTGCTCGGCGTGCTGTGCGCCTCCATCGGCTCGGTGATGGTCAACGAGGCGATCAAGCTGATCACCGGCATCGGCGAGCCGCTGATCGGCCGGCTGCTGATCTTCGACGCGCTGGAGATGAGCTGGCGTGAGCTCAAGGTCAACCGCGACCCGGAGACCGCGCCGGTCAAGGAGCTCATCGACTACGAGGCCTTCTGCGGCGTGATCTCCGACGAGGCGGCCGAGGCCGTGGTCGACTCCACCATCGACGTGCGCACGCTGAAGCAGTGGCTGGACGCCCGGGAGCGCGGAGAGCGTGACTTCCTGCTGGTCGACGTCCGCGAGCCCAACGAGTACGACATCGTCAACATCGACGGCGCGGTGCTGATCCCGAAGGGTGAGTTCCTGAACGGCCAGGCGTTCGAGAAGCTGCCGAAGGACAAGCAGGTCGTGCTGCACTGCAAGGTCGGTGGCCGCTCCGCCGAGGCGCTGGCCGCCGCGAAGGGCGCGGGCTTCGGCGACGCCGTACACGTCGCGGGCGGCATCTCCGCCTGGGTCAGCCAGATCGAGCCCGACAAGCCGTCCTACTGATCCGCGTCCGCGGCTGAACGACCTGGAGCCGACCGAGCCGATGCCGTCCGAGGAGTACGTCGAGCGGGTGCTCTCCGTCGTGGAGCGCATCCCACCCGGCGCCGTGCTCGCCTACGGTGACGTCGCGGAGTACCTCGGAGACGGCGGTCCCCGCCAGGTCGGCTGGGTGATGTCGCACTACGGCGGGAGCGTTCCCTGGTGGCGGGTCGTCCGTTCGGACGGGCGGCCCGCCGACTGTCACGCCGGCGAGGCGATCCGGCGGCTGCGTGGGGAGGGCACGCCGTTTCGCGAACCATCCGGCCGGGTGGACATGGCCGCCGCCCGCTGGGACGGCGCCCTCGCGGAGGGTGCCGGGGGCCAGAGCTAGCCCTGGCTCCGCCTCGCCCTGGCCCTGCCCTCCGCCTTCGCGTTGCGCTCGGCCTTCCACTTCTTCATCAGGTCGTCGAGCGCCTCGTCGATGAAGGTGTAGAAGTCGCGCATCTGTTCCATCCGTCGTCCGGATGGTGTGTCCGGGCCGCCGAGTGACCGAACACCCTCGTCGGCGAGGGCGGCGACGTTCGCCAGCGCCCCGCGCTTGTTGATCGAGGTCTCGTACCACACGTCGTCGGGGAGCCGGTAGCGATGCGTACGCGAACCCGGCACCGGCTCCCGGCTGAGCATCCCGATGTGCTGCAGGTAGCGCACCGCACCTGAGATCGCGGCCGCGCTCACCCCGAGTCGCTCGGCGAGATCACCGGCGGTCAGCGACTCCTCGTCGGCGGCCATCATGGTCAGCAGCACCCGGGCGGCCATCCTGGGGAAGCCCCAGTTCTCGAAGACCATCGCCATGTGCTCGACGAACAGCCGGACCTTTTCCTCGTCGCGGCCCCCGTCGGGGCTCTGGTCGGGGCCCTGGTCGCGCTCGGTGGGCCGGGCCGCACCCCTCGTGGTCTCGGTTGTCATCCTCGTCACACCCTCCAGCGCCGTCGCGAGCTTCCCAAGCATAACGCTGTAAACAAGCTTCATGAGTGTGTGAATCTCGTGTAGCGTGCGAAACGTACGCCTCGGAGGTTGCCAGCCGCGATCCGTCGGCTGCGCCGAGGCAGAGGAGAGACCCGATGAGCTCGCTGCAGGGCGCTCCGGCGCCGTGGCGGACAAACGCTCACCCATCCGTACGGCCGGCCGGCCGCGAGGTGGCCCCCTCCCGGGCACTGACCGCGGCCGCGCGCAAGGCCGACTCCGACCCGCCGCGCTGACTCGAGCCGCCGCGTCAGGGCAGATCGGGACCGGCCAGGACGGCGCCGGTCCGGCACCTCTCGGCCAGACGAAACAGGCCCGACCAGGCCCGGCCAGCTCCGACCCGGGAATGGCCCGGCCGACCCTGCCCATGCACCGCGAGCGGCAGCCGCGCATCGCCCGACCCCACGACTTCCACGTACGACGAGGACACACTTCGATGACCGAACTTGCCATTTCCGTGTCCGGGCTCCGCAAGAGCTTCGGCCGCACCGTGGCCCTGGACGACCTCGACCTGAGCGTCCGGGCCGGTGAAGTACACGGCTTCCTCGGCCCCAACGGCGCCGGGAAGTCCACCACCATTCGCATCCTGCTCGGCCTGCTGCGCGCGGACGCGGGCCAGGTGAACCTGCTCGGCGGCGACCCCTGGAAGGACGCCACCTCCCTGCACCGGCGGCTGGCGTACGTCCCCGGCGACGTGACGCTGTGGCCCAGCCTGTCGGGCGGTGAGGTGATCGACCTGCTGGGCCGGCTGCGCGGCGGGCTGGACCCGCACCGCCGGGCCGACCTGCTGGAGCGGTTCGAGCTCGACCCGCGCAAGAAGGGCCGGGCGTACTCCAAGGGCAACAAGCAGAAGGTGGGCCTGATCGCCGCGCTCGCCTCCGAAGTCGAGCTGCTGCTGCTGGACGAGCCCACGTCGGGCCTGGACCCCCTCATGGAGGAGGTCTTCCAGCAGTGCATCCACGAGGAACGCCAACGTGGGCGGACGGTCCTGCTGTCCAGCCACATCCTCGCCGAGGTGGAGGCGCTGTGCGACCGGGTGAGCATCATCCGCCGGGGCCACACGGTCGAGTCGGGCACGCTCGCCGAGCTCCGACACCTCACGCGTACGTCGATCCAGGCCGACCTGGCCACCCCGCCGAACGGCCTGGCGTCCCTGCCGGGCGTGCACGACCTGGAGGTCGACGGTACGCGGGTGCGGTGCGAGGTCGACACCAGCCGGCTCGACGTGCTGATGGCCGAGCTCACCCGCTCCGGCCTGCGCGGACTCACCAGCCAGCCGCCCACTTTGGAGGAGCTGTTCCTGCGGCACTACCAGGACGACGTGGCCGGGACCGAGCCGGCGGAGGTGGCCCGATGAGCGCGCTCGTCGGCACCCGCCGGATGGTGCGGCTGATCCTGCGCCGCGACCGGTTCGTCATGCCCTTGTGGATCGTGCTGCTCGGCCTGCTCCCGGCCACCCTCGCATCGGGGACCCGCGACCTGTATCCCACCCTCGCCCAGCAGGAGCAGTACGCCCAGACAGCCGGGACCAACCCCACGTTCCTGGCGTTGTACGGCCCACTGCACGCCTCCGGCATCGGCGGGCTGGTCGCGCAGCGCGTCGGATTCTTCCCCGTGGTGCTCGCGGTGATCAGCATCCTCACCGTCGTACGCCACACCCGGACCGAGGAGGACGCGGGCAGGCGAGAACTGCTCGGCGCCACCGTTCTCGGCCGGCAGGCCGGACTGGCCGCCGCGCTGCTCGTCACGGTCTGCGCGAATCTCGTCTTCGGGCTGCTGATGGCGGTCGGCCTGGTGGGCGTGGGCCTGCCGGCAACCGGCTCGTACGCGCTCGGCTTCGGGTGCGCGCTGGGCGGCTGCGTGTTCACCGCGCTGGCCGGGCTGTCCGCCCAGCTCAGCGAGGGGGCGGGCGCTGCCCGCGCGATCGCGCTCGGCACGCTCGGCGCGGCGTTCGTGCTGCGGGTCGCGGGCGACGTCGGCGGGCCGGACTCCGATGCGGCGTGGCTGTCCTGGCTGTCGCCGATCGGCTGGTCGCACGCGGTCCGGGCGTACGGCGACGAACGCTGGTGGGTGTTCGCTCTCGGTGCCGCGGTGACCGTGCTCCTCGCCGTGGCGGCGGCCGCCCTGTCCGCGCGGCGTGACCTCGGGGCGGGCATCCTGCCGGCGCGGCTGGGTCCGGCGGAGGCCTCACCGCGGCTGTCCGGCGCGTTCGGCCTGGCCTGGCGGCTCCACCGCGGGCTGTTGCTCGGCTGGACCATCACGCTGGCGCTGCTCGGAGTCGTGTACGGCGGAGTGGCCGACGGCGTACGCGACATGATGAACGGCAGCCCGCAGCTTGAGGAGATGTTCCAGCGCATGGGCGGCCAGTCGGCCATCGTCGACGCCACCCTCGCGGCCATGCTGGGCACGATCGGGCTGATCGCCGCCGCGTACGCCGTGCAGGCGGCGCTGCGGATGCGCGCGGAGGAGACCGGCGGACGGGCCGAACCCGTCCTGGCCACAGCCGTCGGCCGGGTGACCTGGGTGGTGAGCCACCTCGGGTTCGCAGTGCTCGGCCCGACGGTGGCGCTGGCCGCCGCCGGGATCACCGCCGGCCTGGCGCACGGCGCCAACACCGACGACGTGGCGGGCGAGCTGCCGCGCGTGTTCGCCGGCGCGATGGTGCAACTGCCCGCGGTGTGGGTGCTCGCCGGCGTCGCGACGGCGCTGGTCGGACTGGCGCCGCGGCTGGCCGGGGTCAGCTGGGCGGTGTTCGCGGCGTTCCTGCTGGTGGGACAGGTGGGCGTGCTGCTCGGCCTGAGCCAGAAGGTGCTCGACCTCTCGCCGTTCACCCACATCCCGCGGCTGCCGGGCGGGCACGCGTCCGCCACGCCGCTGCTGTGGCTGACGCTGGTCGCCGCCGTCCTGGTGGTCGCCGGTCTGGTCGGCGTACGGCGGAGGGACGTGCCGGTCGGCTGACGTGGTGGTCGGCTGACGTGGCAAGCAGGTTCGGCAGCCGTTCGCGGGCGACGCGGGCGGCTGCCGAACCCTGCTGTCGGCGGGGTCTGATGGAATGCGGTGCGTGTCGGTTGTCGCCCCTTCCTCCGGTTCCTCCGGTTCGCCCGGTTCCTCGGCTCCGCCCGGTGGTTCGGACGCACCGGCCTACCGGCTCGTCCGGCGGCCCCGGGCGAGCGATCCGGCGCGGCTGACCGGCCCGGAGCTCGACGAGGCGCAGCGGCGGGTCGTGGAGCACCGCGGGGGTCCGCTGCTGGTGCTCGCCGGGCCCGGCACCGGCAAGACGACCACGCTGGTGGAGGCCGCGGTCGACCGGATCGAGCGGGACGGCATCGAGCCCGAGCACGTGCTGTTGCTGACCTTCGGGCGCCGGGCGGCCGCCGAGTTGCGCGACCGGATCGCCGCCCGGCTGGACCGCACCATCCGCGAGCCGCTGGCCCGCACCTTCCACTCCTACGCCTTCGGTCTGCTGCGCAACGACGCGGTGCTGAACGACCTGCCGTTGCCGAGGTTGCTGGCCGGCCCGGAGCAGGACCTGATGATCCGCGACCTGCTGCGCGGTGATGTCGAGGAGTTCGGCGCGAAGGACTGGCCCACCCGGCTGCGGCCGGCGCTCCGCACCCGCGGCTTCGCCCAGGAGCTGCGCGACCTGCTGCTGCGTGCGGCCGAGCGGGGGATCGAACCGCCGGGCCTGGGCGCCCTCGGCCGGCAGCAGCGCCGCGACGACTGGCGGGCGGCGGCGAGGTTCGCCCGCCAGTACGCCGCGATCACCGCACTGCGCCCGGAGGCTCCGGCGTACGACCCCGCCGAGCTGGTCCGGGCCGCGGTCGACCTGCTGCGCGCCGACCCCGAGCTACTCGCCCGGGAGCGGGCCAACCGGGCCGTGGTGTTCGTGGACGAGTACCAGGACTCCGACCCGGCCCAGGAGGAGTTGCTGCGGCTGCTCGCCGGCGGCGGCCGGGAGCTGGTGGTGGTGGGCGACCCCGACCAGTCCATCTACGCCTTCCGCGGCGCCGAGAGCGAGGGGATCCGCCGGTTCACCGAACGCTTTCCGACCGTCGGCGGGGCCGATGCGCCGACGGTCGCGCTGACCCGCAGCCGCCGGGCCGGGGCCACGCTGCTCAAGGCGTCCCGGCGGATCACCGACCGGCTGGGCGGGCCACCCGCACACCGCCGCCTGGTCGCCGAGCCCGACGCGCCCCCGGGAGAGGTGCAGGCGCACCTGCTGCACACCCGCAACCAGGAGGCGTCGTTCGTCGCCCAGCGGCTGCGTGAGGCGCACCTCGTCGACGGCGTGGAGTGGGCCCGGATGGCGGTGCTGGTGCGCGCGGCGTCCTACATCCCGTTGCTGCGCCGCACCCTCGCCGCCGCCGGCGTACCCGCCACGGTTCGGCTGGAGGAGACCCCGCTGGTCGACCAGCCCGCCGTCCGCCCGCTGCTGACCGTCCTCGCGATCGCCACCGGCCGCACCGAGCTGACCACCGAGGAGACCCTCGACCTGCTGGTCAGCCCGTACGGCGGCGCCGACGCGCTCGCCCTTCGCCGGCTGCGACAGGAACTGCGCCGCAGCGAGCTGGCCGCGGGCGGCGGCCGGTCCTCCTCGGTCCTGCTGGTCGAGGCGCTGGCCGACCCCCGGGTGCTGATCCCGCTCGATCCGGCCGCCACCGCACCCGCGCGACGGATCGGGCACCTGCTCACCACCGCCGCCGAGGCCGCGGCCGAGCCGAACGCGACCGCCGAGACCGTGCTGTGGGCAGTGTGGTCGGCCGGCCGGGTGTCCGACCGTTGGGCACGCCGGGCCGCGTCCGGTGGGCCGGGCGCGTCCGCGGCCGACCGCGACCTGGACGCGGTGACCGCGCTGTTCGACATGGTCGCGCGGTTCGTGGACCGGATGCCGGCGGCCGGCCCGGCGGTGTTCCTTGACCACCTGCTCGGCCAGGAGATTCCCGCCGACACCCTCGCGCCCCGGGCGCCGGAGGGCGACACGGTCACCGTGCTCACCGCGCACGCCTCCAAGGGCCTGGAGTGGGACGTCGTCGCGGTGGTGGGCGTACAGGAAGGGGTGTGGCCCGACCTGCGGTTGCGTGGCTCCCTGCTGGGGTCGGAGTCACTGGTCGACCTGGTCGCCGGGCGCGACCCGTCGCCGGTGGTCACGGTGAGCCATCTGCTGGCCGAGGAGCGCCGGCTGTTCTACGTCGCCGTCACCCGGGCGCGGCGGCGGCTGATCGTCACCGCCGTGTCCAGTGAGGAGACGCACCCGTCCCGGTTCGTCGACGAGCTGGTGCCCTGGAACGGTCCCGGCGAGGAACGCCCGCTCACCCGCGTGCCCCGCGGCCTGGAGCTGGCGGCCGTGGTGGCCGAGCTGCGGTCGGTGGTGTGTGCGCCCGAGGCCGGCCCTGACGCTCCCGACGAGCCGCGCCGGCTGGCCGCCGCGCACCAGCTCGCCCGGCTGGCCGCCGCAGGGATCCGCGGCGCCGACCCGGCCGAGTGGTACGCCGTGGCACCCCTCACCGACGACGCGCCGCTGCGCGGACCGGACGAGCAGGTCCGGGTCTCGCCCAGCAAGGTGGAGGCGTTCGCCCGCTGTGCGCTGCGCTGGCTGCTGGAAAGCTGCGGCGGCACCGCCGGCGACCTGCTCAGCCAGGGTGTCGGCACCCTCGTGCACGACCTGGCGTACGACGTCGCGATCGGTGCGGTCGTGCCCGACGAGATCCTCTCCGCGTTCGAGACCCGCTGGGCGCGGCTGGACAGCGGCACCGGCTGGCACTCCCGCCGCCAGCACGAACAGGCCCGGACCCTGGTCGAGCGGTTGTCCAGCTGGCTGCGGAGCAACCCCCGGGAGCTGGCCGCGGCCGAGGAGACGTTCGCCGTCGAGGTCGGCCGGGCGGTGCTGTCCGGCCGGGTCGACCGGCTCGAACGCGACGCCGACGGGCGGCTGGTGGTGGTCGACCTGAAGACGGGCAAGAGCAAGCCGGTGGCGGCCGACCTGCCCACGCACCCACAGCTCGGCGCCTACCAGCTGGCGGTCGAGGAAGGCGGGTTCGAGGGTGGGCCGGAGGACGGTCCGCGGTCCGGCGGCGCGGTGCTGGTCCAGCTCGGCAGCGGCTCGAAGGTCACCGAGCAGTCGCAGGCGCCGCTGTCCGGCGCGGAGAACCCGAAGTGGGCGCAGCAGCTGGTCGAGGAGACGGCCGAGGGCATGGCCGCGGCCGACTTCCACGCGACCGAGAACCGCTGGTGCGGGGTGTGCCCGTCCCGGCGGTCGTGCCCGTTGCACGTCGAGGGTGGACAGGTGACACCGTGACCGAGCAACTCTCCGCCACCCAGCTGGCGCTTCCGCTGGTCCGCGCCGACGGCGTCCGCTACACCGCGGTCGACCTGGCCCGGCTGTTGCGGCAGCACCCGCCGACCGCCGAACAGGCCGCGGTGATCCAGGCACCGCTGGAGCCGGGCGTGATCGTCGCCGGCGCCGGTTCGGGCAAGACGGAGACGATGGCCGCCAGGGTCGTCTGGCTGGTCGCCAACGGTCTGGTGCTGCCGGAGCAGGTGCTCGGTCTGACGTTCACGCGCAAGGCGGCGCGGGAGCTGTCGGCCCGCATCCGGCATCGGCTCGGCCAGCTCCGCGCCCGCGGCCACGTCAGCATGGAGGCCGACGGGGACGCGCCGCCCGGCGAGGTCAACGTCGCCACCTACGACGCCTACGCCCAGCGCATCGTGTCCGAACACGCGCTGCGGCTCGGCCGCGAGCCCGCGTCGCGACTCGTCACCCCGGCCACAGCCTGGCAGTACGCCACCCGGGTGGTGGAGACCTACGACGGGCCGATGGACGCGGTGGAGGCGGCGTTCTCCACCGTGGTCGACGCGGTGCTCGCCCTGCACGGTGAGATGAGCGGCCACCTGGTGACCGCCGAGCAGGTCGCCGCCTTCACCGCCGACCTGGTGGCCGCGGTGACCAGCAAGCCCGCGGTCGCCCGCACCCGCAAGGCGCTGTACAGCAACGTCGCGGAGGCGCTCGCCCGCCAGCAGGCCAGGGTCGCGTTGCTGCCGCTGGTGCAGGCGTTCGAGGCGGAGAAGCGCCGCCGGGAGGCGGTGGACTTCGCCGACCAGGCCGCGCTGGCCGCCCGGCTGGCTGAGGAGTTCGAGGAGGTCGGCGAGCGGGAACGCGAGCGCTACCCGGTCGTGCTGCTGGACGAGTACCAGGACACCAGCCACGCCCAGCTGGCGATGCTGCGCGGACTCTTCGGTGGCCGCACCGGTCACCCGGTCACCGCCGTCGGCGACCCGTGCCAGTCCATCTACGGCTGGCGGGGCGCCAGCGCGGCGACGCTGACGTCGTTCGGCAGTCACTTCCGCACCTCCGACGGCAACCCGGCGCCGACCCGGTCGCTCACTACCAGCTTCCGCAACGGCGCCTCGGTGCTCGAGGTGGCCAACGTCCTCGCGACGCCACTGCGTCAAGGCGGTCTTGACGTACGTGAGCTGGCCGCGCATCCGGCCAACCCCAAGGGCAGGGTGGTGGTGTCGCTGCACCACACGGTCGACGACGAGGCGGCCGACGTGGCGGCCCGCGCGCGGGCGGTGTGGGACGCCGACGCGGACAACCGCGCCAAGGGGAAGCCGGGGCGTACGGTCGCGGTGCTGGTCCGGCGCCGCAGCCAGATCGACCGGCTGGCCCACGAGTTGCGAGCCGCCGGGTTGCCGGTGGAGGTGGTCGGGGTCGGCGGTCTGCTGTCGGCGCCCGCGGTCACCGACGTGGTGGCGACCCTTCGGGTGCTCGCCGACCCCGGGCGCGGAGACGCACTGATGCGGCTGCTCACCGGGACCAGGTGGCGGATCGGTCCGCGGGACCTGGACGCGCTGGGCCGGTGGGCTCGACGGCTGGCTGCCGGTCCCGGGTTTGCCGGTGGCGTGGGCGGCTCGGCCGGGGCGGGTGACGGGCCGGGTTCAGCTGGGTCGGCCGAGGCGTCCGGAGCGGAGCCGGGCGGTGGCCACGCTCTCACGGAAGTGGGCGAGAAGGCCGCCACGTCGGAGCCGGCCGGCTCGGTCGGCTCAGCCGGGTCGACCGAACCCGCGGAGTCCGCCGAACAGGCCGATCCCGACGACGTGGACAACGCCAGCATCATCGACGCCCTCGACGCGGTGGACACCGCACCCGCCGACGGCTGGTTCTCCCCGGAGGGCCGCCGGCGGCTCACGCTGTTCGCCCACGAGCTCCGGTCGCTGCGCCGGCGGGCCGCGCAGCCGCTGGTCGACCTGGTGGCCGACGTCGTGCGCACTCTCGGCCTGGACGTGGAGATCGCCGCCCGGACCGGTGACGTCGCGGTGAGCCGGGCCGACCTGGACGCCTTCCTCGACGTCGCCGTCGGGTTCGCCGAGAGCGGGGAGGGCGTCTCGGTGGCGGCGTTCCTCGCCTTCCTCGACGCGGCCGACACCGAGGAACGCGGCCTGGAGCCCGGGCAGGTGGAGGTCGCCGAGGAGCGGGTCCAGGTCCTCACCGTGCACGGCGCGAAGGGCCTGGAGTGGGACGTCGTGTTCGTGCCGGGCCTGGTGGAGGGCGTGTTCCCGACGGCCGGTGCGAAGGACAAGGCCTGGCTGACCGACCTGGGCGCGCTGCCGTTCCCGCTGCGCGGAGACCGGGACGCGCTGCCGGTGCTCGACGTCGAGCACGCGCTGGACCAGAAGGAGGTCAAGGAGGCGTTCGACCAGTTCGTGGAGGACTGCGGCGAGCGCGCCCGGATCGAGGAGCGCCGGCTCGCCTATGTCGCGGTCACCCGGGCGCGGCAGCTGCTGGTCTGCTCCGGCTACCGCTGGGACGAGACCCAGCGGCCACGGGAGCCGGGGGAGTATCTCCTGGAGATCGCCGACGCCTGCCGAGCCGGTGCCGGGAAGGTCGGCATCTGGCACGGCGAGGTCGACCTGGAGGCAGGCAACCCGCTGACCGCGCAGCCGCGCCGGCACGCCTGGCCCTACGACCCGCTCACCCCGCAGCGCCGCTCGGAGCTGGAGATGGGTGCCGAGCTCGTACGCCGGTCCAAGGCCGAGCTCGCGGCCGAGCGGGAGCTTCCCGCCGAGGTGGCGCAGGCCGCCCTGGAGTGGCAGCGTGACGTCGACCTCCTGCTCACCGAACGCGCCCGCCGGGTGAACCGCGACGAGATCGTCGTCACCCTGCCCGACCGGCTCTCGGTCAGCCAGCTGGTGCAGTTGCGGCGGGAGCCGGAGGCGCTGGCGCGGTCGATCCGCCGGCCGGTTCCGCACGCCCCCAACCCGCTGGCCCGGCGGGGCACCGCGTTTCACGCCTGGCTGGAGTCGCGGTACGGCCTGCCGCAGTTGCTCGACATCGACGAGTTGCCCGGTTCGGCCGATGCCGAGGCCGAGCCGGACGACGACCTGATCGCCCTGCAGGAGGCGTTCCTCGCCTCGGAGTGGGCCGACCGTGACCCGCTCGAGGTCGAGGTGCCGTTCGAGCTCCTGGTCGGCGGCGTGGTCGTCCGTGGCCGCGCCGACGCGGTGTTCCCGGTCCGGGGTGCCGACGCGGCGAACGGCCGCTCCCGCTCGGCGAACGGCGGCGACTCGCCGGTGACTGCGATCGTCGGCGGCCAACCGGTGACCGCGATCGAGGTGGTGGACTGGAAGACCGGGCGTCCTCCTCGAGACGCCGAGGACGAGGCCGCCCGCACGGTGCAGTTGGCGGCGTACCGGCTGGCCTGGGCCCGGCTGACCGGGCTGCCGCTGGGGCAGGTGCGGGCCGCGTTCCACTACGTACGCCACAACCGGACCGTCCGGCCCGTCGACCTGCTCGACGCCGACGGCCTGGAGGCACTCATCGCCGGCGTCCCCGAGGAGGCCGGCGACTGAGGCGGTCGGCGACTGAGGCGGTCGGCGACTGAGAAGGCAGTGCGCGGTCAGCCGGCGTTCGGCGCCGGCCACAGGCGGTCCGGGCCGATGCGGTAGAAGTCACACGCGGTGCCGAAGAAGACCGCGCGTTGTTCGCTCGCGGACAGGTCGGCGGTGAGGTCCTGGAAGCCACCGAAGATCTGTGCGTACGTCGCCCACAGCGCGTCCACCGGGAAGTTGCTGGCGAACATGCACCGCTGCGAGCCGAACAGCTCCAGGGTGGTGAGCACGACCTCTCGTTGCAGCTCCGGCGTCCAGGTGGTGCGCGGCATGTCCAGGCCGGAGATCTTGCAGTACACGTTGGGCTTTTCCGCCACCAGCCGCATCGCGTCGCGCCAGCCGGCCAACCCAGCCGGCGAACGGTCGGCGGGCAGCCCGGTGTGGTTGATCACCATCGGGGTCTGGTCGAACTCCGCCGCGAGGTCGGCCGCCTCGTGCAGGTGCCACCACGGCACCTGGAGTTCGTAGTGCAGTCCGAGCGGTGCCAGCCGCGCGAAGCCCGCCCGCCAGCGCGGGTCGGTCATCATCGTGGGTTCGGCCGATGCCCGGTCCGGTGTGGCCGCGCCGCCGGGCTTGTGCCGGATCCCGCGGGTGAGTGGTGCGGCGGCGACTGCCGCCAGGTGCTCGGCGATGCCGGATGAGTTCAGTACCGCGTGCCCGACGACCACGCTGGGCACGCCCGTCTTCTCGGCCAGTCCGCTCACCCAGGCGATCTCGGACAGTGTGTCGTCGACGCGCCACTCCGTCTCCACGAAGACGCTGCCCACCACGTCGAGCCCGAGGTCGGCCACCGAGGCGGTGTCGGTGCGGAAGTCCGGGGGCAGGTAGTCGCGGCGGATCCGCCCGTAGTTGCCGTACCGGAACGCGATCATCGGGTCGTCCACCAGCCACGGCTGGCCGCCCAGAGCCAGGTCCCACACGTGGTGGTGTGCGTCGACGACGGGGCCGGTGTAGGGGCTCATCGCGGCCACACCGCCGAATGGCGAACGCTTTTCGGCATGGCCACATTGTCGACCGCGTGAGGCCTTTTCCGGGAAGTTCGTAGCTGGTTTCAGACGGCCGAATACGGCTGAACTTTCAGTGTTCTCTTCACTTGTCGAAATGAACGCGAAAGCGCTTGCCCGGGTCCTGTCCACGATGGGACAGCGGCGTTCCCCGTCACCGACATGTGCACGTAACCTCCACGCAGGCAGGGGTTACTGAATGTTCAGTGAAACCCGAGGGGTCTGAATGGGTGCACGGCGGCGGTCGACACTGCGGGAGGTCGCCGCGCGCGCAGGTGTTTCTATCGGGACCGCCTCCGGTGTGTTCACCAGTAATGCGGCCGTTTCCGAACAGGCCCGAAAGGCGGTTCTGGCCGCCGCGGAGGAAATCGGCTACCAACCACGCCGGCGGCCGGCGGAGTCACTGGCCGCTGGCGTTTCGGCGTTCGGCCTGCTGGCTCGTGGCGAGCACTACGTCGGCCCGGCCAACCCCTTCTACGGTCCGGTTCTCTACGGTGCGCAGTCGGCGATCGCCGCCCTCGGGGTGTCGCTGGTGATGGAGACCCTGCACGACGGTGATCGTGACAGCCGCGCGCTGCCGTTGGTGCTGCGCCGCCGGCAGGCGCAGGGGCTGCTGCTGGCCGGCTACCACGAACAGCGGTACGTGGAGAGGTTGCTGGAGACCGGGACGCCCTGCGTGCTGATCGACCACCTGGTCGAGGACCTGCCCGTGGACTGCGTACGTGCCGACGACCACCGTGGCGGCTACCTGGCCACCACCCACCTGCTCGACCTGGGGCACCGCAACCCACCGCCGGCCATCATCACCGGACCGTCGACGGCGTACTCGATCACCGCGCGGCTGGCCGGATACCACCAGGCGCTGGCGGAGTACGGCGTCCCGGCCGACCCGGCCTACGTTCGCGGCGGCCGGTTGAGCGCGGAGAGCGGGAGGGAGGAGATGGCCGCCCTGCTGGATCTGCCGGTGCCGCCGACCTCGGTCTTCTGCGGCAACGACAACACCGCCCTTGGTGCCATCGACCTGCTCCGCGAACGCGGGATCGCCGTGCCCACCGACGTTTCGGTGATCGGTTACGACGACATCGCGATGGCCGCGCACAGCGT
Source organism: Actinopolymorpha sp. NPDC004070 (assembly GCF_040610475.1). Taxonomy (NCBI): domain Bacteria; kingdom Bacillati; phylum Actinomycetota; class Actinomycetes; order Propionibacteriales; family Actinopolymorphaceae; genus Actinopolymorpha; species Actinopolymorpha sp. NPDC004070. The sequence goes on along the minus strand of NZ_JBEXMJ010000010.1, from coordinate 93,228 downwards.
CCCCGGGCTCACCACCATCGCCGTCGACAAGGAACTGCTCGGCATGCAGGCGGTGTGGAACCTCACCGAGCGGCTGCGCTTTCCGCACATGGGCTGGCGGGAGACCCGGGTCGGCGTCCACCTGGTGGTCCGTGGGTCAACCGCGCCGCGCAACCCGCCGGCGCCGCCGTACGAGCCGGTGACGGCAACCACCGGAACCACCGGAACCACCGCGACAACCTCCACAACCTCCATCACACAAGGGTGATCGACTGATGCGGCTGACCACGGCCCACAAGCAGGCGTTGTACGACGACGGGCTGGTTCGCCTGCCTGGGATCGTTCCCAGCGAGCTTGTCAACGCGGCCTTGCGGGCGATCAACGGCTCGCTCGGCTCCGAGGGCATCCATCCCGACGAACTGGTGACCTTCCGGTCCCGGTCGTACACCCCGGAACTCCAGACCTCACCGGCCATCACCGACCTGTTGCACCGGTCACCGCTGTGGGAGGTCGCCGAGTCCGCGATCGGTGAGGGCGCGATCGCACCGGTGAACGCGGGCCAGATCGCGTTGCGCTTCCCCGCCGCCGGCACACCGCACGACCCGCACGCCCACATCGACGGCATGTACAGCCCGCACAACGGTGTGCCCAAGGGGACGATCGCCAACTTCACCGCGCTGGTCGGGGTGTTCCTCAGCGACGTGCCCACGTCGTATGCCGGCAACTTCACCGTCTGGCCGGGCAGCCACCGCCAGTACGAAAGCTACTTCCGCGAGCACGGCCCGGACTCCCTGCTGAACGGCATGCCGGAGGTGGAGGTGGCCGAGCCGGAGCAGGTCACCGCCCGGGCCGGTGACGCGGTGCTCGCCCACTACCAGCTCGGGCACGGCATCGCCGGCAACGCCTCCCCGCACATCCGGTACGCGATCTTCTTCCGGCTCAGCCACGTCGACCACCAGTCGGTGCGCTGGGAGTGCATGACCGACATCTGGCGGGAGTGGGCGGGCATGCGCGAAGTCGTCGCGAACGCACCGGCCACCTGACCCAGCCCACCTGACCCAGCCAACCGACCCAGCCAACCGACCCAGCCAACTGACCCGGAAGGAGTGGTTGCCGTGCCCACCCTGGAGGTACGCGGCCTGGTGAAGCAGCTCGGTGACCACCGGGCGGTGGACGGAATGTCGTTCACGGTCGAGGACGGGCAGTTCTTCGTACTCCTCGGCCCGTCCGGCTGCGGGAAGACCACCACCCTGCGGATCGTGTGCGGACTGGAACATCCCGACGCGGGCGACGTCGTCATCGGCGGCCGGGTGGTGACCTCGCTGCCGTCGCGGGACCGCAACCTCGGGATGGTCTTCCAGGAGTACGGCCTGTATCCCAGCATGGACGTCTTCGGCAACATGGCGTACGGGCTGCAGGCACGCGGCGGTGTGCCCAAGGACGAGATCGAACGCCGCATCCGGGCGGCAGCGGACCGGCTCGACCTCGGCCCGCTGCTCAGCTCACCGATCACCGACCTGTCCGGTGGCGAGCAGCAGCGGGTGGCGCTCGGCCGGGCGATGGTGAAGGACGCCGACGCGTACCTCTTCGACGAACCGCTGTCGAACCTGGACCCGAAGCTGCGGTACCGGCTGCGCCGCGACATCCTCGCCCTGCACCGCGACAAGGGCCGCCCCAGCGTCTACGTCACCCACGACCAGACCGAGGCGTTCGCGATGGGCGACGTGGTGGCGGTGCTGGCCGACGGCCGGGTGCAGCAGATCGGCCCGCCGGACGAGCTCGTCGACCGGCCCGCCAACGTGTTCGTCGCGGGCTTCGTCGGGTCACCGCCGATGAACCTGCTGCCCGCCCGGCTGCGGCCGGTGAACGGTGCGTACGTCGCACACGGCTCGGACGGCCCGGGCGGTCCCAACGGCTCGGGCACCGCCTTCTCGCTGCCGTCGGCGTGGAGCGACACCCTGTCGCGGTACGGCAAGGAGCAGGTGACGGTGGGGATCCGCCCGGACGCGCTGGTGCCGGCCGCCGACGGGGACGCGGCGATCACCGGTGAGGTCACCGACGTGGAGCCGCTGATCGGGGAGACGGTGGTCCGGCTGAGGACCGCGGGCCGGTCGATGGCCGCGATCTTCCGGGCCGGCGAGGAGGGTTCGCTCGCCCCGGGTGACTCCGTACGCCTGGACGTCGCTCCGGAGGGCCTGCGGCTGTTCGACCACGACAGCGAACAGGCGCTGGTGCCATGACCGCCGCGTCCGCCACGGCTGGCGACCGGTCCGCCACGCCCGCCGACCGGTCCGAGGCCGCCCTCATGGCCGGCTTCGACACCCTCGCCCGGCTGCTCGCGCTCACCCTCGGTCCGTCCCGGGGCGTGGTGCTGAACGACGCGGGCGGCGGGACCGCCGAGGGTCTCGACGACGCGGCGACCATCGCCCGCCGGGTCACCACCCTGCCCGGGCGCGGCGCGAACGCGGGCGCGGCGCTGCTGCGTGAGGCGGTACGCACGGTGGTCGGCCGGCACGGCGACGGCGGCGCCACCACCGCGGTGCTGACCGCGGCGATCGTCCGGCACGCGCACCGGATGGTGGCCGCCGGCGCCAATCCGGTGCTGGTCCGCGAGGGGATCACGGCCGCGGTCGGATGCGCCGCCGACGCGCTGAAGGGCCAGGCGAGCCCGGTCGAGGGGCCGGACGACCTGGCCGGCCTGGTCACGGCCGCCAGCGGCGACCGGGCGCTGGCCGGCGCGGTCGGGGAACTGCTGGACGTGCTGGGGCCCGACGGGGCGGTCGTGGTGGAGGAGTCCGTACGTACCGGCGTCGCTCACGACTACGTGGACGGCAGCCGGTGGCCCGCCCGTCCGGCCGGGCCGGAGTTGCTGTCCGGCGGTGGCGCGTTCGGTGGCTCGCACACCGAGCTGACCCTGGTCGACCCGGCGGTGGTGGTCGCGGACGTCGTACTCGACGAACCGGCGCAGGTCGTCCCGATCCTGGAGGCCGTGCGGGCGCTGCCCGGCCGGCCGCCGTTGCTGCTGGTGGCCCGGGACGTGACCGGCGGCGCGGCCACCACGTGTCTGCTGAACGACCGCCGCGGGCTGGTGGTGAGTGCGCCGGTCGTCCTCACCACGGCCGGGGTCCGGCAGGGTGAGGACCTCGCCGACCTGGCCCTGCTCACCGGTGCCACCGTGCTGTCGCCGGAGTTCGGCCCGCCGCCGGAGCGGTTCGTCCCGGCGTACGCCGGCCGGGCGCGGCGCGCCGTCGTGCGGGCCGGGCACATGTCCGTAGCGGGCGGCGAGGGCGACCGGGGCGCGCTCACCGACCTGGCCGCCCGGCTGCGTACCCGGGCCTGGGAACTCGACGACGGCTCGGAGGCGTCCACGCGTACCGCCGACCGGATGTGGCTGCGCCAGGCGCGCCTGCTCGGCCGGGTCGGCGCCGTCCGGGTGGGTGCTGCGACCGAGGCCGAACGCGACGACCGTTTGCGCACGGCCCGGCGGGCGGTGCGGCTGGCCCGGACCGCGCTGCGGGAGGGCGTCGTGACCGGCGGCGGGGTGGCCTACCTGGACTGCGTGGACGCCGTCCGCACGGCGTGGGCGCACTGCACCGACCCCGACCGGGGCGCCGGCATGGACGCGGTGGCGGCGGCCCTGGAGGCGCCGTTCCTCCGCCTGGTCGCCAACGCCGGCGCCCGCGACCCCCGGGTCGCCCTGGCCGCGGTCCGCGCACTCGGGCCCGGCCACGGCATCGACGTACTCACCGATCGCTGCCTGCCGATGCGAGCGGCCGGTGTGTTCGACGTCGCGGGCGTGGCCGTCGCAGCGGTGGAGGCGGCCGGCGCCACGGCGGGCGTCCTGGTGTCGGCGTCGGTGGTGAGCGGCCGTGGGTGAACCGGCGAGCCCGATCCTGTCGGCCGCGAGGGGTCCTCGCCCGGAGGAGTTGTGGCTGGGCGGAGTCGGCGGGGTGGTGTCGATCGGCGCGACCGGCGTGGACGGCGCGGCCGGCGTGGACGGCCCGCTGACCTGTGTGGCCGCGCTCGGTGCCGTGGCGGGCCGGCTGCTCGCCGGCGGCGCGGAGGGGATCGCCCGCCGTACCGGCGACGCGTGGGATCTCGCGCAGGTGCAGGGGAGTGGTGCGCCCGTGGTGGCGTTCCTCGACGTGCCGGCGGCGGACGTGGACTCGGCGGCGTCCGACCACGAGGAAGGCAATGCCGACAGCAACGTCGCCCTCGCGGCCACGCTCGGGGACGGCGTACTCCGCAGCGTGGACGGCGGGCGGACGTGGCAGCCGGTGTTCGGCCTGGCCGACACCGAGGTCACCGCGCTGGTCCGTACGCCCGGCGGCCGGTTGCTCGCCGGTACGCCGGAGGGCGTGTTCGCCGGCGACAACTCCGGCCGGGCCTGGCGGCGGACCGGACGCACCCGCCCGGACGCGTCGGGTCCCGACGCACCGGGTCCCGACGCACCGGTGGCGGCGTTCGCGTCGAGGGCGGACGGCTCGGTCGTCGCCGGACTGGAGTCCGGTCGGCTGTGGGGCTCCGCCGACGACGGACGAACCTGGTCACCGCTGGGCTCGCTCCCCGCACCTGTCACCGCGCTGGTCGCGACCGCGTCCGGAACGCTGCTCGCCGGTACGTCCGGCAGGGGAGTGTGGCGCTCCACCGACGGCACCGGCTGGAGCGAGACGGCGGCTGCAACGACGGTGGCCGCGACAACGGCGGCCGGAACAACGGTGCACTGCCTGCTGGCCGACGGCACGGCGACGTACGCCGGCATAGACACCGGCCTGCTGGTCAGCCACGACGACGGGCACACCTGGTCCGAGGTCGGCGTCCCCTCCACCGCCGACCTGGATCGGCTGGTCTGGTGGGACGGTCGCCCGCTGCTCGCCGGTCCGCGGTCGGGAATCGTCCGGCCGGCCGCGCTGACCGCGCCGGCCGCGCCGGGCGCCTGGGAGCCGGTGGCCGATGTGCCGTTTCCCCTGCTGGGGTTGGGCGTCGCGTCCGACGGCGCGTTGCTGGCATCCGGGCCGGACGGGCTCCTGCGGCGGACGCCGGCCGACGTCGACTGGACCCTGGTGGTGGAGGGGAGTGCCGGGGAGGTCGGCCGGTTGGCGTTCGCCGCGGACGGGCGCGGATGGGCCGCGCCGGCCCGGCACGGCGACATGCTGCTGCACAGTGCCGACGCCGGGCGTACGTGGCAGCAGCGGCCGGCGCCGTTCGGCACCTTCCCGCTCACCGCACTGGGTTGGGTCGGCGGCGACGACCTCGTGGCGGCGACCTTCGACCACCGGCGCAACCTCGTCACCGTCTTCGACTCCGCCGACGGAGGCCGGACGTGGCGGCAGCAGCTCACCGCGGAGACGGCGTGGCCGCAGGTGCACTTCGCCCGGGCGGGGGCCGGGGGCCCGGCCGTCCTCGGCATCGGGCGGCTGGTGATCGTCCGCGGTGACGATGGCGGGTGGAAGCAGCTCACCACCTTCGACACGGGAGTACGGGCGATGACCGGTACTCCGGACGGCCTGGCCGCGCTCACCGGCGACGGGCTGTGGACGTACGACCTCGAGCACAGCACCGACACCAGCACCGACACCGGCAGCGACACCGACTGGCGCCGCGTCGAGGACGGCCCGGATCCCGCGTCGGCGTACGACCTTGCCGGCCGCGGCGACGAGCTCCTCGTCCTGCTCGCCGGCGGCGGCGTGTGGACCGCGATTCCGACGAGGAGGGGACGATGAACACCGATCCCGCAAGTCCGAGAACACCTGCGCCGAAGGGGTACGCCGCCGCGCCGACCCGACGGCAGATGCTGTCGCTGATGGCGTCGGGAACCTTCCTCGCCGCGGGTGGCGGCCTGCTGAGCTCGTGCGCGCGCCGGGGTGCCAGCACCGACGGCCATGTCGTCCTGAAGACGTCGGGCGGCTGGCCTTACGGCCCGATGCCGACGAAGAAGGACCAGAAGGCCAACGCGGGAACGAAGTCCTACGCCGACGTGCTCGGCGCGTGGATGGACAAGAACCCCGGCGTCACCATCCAGGACGTCAAGCTGGACGTGTGGAACCAGCAGACGCTGTCCACCGCGATCACCGGTGGCACCGCCCCGTCGATGTTCCCCGGCGACGTGCTCGGTGGCTGGAACCGCCAGGCGGTGCGTTCGGCGATGGCACAGGGGCTGTCCGCCGACGTGACCGAACACCTGAAGACCCACGACATCGCCGGCAAGCTGGCGAGCTACGTCAAGCCCATCTGGGAGAAGTGGCAGGTCGACGGGAAGTTCTACGCCGCGCCGTGGATCTACAACGTCGGGACCGGCCTGCACTACCGCGTCGACCTGGTGCGTGAGCTGGGGCTGAAGGAACCGACGCCGGACTGGACCTGGGACGACGTACGCACGCTGGCCAAGGGACTGACCAAGGGCAAGCGCAAGGGAATCGTCCTGCAGGGCTGGGGCCTGAACATGCGGCTCAGCGCGGACGGCATGGACTACCACGCCAAGCTGCCCGCACCGTCGACGAACTGGAACTGGCGCTGGGACTACATGTCCGGCGTCGACCGCTGGGTGCCGCTGATCCAGGGCATGCGGGACATGGTCTTCAAGGACAAGAGCGTGCTCGCGGACGTGAGCATGGGCGACGGCGACACGCTGGCGGCGTTCGTCCGCGGCGACGCCGCGATGCACAACAACACGGTGATCTTCTTCGCCAACACACCGGGCAGCGACACCGCACCGGCCGACCTGGCCGCCCGGCTGAAGAAGCCGATCGAGGACGTCGTGGGGTGGATGACCCAGCCGATCGGCCTGAACGGGCGCACCGGCACCACCCAGGGGCAGGTGGACCTCGTCGGCTTCTCACCCGACATGGACGACCTCGCGCTGGACAAGGCGATCAGCCTGCACGCGTGGATGAAGGGTCCCGGCTGGGTGGAGCAGAAGAAGGCGACCTACGCGGCCACCAAGGATGCCAAGCGGGTCTTCGACAGCGCCGACTTCATGCCGCTGTTCGCCGGGCTGGTGGAGCAGATGCCGGTCACTCCCGACGACGCGTGGGGCAAGCCGTTCATGGATCAGGTACGCCGGGCCTCGAAGATCCCGCTGGTGCCGAACGAGGCGTTCTACTTCCCGGCCGAGCTCAGCCCCGGGCCGACCGGAACCGCGCGCGACGACATGACCTCGCGGTGGGCGAACGAACGCGGCACCCTCGACCTGCGCGGTGACCTGGCGAAGATGGAGGCGACGATGAACGCCCAGGCGCGCAGTTTCTCCTCCAGCACCTCCGACCCGGACTTCGTCAAGGCTGCGCGCGACTACTTCGGTGCGCACGACACCTACTGGCGGGAGAACGCACCGGACTACCACCGCGACGTCTTCTCGCCGTGGTACCAGAACTCCGTCCTGCCGGCCCTGAAGGGATGAGCGGCACCGATGACTGGTGAACGAGTGATTCCCGGGGCCTCGGGCTCCGGCCAGAACCCCGACAACACCCCGAACCCCGCGGCCCGTCAGGGCACCGCGTCGACCGCGCTGACCGATGCGCCCGGCGCCGGGACCCCTCAGGGCCCGCAGGGCCAGGCCACCGCGGCCGCGCCCAAGCTGAGCCGCCGGCGCCGGCTGGAGGGAGCGCTGTTCGTCACACCGGCGTTCCTCTTCCAGTTGTCGTGGGGCTGGTACCCGCTGCTGATGGCGTTCGTCATCAGCTTCACCAACGCCCGCTTCCGCGGTCCGGTGGAGTTCACCGGGCTGACGAGCTACCTGCGGATGTGGCGTGACCCGCTGGTCGGCGAAGCGTTCAAGGTCACCGCGATCTACACGGTGCTGAGCATCGGGCTGACGTTCATGATCCCGGTCGTGGTGGCGATCCTGTTGATGGAGATGCCGCGGCGGCACATCCGCTGGATGATGCTGTTGTGGTTCCTGCCGCTGTCGGGAATCGCCAGCACGCTGTTGTTCCGCTACATGTTCAACGCGCAGTACGGCCTGTTCCAGTGGGTGGCCACGGAGGTGCTGCACCTGTCGCCGCAGCCGTTCCTCAACAGCGGCAACCAGGTGCTGTTCTGGCTGGTGTTCCCCGGCATCCTGTTCTTCGGGCCGGGGCTTATCTACATGGCAACCCTGCAAGGGATTCCGGCCTCCTACTACGAGGCGGCCGAGATCGAGGGTGCGGGTTTCTGGCGCAAGATCTGGACGATCTCGCTGCCCCGGCTGCGACCGGTCATCTCGATGCTGCTGATCTTCGCGGTGATCGGATCCTCGCAGGCGTTCGAGTTCCCGCTCATCATGACCGGCGGTGGGCCCGGCGGTGCGAGCCGCACGGTCGTGATGTACCTCTACGAGCTCATGCGCAGCCTGCGCTACGCCGACGCGACCGCACTCGGCGTCTTCTTGTTCGTGGTGACCATGGTGCTGGTGGTCATCCAGCGCAGGTTCTTCCGCGAGGACCCCGACCAGTAGGCCACGGACCAGTAGACCGGTAGGAGGACCGAAGACATGCTCTTCCCACGCGTGGGGCGCAGGCAGCCGATGCTGCGGATCGCCTGGTGGCTGGTCGTGGCGTTCCTGTGCCTCGGCATCACCCTGCACCTGTTTCCCTTCTATTTCATGCTGATCACGTCGTTCAAGTCCGGCCAGGAGGTGCTGCAGTTCCCGCCGACCTGGTGGCCGCACGACGGCACCGTCGCCGGCTGGCGGCTGGTGGTGAGCCTGGTCCAGGGCGGCAACACCGCCGCCACGACGTTGATGGACGGACCGTTCTGGAAGTTCTTCCTGAACTCGGTGAACATCACCTTCTGGGTGCTGGTGCTGGGCATCCCGATCACCTCGCTCGCGGCGTACGCCAACTCGAAGTTGCAGACCGGGCCGCTGGCCCGCTGGTCCTTCCTGTTCTTCATCGGCACGCTGATGATGCCGGCAGCACTCACCCTGATCCCGAACTACCTGCTGACCCGCAACTTCCCGTTCGCCCTTCCGGACGCGCCGTCGTTCTTCGGCAGCGACACCCTCGTCTGGCCCAACGTACGGATCTGGGACACGCACTGGGCGGTGATCCTGCCGATCGTCTTCCAGGCGTTCAACTTCCTTCTTTTCAAGGGGTTCTTCGACACGATCCCGAACTCGGTGATCCAGGCGGCCCGGGTGGACGGCGGGTCGGAGTTCAACATCTTCCGCCGGATCGTGCTGCCGATGAGCGTTCCCGTGTACGCCGTGGCGATCTGGGGTGCGTTCAGCGGAGCGTGGGACCAGTTCCTGTGGCCGTTGGTGGTGCTGCAGAGTCCGGACAAGATGCCGGCCTCGGTGGAGATCTACAACCTGTTGCAGAAGTTCACCCAGGCGGGCGCGACGGACGCCAACCAGGCCAGTGCGGCGGCCCAGCAGATGCAGCAGATCCTGTCCGCCGGCATGTCGTGGAACGGCCTGATGGTGCTCGGCATCCTGCAGTCGTTGCCGGTGTTCATCGCGTTCATCGTCTGCCGTGAGTACCTGCTGCGCGGCATCCGCCTGCGCGGCCTGAAGTGAGGACCGCCGATGGCGTCGATCGAGATCGAGCAGGTGCGCAAGCGCTACCAGGCCGAGCGGGTGGTCGACCTGCACGGCGAGGAACGCCCGGCGCTGGACGGCGTGAGCCTGTCCCTCGCCGAGGGGGAGACGGTCAGCGTGGTGGGCTCGTCCGGATGTGGCAAGTCCACCTTGCTCAAGGTGGTCGCGGGACTGGAGTACCCCGACTCCGGCCGGATCCTCTACAACGGCCAGGACGTAACCCACGTCCGCCCGCAGGAACGCGGTGTCGGCATGGTCTTCCAGGACTACGCGCTCTACCCGTCGATGAAGGGAAAGGGCAACCTGGCCTACTACTTCGAGGTGCACGACCGCACCGAGGAGGAGGCCGAGCAGCGCACCCGGGAGACCGCCGAGCGGATGGGCATCGGGTTCGAGCAGTTGCTCGGCCGGGTGCCCGACACGCTGTCCGGCGGGGAGCAGCAGCGGGTGGCGATCGGGCGGTGCATCGTCCGCGAGCCGCAGCTGTTCCTCATGGACGAGCCGATCTCCAACCTGGACGCGAAGCTGCGCGAACGCACCCGGGTGGAGATCCGCAAGCTCCTGCGAAAGTTCGCGATCACCACGTTGTATGTCACCCACGACCAGCAGGAAGCCATCTTCATGGGCGACCGGATCGCGGTGATGCGCGGCGGCCGGATCGAGCAGGTCGGCACGTTCGACGAGCTGTACTCCACGCCGGCGAACCTGTTCGTGGCGACGTTCGTCGGTGCCCCGCCGATGGCGGTGATCCCGGCGGCGATCGAGGCGGGCCGGGTCACCGTTCCCGGAGGCACCTGGCAGCTGCCGGACGGTCTCGCCGGCTCGTTGCCGACCGGTCCCGTGCGGGTCGGCGTACGGCCGGAGGGCTGGCTGCTGGACACCTCCGACGGAGCGCCGCTGCGGATACGCCACCGCGAGCGGATCCCCACCGAGCGGGCGAGCTTCCTGTACGGCCACCTGGGCGAGGCCAACGTCGCTGTGACCGCGCCCGTCGACTATCCCGACCGGGCCGAGGTGGCGATCACCCCGGACTGGGAGCGGGCGTACGTGTTCGCCGCCGACGGAGAGGAGCCGCACCATGTCCCCGGCGTACTCGAACTGTTCTGACACGGCACCGGAACGAGGAGGAGCGGCACGGTGAACGCGATCGCGGTGGACAACCTGGTCAAGCAGTTCGCGGAGAAACGCGCCGTCGACGGGGTGAGCTTCGAGATCGCCGCCGGTGAGCTGCTCGTCCTGGTCGGCCCGTCCGGCTGCGGCAAGACGACGACGCTGCGGCTGCTCGCCGGCCTGGAACCCGTCAGCTCGGGGGAGATCCGCTTCGGCGAGCGGCTGGTCAACGAGATCAGGCCGCGGGACCGCAACATCGCGATGGTCTTCCAGGACTACGCGATCCTGCCGCACCTGACGGTGTTCGAGAACATCGCCTACGGCCTGCGGTCCCGGCGTACGCCGCGTGCGGAGGTCCGCAACGCCGTACCGGCCGCGGCGGCGACGTTCCGCATCGACCACCTGCTGGCCCGCAAGCCGCGGCAGCTGTCCGGCGGTGAACGCCAGCGGGTGGCGCTGTCGCGGGCGATGGTGCGCGACGCGGAGCTGTACCTCTACGACGAACCGCTGTCGAACCTGGACGCCCAGCTGCGCTACCAGGCGCGCGAGGACATCCTCACCCTGCACCGGGAGAAGCGCCGGCCCACCGTCTATGTCACCCACGACCAGTCCGAGGCGATGGCGCTCGGTGACCGGATCGCGGTGATGAACGCCGGCCGGATCCAGCAGGTCGGCACCGGGGCGGAGCTGTACGACCACCCCGCCAACCTGTTCGTGGCGTACTTCATCGGCACGCCGAGCATCAACCTCTTCGACATGGTGGTGCGCGGCGAGGGCGACGGGCTGGTGGTCGAGGGCGCGGGCCTGCGGCTGCCGCTGGATCGCAGCGTGACCGAACGGCTGCGCCGGCACGTCGACCGGCCGGTAAAGCTGGGCGTGCGGCCCGAACACCTGCACGTGCCGCGGATGGCACCGTTCGAGGTCACCGAGGACAACACCATCCACGGCGTGGTCAACCTGGTCGAGCCCACGTCCGCCGGCAGCACGGTCTACCTCAGCCTGCCGGCGGGGCCGAGCGGGCCGGGCGGGTCGGGCGGCTCGGAGGGTCAGGACTTCGTGGCGACGTTCAAGGTACGGGTGCCGAACAGCTACCTCGACCAGGAGATCCCGCTCGGCGTCGACATGGCGAAGGCGCATCTGTTCGACGCCGAGACCGGCGCGTCGCTGCTGGCCCCGGACGCGCCGGTCGCCGCCGGCGCGAACCCCTCGAGTGGGCAGGAGGCCGCCGGTGCCGTTCCTGGATGACATCGGGCCCGGTGACGAACGCCGGAGCCCGAGCTGGGCGACCTTCGCGACCGTCGCCGACCAGGTGGAGCGGATGGTGATGACCAACCTCGCCTGGGCGGCGGTGCTCGCGCCCGGCGTGGTGGCGCTGGCGTTCACCGGGCTGCCGGGTTGGTTGCGGGTGGTGCTCGGGCTGGTCAGCGCGACCGCGCTGCCGCCGGCCACCGCCGTGGTGTACGGCGTCGCCGCCTCGGCCTGCCGGGGTCAGCACGTCGACCTCGGGCTGGCCACCGAACTCCTCCGTGAGCTCGGCGTACCCGCCCTGCGCGCCCTGGCCCCGCTCTATGGAACGTTCGGCGTCCTCGTGTGGTCGGCGTGGGCCGCCTCGGCGGCCGGGCTCACTCCGCTGGTGACGGTGCTGACGCTGGGCGTGCTGGTCTGGTCGGTGTGCGGGACGTACTGGGGCCCGCTGTTCGCCGCCGACCCCTCCCTGTCGCCCGCGCGACTCGCGGCCCGGTCGGTGCGGCTGGTCTGGCAGGCGCCGGAACGCGCGCTGGTCACCTGGCTGCTGGTGGGGCTGTGCGTGCTGGTGGGGGTGGTGACGATCGCCGGCATGGCGCTGATCGTGCCGGTGCTCGTCGCCGTCGCCCAAACCCACCGACTTCGTGACCTCCACTCCGTCGTGTCGACACCACTTGCCCGCTGACACCACCTAGCATTCGACCATACGTTCGACCGCAGCCTCTCCCGGCAGCTTCGTCGTCGACCGGTCCGGCGGCCGGCGATCCCGGGGAGAGGACGCGGGCGGACGTGGTCCCGGGGTGGGGGTGTCCTTGCGTTCCGCGACGGGGAGGAGCCTTCACCGTGCGTCGTCTCGACCGAGCCCGCGAATACCTGCTGTGGTACGAAACACACCGCCGACGATGGGTCGCCGTGCCGACCACGCGGGAGGGAATGCTGTTCGACGTGGAGTACGCCCTGCTCGTCGTGCTCGACCTCGACGGCTACTGACGTAACGAACCGGGGCGCCGACCACGGTGGTCGGCGCCCCGGTCGCAGGAGTCCGGTCACGTCATCCGGTGACGTACCTCCGGGTCACCTACCGGTGCCGTACACCGCCAACTCCACCGAGTCGACGAACTGGCAGCCGGTGTAGTTGCCGGGGCAGGTGGAGCCCCCGGCCTCGGCGAGCTGGGTGCCGAGCATGGTGTAGCGGACGTACCGGACACCGGTGGTGCCCGCCGACAGCGGTACGGCGTTCATCCGGTTGCGGTTGGCCAGGCCGAAGTGGCCCTGTGCCGCCGTCGTCCAGGTGGTGCCGTCCGCCGAGGTCTCCACGCGGTAGTCACCGGTGGAGGAGCTGCCGCCGTCGCCGCAGGTCGCGGTGGGGTCGATGGTCAGCTCGGAGACGTCCACCGCCCGCGGCAGCCGGACCACGACGTACCTCGGATCGACCGAGCTCGCCGGTGTGCCGGGCACCGCGTCGGTCGACCAGCCCGTGCCCTGCGACTGGTCGAACATCGCCGCCGGACCACAGCCGTAGTCGCTGTAGTCGTCGCCATTGGCGTCGGTCACCTCGCTGCCACCGGCCAGGGCCGCCCAGTCGCGCCGGATCGACCAGTTCAGCGAGTTCGTTCCCCGGTGGACCGACACGGTCCGGGTCACCCGGTCGTAGCCCGCTCCCTGCGCGAACACCTTCGGGTAGGTGCCCGCGACGACCCCGGAGATGACGTAGTGCCCCCGCGCGTCGGTGACCGCGGCGTAGTCGCCGGCGAAACCGGAGTTGTGGCCGCCGAACGCCACCGTCGCACCGGCCACCGGGGCCCCCGAGTCGGAGTCGCTCACCTGGCCGGTCAGTGTGCCGGTGGGCGTGCCGGCCGGGGGAGGCGTGGAGAAGTCCTCCACCGGCGAGGTGTCGTCACCGTCGACCGAGCCGGCGAAGTAGCCCATGCCCCGGTGGGCGAAGACCTGCCAGATCGCGCTGTGCGCGCGCCCGCGGTCGACCACCAGGTCGGCCTGCAGGATGGAGTTGCGCATGTCGAGGTACGACGGGTTCGCCGGTGACAGCTCCATCGCCCGGGTGACCAGCGACTCGCTGAGGCGGGAACCCAGCCGGGTTCGCAGATCCCACAGCGTGGCCGCCCAGATCTCGCCGTCGGCGTGCACCTCGGGGCCGCCGGCGATCCGCCCGAAGTCGCCGTAGGTGTAGCCCCCGGGGCCGGTCGCGGGGGTGCCCGGGCACTTCGGAGAGGTGGACCCGACGGGGCAGTCGATGGGCTGGCTGCGGATCAGGTCCTGGCCGTGGCCGACGTACTCGCCGACGCGCACCTCACCGGGCGCGCGGGTGTCCCTGACCAGGCCGCTGCGGACGAGGAAGTCCTCCGCGTACCAGTCGCTCCACGCCTCGCCCATCGAGCCTGCCTGGTAGTTGCCCAGCGTGGACACGCCGTCGGCGTCGACGACGAGGCGGTTGGACAGGCCGTGGGTGTACTCGTGGTAGACGATCCCCGCGTCGTTGGCGCCGCTGGCGGCGAGGAACGGGTCGCCCGGGTCGCCGGGCATCCGCCAGAGGTACATCTGCATCCGCGGCTGGATGCCGTCGGGCGGGGTGGCCATGTTGGCGTTGTCGATGTGCAGCGGGTCGGGCAGCCCGCCGGCGGTGGCGGCGCCGTCGAGGTTCTCACCCTGCACGGCGTCGTCGTCGACGGCCTCGAAGTTGCCGGCCTGCCGGGTGAACCCGATCGGCGCGGCGGCGAGGTGGTCGTGGTACTTCCCGAGGAAGTAGAACAGCTGGGCGCCGTCTCGACGCCGGTTGACCTGCCAGGAGTTCGGGGTGTTCGGGTCCCAGGTGCACGGGAAGAGCGCGGAGCAGTCACCGCCAAGCGCGAACGCCCGGAGCGGGAACCGGAACGAACGCGGGCCCGCCGGCGCGACCTCCTCGGCCGGCTCGGCGAAGTCGTCGTCGTTGGCGTCGGTGTAGACGTGGGCGACGTTGCCGGCCAGCCGGGGGGAGTTCGTCGGCAGCCACCTGGCAGGGAGGTTCACGGTGTGGGTCCGGCCGCCGCGCGGCGCACCGGGATAGTTGTCCACGACGTCGGCCCGGTCGTGCTGCACGAGGTCGCGCCGGTAGAGCACCCGGCCGGTCGCCGCGTCGACGACGTGGAGGTACATCGCGGTGCGGCTGGGGGAGGTGATGGTCCGCCAGGCCAGGCGCGGACCGGAGGTGGTCACGAAGACCACCAGCTGGGCCCGGTCCCCGTCGGAGAACACCGTCTCGCGTGCCGGGCCCCTGCCAGGCTTGGCGGTCGCCCGCTTCGGGGTGGCGAACACGTCGGTGACCGCTGCCCGCCGGGCACGGTCGGCGGACAGGTGCGGCGCGGGCAGACCGGCCGGAAGCCCGGCGACCGGCGAGCCGTCCAGGGACACCAGCCGGCCGTCGCGGGCGACATGCGCCTTCAGTCCGTTGCCGAACACCGGGACGCCGCCCACCGACTGGACGAACGACAGATGGTGGGTGCCGGCCACGTCGGCGTAGTCCTGTCGCAGGGCCAGCCGGTCGACGTCGGCCGCGGACAGCCCCAGCGCGGCCAGGTGGGCACGCACGTAGGACAGCGCGACCGTCTTCGGCGCGGCCCTGCTCGGCGTGGTGAGGAAGCCGTCGGTACGGGCGACCTGCCGGGGCGTGCCGGTCACCGGGTCGACGTCGACGATGCCTTCCCGGCCGAGGGACCTGCGCAACGTCGTCACCGCGGGCCGGGCGGCGAACTTCGCGGCCCGGCGCTGCAGGCTCTTCCTGGCGGCGGGTTCGGTACGGGAGTCGTAGAACGCCGGCCTGTCACCGGGCCCGGACTGCCGGCTGCCCGACGCCACCGATGATGTGTGACCGGCCGGATGACCAGGCTTGGCCGAGCCGGAGGGCTGGGCCGTCTGCGGTGCGGCGGCGAAGGCGTTCGCGGCGGGCAGCAGTCCGGCGGTGAGCAGGGCGCCCGCCGCCAGCATGGCCTGGCGGCGTACTCGCGCCGGCCGGCGGGAACGCGATCCGGCACCGGGCGGAATACCCGGCGGAGAGCCGGACGGGGAATCGGGGAGCGAGGCGAAACGCATACCGTGCCTCCTTCATGAGGCGTCGGGTCAGGCCCGCGAGCGACGGGGTCGGTCGCGGGCTGAGCGCTGGAAGTCGCAGCGGGAACAGTAGTCCCGCGTTCGGACGGTTCGTCTGCCCTTTCCCCAAAGTTGACGTACGCCCCACATGCGGGGCTCGTCCGGCCCGAACCCGGCCCGGGGCGCCCTCGGCGACCGGCGAAGTCCGTGGGACGACGCGAACGGGCCGGCGCGTCCGGGAACGGTCGCCGGCAGGTGGCCCGTCGCGGCCTCGGCGTGGACGCGCGGACGACGTGCCCGCGGTGACGCCGTTACAGTGGTCGACCGTGCCTCGCCTCTCCTCGCTCGCCCTTGCCCGCGCCACCCTCGACCGAGCGACGGAGCGTCGCCATGACCCCGACTGGGTGGACGCGAGGTGGGCAGACCCGCTGGCTCGCGTTGTCCCCGTCCTCGCGGGCAAGGTGCCGGTGAGCGACGACCTCACGTCGCTGGTCTACGTCAGCCCGGCCGCGCTCGAGTCGTTCGGCGGCACGGGCCAGGGCGGCGACGCCGACGCCCGCGCGGACGCCGAGGAGCGGTATTTCCTGGGGCTGGACGAGGACGGCGTTCCGTACTTCGCCGTCGGGTTCGCCGGCACGCCCGAGGACCTGGATCTGGACGTACTCCTCGACCGGCCGCCCACGAAGGTCGGCTGGGCGGGCCTGCGTGAGGTCGGCGGCACCCTGCCCGACCGGGACGCGGGCGTGGTCGTCCATGCGGTAGCCCTGGTCAACTGGCACGCGGCCCACCAGCACTGCGCGCGGTGCGGCGCGCGCACCCGGCCGACCGACGGCGGGCACGTGCGCCGCTGCCCGGAGTGCGAGACCCAGCACTTCCCGCGTACCGACCCGGCGATCATCGTCCTGGTCACCGACGCCGACGACCGCTGCCTGCTCGGCCGGCAGGGGAGCTGGCCGGTGGGGAGGTTCTCCACCCTGGCCGGTTTCGTGGAGCCGGGCGAGTCGCTGGAGCACGCCGTGGCCCGGGAGGTGCACGAGGAGGCCGGGATTCACGTCGTCGACGCGGAGTACGCCGGCAGCCAGCCGTGGCCGTTCCCGTCCAGCCTGATGCTCGGCTTCTTCGCCCGGGCGATCTCCACCGACATCAAGGTGGACGAGGAGGAGATCGTCGAGGCGCGCTGGCTGAGCCGCGCCGACCTGTTGGCCGCGGTGGAGTCGGGGGAGCTGCTGCTGCCCAGCGAGGTGTCGATCGCCCGCCGGCTGATCGAGACGTGGTACGGCTCGCCGCTGTCCGGATCGTGGTGAGTCGTCCTTATTCGGTGACCGGTCGCGGGGGACGGATCCCGGGCGTCGTACCCGCGGGAAGAAGCACGGCCGCCCGGTGGTTGACCACAACGCCGCACACGGCAGAACCGACACAAGCGAAACGCCCGGCAGACACGATGTGTCCGGCTCGTTCGGAAGGGACTCCGATGTCAGAGACGTCGAACTCGATCACGATGTACTCCACCCCGTGGTGCGGCTACTGCCGCCGGCTCAAGGGGCAGCTGGAACGCGCGGGCATCGCCTACTCCGAGATCGACATCGAGCAGCAGCCCGAGGCGGCCGAACTCGTGATGAAGGTGAACGGCGGCAACCAGACCGTGCCGACCGTGGTCTTCCCGGACGGCTCGGCGCTGACCAACCCGTCGCTGGCCCAGGTGCAGGAGCGGCTCGCCGCCGTCTGACCGGCACCCTGAAGCACTTCGAGGGACTTCGAGGGACTCCGTACCTCTGCTCCCACCTCGCCCCGGCACCCGACCCGGGTGTCGGGGCGAGGTGTCGGAGCGAACTGGAATCATGGGCGAAGTGACCGACCTTCTCGCCGGACTCGCCGGCACCCCGGGATCTCGGCCCGCACCGACCGCCGACGAGGTGCTGGCCGCGCTCGATCCCGAGCAGCGCGAGGCGGCCACGTCGCTGTCCGGTCCGCTGTGCATCCTGGCCGGTGCCGGCACCGGCAAAACCCGGGCGATCACCCACCGGATCGCCTACGCCGTCCTCTCCGGCCGCTGGCAGCCGCAGACCGTGCTGGCGGTGACGTTCACCACCCGTGCGGCCGGTGAGATGCGCGGGCGGCTGCGCGAGCTCGGCGTGGCCGGGGTGCAGGCCCGCACCTTCCACTCCGCGGCGCTGCGCCAGGCGCGCTACTTCTGGCCGCAGGTCTACGGCGGTGAGCTCCCGCCGATCGTCGACAGCAAGTTGCGGTTCGTGGCCGAGGCCGCCTCGCGGTGCCGCGTTCAGGCCGACCTCGCCGGCCGCCGCGACCTGGCCAGTGAGATCGAGTGGGCCAAGGTCAGCAACGTCCGCCCCGACGACTACCCCCGAGTGGCGGCCAAGGCGGGCCGGCAGGTCGCGGGCTACGACGCCGCCACGGTGTCGCACGTGTTCGCCGCCTACGAGGAGGTACGCCGCGACCGCGGCCATCTCGACCTCGAGGACGTCCTGCTGTGTGCCGCCGCACTGCTGGCCGACTCGCCGAAGGTCGCCGCTGCGGTGCGCTCGCAGTACCGCCACTTCGTCGTGGACGAGTACCAGGACGTCAGCCCGGTCCAGCAGACCCTGCTCGACCTGTGGCTCGGCGACCGCTCCGACGTGTGCGTGGTCGGAGACGCGAGCCAGACGATCTACTCCTTCGCCGGCGCTAGCCCGGCGTACCTCCTCGACTTCACCAAGCGCCACCGTGACGCCACCGTCGTCCGGCTGGAGCGCGACTACCGCTCCACCCCGCAGGTGGTCCGGGTGGCCAACGGCCTGCTCGCCTCCGCTCGCGGGCCGGCCAGCCGGCATCGGCTCACCCTGCGCGCGCAGCGTCCCGACGGTCCCGAGCCCACCTTCACCGAGTACGCCGACGAGGTGGAGGAGGCCGACGACGTCGCGCGGGCGATCCAGCGGCTGGCCCGGCAGGGCACGCCCCTGCGGGAGATCGCCGTGCTGTTCCGGGTCAACGCGCAGTCGGAGGCCTTCGAGCAGGCGCTCGCCGAACGCGGTGTCCGCTACCTCGTCCGCGGCGGGGAGCGGTTCTTCGACCGGCCCGAGGTGCGGGAGGCGATCGTTCTGCTGCGCGGAGCGGTTCGTGCTGCGGAGATGTCCGGCGCCGGGCTGGTGTCCGACGTGCACGCGGTCCTGGCCGCCACCGGCTGGACGCAGGAGGCGCCCGCCGGCTCGGGCGCTGTGCGCGAGCGGTGGGAGTCGCTGACGGCCCTGGCCTCGCTGGCGGGCGACCTGGCCGAGGAGCACCCCGACGCCGATCTCGCGGCGTTCCTCGCGGTCGTCGACGAACGCATGGCCGCCCAGCATGCCCCCGCCGCCGACGGAGTCACCCTCGCCACCCTGCACGCGGCCAAGGGCCTGGAGTGGGACGCGGTGTTCCTGGCCGGCGTGCACGAGGGCACCGTCCCGATCACCTACGCCGAGACAGAGGAACAGGTGGAGGAGGAACGCCGGCTCCTCTACGTCGGGGTGACCCGCGCGCGGGAGCACCTGGCCGTGTCCTGGTCGCGGTCCCGCACACCCGGCGGCCGGGGCAGGCGAGGGCCGTCCCGGTTCCTGGCCGCGGTCCGGCCGACGGGGTCCGCCGCCGCCGACGCCACCGAGGGGCGCGGCACTGGCGAGCGGTCCGGCCGGCGTACGACCACCCGGTCGGTGGCGCGCTGCCGCACCTGCGGCCAGCCGCTGCACGACGCCGCCGAGCGCAAGGTGGGACGCTGCGCGGACTGCCCCGCGACCTACGACGAGTCGATGTTCGAGCGGCTGCGCACCTGGCGTACTGAACAGGCCCAGGAGCAGCGCGTCCCGGCGTACTGCGTCTTCACCGACGCCACCCTG
The DNA here is from genome assembly GCF_040610475.1 of Actinopolymorpha sp. NPDC004070. Taxonomy (NCBI): domain Bacteria; kingdom Bacillati; phylum Actinomycetota; class Actinomycetes; order Propionibacteriales; family Actinopolymorphaceae; genus Actinopolymorpha; species Actinopolymorpha sp. NPDC004070. Next base: position 73,431 of record NZ_JBEXMJ010000010.1, on the reverse strand, counting down.
GTCGCGATCGCGGAGGCCTGCCCGTCGGGCGAGTCCGAGCTGGCCGGGATCCCGGGGGTCGGTGCGACCAAACTCAAGCGCTACGCCGACGACGTGCTGGCGATCTGCGCCGGCGAGCCCAGCTGATCTCCGGGCAGATCTCCACGCCGACCACCGGCTGATCCGCCCGGCGCGGAAACGTTGAGAACTCCCTCGTTAATTCCGTTGCCTGGCTCCGAGGGCAGGCACTAGTGTCATCATCACTCCCGCCGCCGCACTGCGGCGTCGCATGTCCAAACCGAGAGAGGAGGGGGTCCCAGTGATCGTTACGACCGACGTGTCGCGCGAGCTGATGGTCGACACCTCCGTCTCGGTTCACCTGATCGCGAGCCGTTGCGTCTCGCCCGTCAAGCTGCCGCGCCAGGGGACCAGTGTGTCCGGCGGCGGATTCGACGTCCGCGTGCGCGCGCTGGATGTCCGTGACGACGTCGTGACCAAGTCCCTTCCGGCCTTCCTGACGGGCGTTTCCGCCCCGATCGCCAAGGCCCCCGTGTCGGGTGTTCCAGCCTGGAGCCCACCAGATCGATGAGAAATCACGACTGGCGCCTCCAAGGCCGCGGAATCCCGAACCGGGATCCGCGGCCTTCTTGTTTCTCCGGACCCAAAGGCGGCAGTCGATGAGCCAGCACCACCGCAGATACGCACCACCGCACCATCCGCGTCACCGCTACAACCCGCTCCACCCGCAGCACCCGCTCCACCCGCAACACGGCACCACCGGTTGGTCACCGAGCACGGAGTGGCCGGCCACTGGATGTACGGGCCCAGCACGACACCAGACACGAGGAGGTGACTGGAAGTGAGTCTTAGCGTCCTCGACGCCGTAACGGACGTCGTGACAGAGGCAGAGCTTCCCTGCCGCTCATCCGACCCGGAGCTCTTCTTCGCGGAGTCCCCGTCGGACGTCGAGTTCGCGAAAACCATCTGCCATGACTGCCCGATCCGGCGGGAGTGCCTCGAAGGCGCGCTCGCCCGGCGAGAGCCGTGGGGAGTCTGGGGTGGCGAACTCTTCATCGCCGGGGTGGTCGTTCCGCGCAAGAGGCCGCGCGGGCGTCCCCGTAAGAACGAAGTCGCCGCATGACCATCACCCGACCGAGTACGTCGGCCCGGTCGCGCCGGACCGTCGCCTCCCTTCGCACAGGGAATCCGATGACTGACCACCTCCGCAACGAGCACACCCTCACTCCGGCACTTCGGGGAAGGTCCACCAGCACCGCCAGCACAAGGAGCACCACCACCATGAATCTTCTCCACGAAGACCTGGCACGAGCGCAGATACAGACGCGCCTCGAGGCCGGCCGGGCACACCGGCGGGCCGCCGAGGCGCGCCGGGCCCGGCGTCGCAACCGTGAGGAGCGCAAGCTCACGCTGCGGACCCTCCTGGTTCGCACGCGCTACGTCTGATCGGGACGAGCCGGCGCCATTCGCCACTGACACGGCCGGGGTGCCCCACACGGGGTACCCCGGCCGTTCGCTGTCCGCGATCCCTGCTCTGGTGGGGATGTGTCGGACCGTGACCGGTCGCGGACCGAACGCCGGATAACGAAAAGGCTCTGAGCCGGTGTCCGTAGCGTTGTTGTCACATTCGGCGTGGACCATGGGTGCATCGACCGGGCGCGGCCGCAGGGGAGCGGCCGCTGGCGAGAGGGCGACGGCGATCATGATCGACTGCGACCTGTGTGGAACGACCGCTCCTGGGGCGGTGCCACCACTCGGCTGGGTGGTGTCGCGGGAGCGGGGAAGTGTCCAGCACTACTGCGACCGCTGTGCGCGCGAGAACGTACGCAACATCGAGTGCAGGCTGGAGCGCAGCTACTGGTGACGGCCGGCGAACCCGTCGCGGCGCGCCGCCGGGCGGGTGCGGCTCAGGGAGTCGGCGCCGGCGACGGCTGACCGTCGGCCGCGCCGATCACCGGGTCGTCGGTGAACCCGGGCAGCCAGCGTTCGAGTTCGGCCCGGAACGGCGCCTCCGTGCCGAGCTGAGCCAGCACGCCGATCCCGCCGCTCCACACCCGGTGGATGAGGGCGTACGACGGCGGCAGGTTCAGCTTGAACGCGGTCTTCGCGCTGGTGCTGCGGACGTCGGTGATCCGCTGGAACTGCGACCGCATCCACTCCCGGCTGAACTGGAACGTCTCGTGCTGGGCCGGCTCGACGAACGGCTGAAGGTAGGAGTACAGCTCGCTCGCGTCGAGATCGATGTGTGGCTTCACGAACCCCTCGGCTCGCAGTCCCTCCAGGATGCTGTCCGCGTCGCCGTTCAGGCCGATCCGCAGGAGCCGGCCGATCTGCGGGGGAAAGCCGCCGGGAAGCCGGGCGACCAGGCCGAAGTCGAGCACGCCGAGCCGGCCGTCGGGCGTGATGCGGTAGTTGCCGGGGTGCGGGTCGGCGTGCAGCAGTCCGGCACGGGCGGGCCCGGAGAACAGGAACCGCACGAACAACAGGCCGGCGCGGTCGCGCTCTTCCTGCGTTCCGTTCGCGATCACCTGGCTGAGCGGGGTCCCGTCCAGCCAGTCGGTGACCAGCACGTGCGGGGTGTGCAGCCGTACGTGCGGAATGGCGTAGTCGGGGTCGCCGTCGTAGGCGGTGGCGAACTGTTCCTGCGCCTCCGCCTCGAGGCTGTAGTCGAGCTCCTCGCCGATGCGGGCCTTGAGTTCGGCGACCAGCGGCTTGACCTCCAGACCTGGCATCCAGGTGGTGAACAACCTGCTGAGCCGGGCGATCTGGTTGAGGTCGGAGCGCAGTGCCTCCGCCGCCCCGGGGTACTGGATCTTGACGGCGACGTCGTGTCCGCCCGGCCACTGGGCGCGGTGAACCTGCCCGATGGACGCCGACGCGGCCGGCTCGTCGTCGAAGTGGCGCAACCGTCGGCGCCAGCGCGGGCCGAGCTCGCGTTCGAGCACCTTGTGCACCCGGTCCGCCGACATCGGCGGCGCGGAGTCCTGCAGCTTGGTCAGCGTCGCGCGGTAGGGCCCGGCGAGGTGTTCGGGAAGTGCCGCCTCGAAGATCGACAGCGCCTGGCCGAACTTCATCGCCCCGCCCTTGAGCTCGCCCAACACCTTGAACAGCTGGTCCGCGGTGCGCCGCTGGGCCTCGGAGAGCACGACCTCGGCGGGCTTGCCGCCCAGTCGCTTGCCCAGCCCGAGTGCCGTCCGGCCGGCGATGCCGATGGGCAGACTCGCGAGCCGTGCGGTCCGGGCGACTGAGTGTCGAGGAAGATCGCTCACGGATCCATTGTCCAGGTAGCAGTCAACCTGGGCGTCGGCCGAGGGAGGTATGCCGTGGTCGTCCGGCGGGCGAACGCGTGCGTTCCTGCACAGGGTGACCTGCTCCCCCACTTCCGTCACGGCGTCCGTCACGTCGGTCGTACTCGGAGTGACGTGGTGGGACGCGGATGTCAGCGGTCGACCCGGGGCGGGCCGGCGCGAAGCCGGCGCTCGGACTCGGCACGCACCTGCTCGATGTCGAAACCCAGGCTCCAGTCGGCGTCCAGCCACCAGGTCGCGCCGGCGTCCGCCCACGGGCGGACCCGCTCCGCCGCGGCGCGAGGATCATCGGCCGGTGTGGTGCCCTCGACCACCACGTCGTACCCGTCCATGCCCAGCCCGGCCTCCGCCCGATGTGACCGGATCCACTCGACGCCGGACCGGAGCAGCTCGGGAGTGAGCTCGCCGCCCTGATGATCTGGATCGGTGGGGGCGTGATGGGGGAGCCAGCCGTCCCAGCGCGCGGCCCGGGCCATCGACTTCGGGCGGGGCCAGGCGCCGACGACCCAGACCGGGATGCGGGGGCGCTGCACCGGTGCCGGTGGTGGCGGCGGGGCCAGCTCGCCGACCGCGCGGGAGCTGTAGTGCCGGCCGCGGAAGTCGAACGACTGCTCGCCCCACAGCCGCTGCAGCATCGCCAGACCCTCGTCGAGTTGCTCGGCGCGCACCCGCCGGCCGGGGTCGTCCTCGAACAGCCAGAACCGGTCCTCGCCGGCGACACCCAGGCCCACTGACAGGGTGACCCGGCCACCGGAGAAGTTGTCCAGGGTGGAGGTCTGTCCGGCCAGCTCCCAGGGTCTGCGCCGGGGAAGTGGGGTGAGCATCGTGCCGAGGCGGATCCGCCTGGTGCGGGTGGCCGCGGCCGTGAGGACGACCCAGGGGTCGATCGCCCAGATGCCCTCCCAGACGAACAAGCCGTCCCAGCCATGCTCCTCGGCGATCTCCGCCAGCTCCGCGGCGGAGCGGGCGTGCCCGTAGGGCAGCACGAATCCGTATCTCATGAGCGGACCTTAGAACCGACCACCGACAGGAGATCGACAGGCGGCAGTGAGATCCGCCGAGGCGGACCCGGACGCGCGGGCCGGACGAGCGGAGCGGTCAGGCGGCGACCGGTGCGGGTTCGGGATCCCAGTGGCAACCGCACGCCGGATGGGCCGACCAGGACCGGCGGCGGATGGTCCCGTGCGGCAACGCCATCTCCAGGGTCGCGTCCACCGACGGCGGCCGGCCGCCGTCGAGGAACGCCAGGACGTGCAGGACGGCGTGCCCGGCGACCGCGGTGGCGAGCACGACGTCGCAGGCAGGCATCCCGCTCGGTGCTTCGACGGTCTGGGCCAGGATGTCCGGCCACCGCGGGTCGCGGGCCGTGCGGTACAGGTCGTGGCAGCGTACGCAGGAGGACGTACCGGGCAGGACGAACGGTCCGAGGATCGCCCGGCCCTCGCGCATCCGGACCACGAGGTGCGGCACCCCGGCGCGGACGAGCGCGTCGGCGAGGTCGCGGTCGGGCTCCTCGTCGGGGGCGAGCACCGCGAGGTCGGGACGCTTTGTCGTACCGCCGGCACCGACCTCGGTCGAGGGCCCGGCGAGCCTGGCCGCGCGGGCGGCCCCGATCGATCTCGGTCGGCCGACGTCGCCCGTGCAGAGTCCGGCGGGTGCCAGGTCGGCCGAGCGAGTGTGCGTGCGATCACTCACGTCGACCCGGCCCAGTCCGCCGGCGGCGAGCAGGCTGGCCACCGACGCCCCGATCCGACCGGCGCCGAAGACACAGACGGCGGCGTCCCGGCGACGGCGGAGCCACTCGCCGTCGTCCTCGGACGTACCGAGCCGGCGGGCGGCGAGGTCGGGAGTCAGGCGTTCGCGTTCGGCCGGCCCCACCCCGTCCCACACCGACTCGGCGGAGGCGGCGTCCTGCAGAGCTCCGGCCTCGTCGAGCAGCCGGAGCAGCCGGAGCGCACGCGGCAGGCTGACTCCGTTGGTGAGCGCGGAGGTGATCAGATCCTCCTCCGAGCACGCGCCCGACAGACTCTCGACCAGGTGACGCAGGCCGGGGTCGAGCCCGGTGACCACCAGCGCGTGGGCTGGGTCCAGCCCGATCTGGACGGTCTGTCCGTCCCGCCAGACCCGGCGCAGGGCGGGTTTGATCTGTGGGCGCACGGATGACCTCCCCGGAGGGCTCGGCGGCGTCGGGAACGAAGCCTGCCACGACCGAAGACCGACCGGCGGCCGTCGTCCACAGGCGGAATTGTCCACAGCCGGTGTTATCGTCGGCGCAGGATGTGGGCGACCGCGATGCGCGCGGGGAGTGGAAGCGAAGTGGACGACAAGCCCGGCGCGACGCCTCTCGACTCCGTGGAGTCCCGGCCCGCGCCCACGAGCCTGGTCCGCCGGCTGCTCAGCTGGCAGTGGGTCGCCTTCACGCTGGTGGTCGTCCTGGCCGTGGCGGCGTTCCTGTTCCTCGCCTGGTGGCAACTGGGACGGTTCGAGTCGCGCTCAGGCGACTGGCAGAACTTCGGCTACGCGCTGCAGTGGCCGTTCTTCGCGGTGTTCGCGGTCTACGTGTGGTGGCGACTGCTGCGGGAGAGCCAACGGGACTCGACGGGTGGGGAAACCGCGGATGGGAGGCCGGACCCGGAGTCGGGAGTCGACCGGCGGGCCGGCGACGAACTGACCGAGTTGCCACCGCTGCCGCCGAAGCGGGTGGTGCGGCCGGACGGTGCCTGGGTTCGCTCCGCCTCGGGGGCCGAGGCTGCTGAGCAGAGTGGCCGCGCCGGCTCGGCTGAAGCTGAGGGCGGGGCGGACGAGGCGGCGCTCACGGCGTACAACCGCTACCTGGCGGCACTCCAGGAACGCTCCGCCGGTGCCGGACGGACTGCCGGACACTCGGACGGGCGGCCACTGGGGTGACCGCCCGCTCGAAGCGTCTGGTGTTCGTCAGGCCTTGCCGAGGATCCGGTTGAGGTTGGTGCCACACTCGGGGCAGGTGGCCTTGGCCATCCTGGTTCCCTTGTCGTTGACCTTGATCTCGCCGGTCGCGTTGCGCTTGGCCTTGCATTTCACACAGTAGAACTCGCCTGTGTAGGTCTCCGCCATGACGGCCCTCCTCGCTGTGCTGGGTCGGGGCAGGGCGGACCAGCCCGGGCCGCCCGATCTCGGGTCACTTTATTGCAGCGCCGCTCACCGACGAGTGCTCGGCACGCGGATGGCTCACGTCCTGCCCATGGTGCGCACTTTTATGCCTGTGCGTGACCGATGGCCCGGGAAGTGGTCGATCGGTGCGACGCCGTGTCGACGTTACCCCCCGGCGGGGGCGGCGCGGCGACCGAGTCCGGTGAGCCGGGACCCGGACGGACGAAACCCCCGGAGTTGTCCGGGTCCGTGCGCCTTCCCCTTGCGAACGGGCTCGGGCCTTCCGGGGGCTCGTGTCTGGCGAACCTACGACCCTGGCGGCCGGGCGTCAATGTCAGCTTTCCTCCCGATGTGGACGGATCTGTGGAGAGCTTGTGTACGGTCGCCGAACGGCGGTGGACAGCCTGGGGAAGCGGCTGTGGACAATGTGCGCGATCTCGGCCAAGTACTGCTTTGACCTGCTCTTTCGATCGTCCACCGGCTGTGGACAAGAAACTCACCCAGTGAACCTGGGCCGCTCCTGTCGGTCCGGCGGGGTACGTTGCACTCGTGGCCAAGCCGGCACCGAGGCAGCGCACTGAGCCGCGCACTGAGCCGCGACCGGGCGGGAAGACCGACCCCTCGCGCTGTGAGCCCTGCCAGGTGGAGGTCCGCCGGAGCCCGCGCCGCCGCCGCACCGTGAGCGCCTACCGCGAGGGCGACCGGGTGGTGGTGCTGCTGCCCGCGCGGATGAGCGTGGACGAGGAGCAGCGCTGGGTCGGAGTGATGCTCGACCGGCTGTCGGCGATGGAGCAGCGCCGGCGCCCCAGTGACGAGGAGCTGCTCTCCCGCGCCCGCACGCTCACCCGCCGTTATCTCGGTGACGCTCCGTTGCCGGCGAGTGTCCGATGGGTCGGCAACCAGGGCATGCGGTGGGGTTCGTGCACTCCCAGCGACGGCACGGTCCGGCTGTCCACCCGGCTGCGGGGGATGCCCGCCTGGGTGATCGACTACGTGCTCGTCCACGAGCTGGTGCACCTGGTCGAACCCGGCCACACCGCCAGGTTCTGGGCCCTGGTGCGCAACTACCCGCAGGCCGACCGGGCGCGCGGCTACCTCGAGGGGGTCGCCGCGGCCGCCCAGCTGCCGCTGGAGGAGTGCGCGGACTGAGCCGCGCGCCCCGCACGTCCCGCACGTCCCGCACGTCCCGCACGATCCTGGACGTCCTGCGACGCCCCGATGCCGTCCGCTCGGGCGGTTCGCCCGTTCCGCCGTTCACCCCGGCGTTGCGCCCGGGAGTGGTCCTGCCCTACCTCCCGCGTTTCATCCGCGGCGGGTGTGGTGTGCCGTGCGGGTGCCGAAACAGGGTGGAGCGGGGGACTGGCGAGTCTGGCGACTTCGCGCGGGGAGGTGCTCATGCTGTGGCTGCTGACCGGCGCCTTGCTGGTGTGGATCTACCTCAGCATCCGGATCCTCGCCCGCAGACGCCGCATCGTCAACGCGTCCGGGGTGTTCCGGTGCAAGGTGCGCAGTACCTCCTGGGGCGTGGAGGCCCTGGGCTACCGCTGGCCGCGCCGGATCTTCTACGCCGTCTGGGCTCACGACGTGCTGGTCGTGTACCGCCGGTTCGCCCTGAACGAGGTGCTCGTCCTCGAATGCCGGTTCGCCGAGGACCTCGAGGTGGCCCCGTCGACGCTGCGCAGGCTGGGACCGTGCCCGTTGCTGCTGCGGATCCGGCTGGACGACGGGGCGATGGTGGAGGTCGCCGCTCCGCGCCGGGCCTGCACCGAGCTCGTCGGGCCCTACATCGCCGCCCAGCTCTACCCGTCCGAGCGCGGCTGACCGCAGGACGACCCGCCGAGCTGTCCACCGGGCCATCGCCTGAGCCACCCGCCGGGCCGACCGCCCGGGGCCTGATCCTTCGGCTGTGACCGTCCGGGGTTCATCCTGGCCGGGTGAGGTGAACTCGCTCCGGCTTGCCGAGACTCCCCTCAGGAGCTGGTGGACAGACGTCGGTGCGGGGGCTTGGCTGATGATCCTGGATGACGTGTTCGGGCTGGCCCGTAAGGTCGCACCGCGGGGGACCAAAGGTGGACGCCCGAGCCGGCGTTCGGGCACCGAGCGGATCCCAGCCCAGGTCACACAGCCACTCATCCACCCCGCCGTCGCCCAGCCCCTCCGGCCGGCCCGTGCCAGGCCGCTGACCGGCCGGGCGGCGATCCCGCAGGACGTGCTCTGCCTGCAGCCGACCGAGGCGCTGCTGTGCCCGTCGGCGTCGGTCCTGGTCACGGCCGTGCTGCGCCGCGTGGGGGCCTCCCGGCCGCTGCCGTACGTCGTGGTGCTCACCCTCGACCAGGCACCGGACATCGACGACGACGGGTGTGAGGCACTCGTCGAGCTGTGCTACTCGCTGCGGGCGAGCGGGATGCGGTTGTACGTCGCGACCGGCTCGACCACCGTGCTGGACCGGCTGCAGGCGACCGGGGCGGTGAACCGGATGCTCGCCGGGACGGCCCACCTGCGGCTGCGGACCGCGCTGCTGGCGGCGTTCGAGGACCTGCCCGGACCGGCCGTCACCACCCGGGACGTGATCACGGACCTGGAGAACCGGCTCACGCCGTTGCCGATCTGATCGCGCGGCGGCGGACAGTAGAAACCGGGTGGTCAGCCGTCGGCCGGCCGGGACGAGACCGGCCAGTCGTCGGGGAACTCCTCCGCGACGATCTCCGCCTCGCCGAACAGCCTCCTGCGTACCCTCCGGGACAGCCGGTCGGCGAAGACCGTTCCGTTCAGGTGGTCGGTCTCGTGCTGTAGGCAGCGGGCCAGCATGCCGGTTCCGCGGAACTCGACCGGCTTGCCGTACTCGTCCGTTCCCCGGACGGTCGCCTCGTCGGGCCGGGCGCACGGGGCGTACGCACCGGGCAGGGACAGGCAGCCTTCCTCTTCCTCCACGAGGCGGCGGCCGGCGCCGGTCGGCACGTCAAGGACGGGGTTGCACACCACGCCCTGGTGGATGACACCCTCGTCGTCGGCACAGCGGAAGACGAACACCCGAAGATCCACGCCGACCTGGTTGGCGGCGAGGCCCACGCCGTCCGCGGCGTCCATCGTCGCGGTCATGTCGGCCACGAGCGCGTGCAGCTCGGAGCTGTACGCGTCGACCGGCCGGCAGGGGCGGTGCATGACGGGGTCGCCCCACCGCGTCATCGGGCGGACGGTTCCTCCCTCGGGCAGCGTGCCCACGGCGTCTCCTCAGGCTGGGTCGGGCCGCGCCTCGCGGGGCGGCACCGGTCGTTCGTCCGGCGTGTCGGTGCGGGTGGGGGCGGGTGGTGGCCGGCCGGAAGCCGGTGCGGGGCGTCGGGCCGGGCCTCCGGCGATCACCGTATGCCACGCCGGGGGCCGGATTCCCGGCGGCTCACCCCGGCTCATCCCCGGGGTCGCCTCGGGGTCGCCTCGGGCAAGGAGCGGCGACACGCACCCGCGCCGGGGCAGCACCGACCCACCTCGCCCGGGGACACGTCGGTATGGTCCTCGCATGGCGGACCCGAACAAGCCACCGGCAGACCCGACCCAGCCACCGGCGAACGCGCCCCGATCCCAGGCCCGGCCGGGCAGCTCCGAGGAGGATCCGGCTGCCAGTACGGTGATGTTCCAGAAGTATGTCGACGAGCGCGGCGCTACGCCGTCCGGCAGTCGTACGCGGATGATCACGATGGTCGCCGGCGCGGCCGTTCTCGTGGTGCTCCTGGTGGTCGCCGTCCTCGCGCTGTCCTGAGCCCGAGTGGGCCCCGGGCTCGCCGCGCGCGGGCCCCCCGAGCCTGACGACCGGATCGCGGTCGGGCTCAGGTGAGCGCCGAGACCGCCCGCCGCGCGGCCGCCACGCTGTCCACGACCCCCGACGCGAGCTCGTCGGGGAGCTCGCCGACCCCGAACCACCGCACGTCCGCCGACTCCGCGCTCACCACCGGCACCGCGCCGTACGGAACGGTGCCGAGGTACTGCACGTCGAGGTGGGTCTCGGCGTGGCAGGGCGCACCGTGCCTGTCCAGTCGCAGCGGTTGCTCGCTCACTCGAAGGTCCGCCAGACCGGTCTCCTCCAGCGCCTCCCGCGCGGCCGCCGCGGCGAGTGAGGCGTCACCCTCCTCGCAGTGCCCGCCGGGTTGCAGCCACTTGTGAATGCGGCCGTGGAGTACGAGAAGGACGTGATCGGCCGTCGGGTCGACGACCACCATGCTGGCGGTGACGTGCGCGGGCGTGCAGGCACGCCACACGCCGTCGGGTCGCGCGGCGAGGTGGTCGAGGTAGTCCTGCCGAAGCGTCGCCTGGCCGGGTGACGGCGGCCGCCACGTCGACAGGACGCGCACCGCGTCGGCGTGCAGGGCGCTCGCCTCGTGGGTGTTCGGCACGCTCACCGGGTGGTGCCGTCGTCGCCGCGGCCCTCGTCCCCGCTCTCGCCCCCGCCGGACTGGTCACCGTCGCCACGAGGCTCGTCGAAGCCCAGGTCGCCGATGTCCATCCGGTCCGGTGAGGCGGCCCGCTCGGCGAATCCCTTCGCGTCGTCCAGGTCGTCGCCCGTGGGCAGCATGTCGGGGTGGGCCCACAGGGCCTCCCGGCCGCTGATGCCGCGGGTCTCCCGCAGCGACGCCCACACCGTGGCCGCGTCGCGCATCCGCCGCGGCCGGATCTCCAGCCCCACCAGCGTCACGAACGTCTGCTCGGCCGGCCCGCCCTCGGCGCGGCGGCGGCGGATCGCCTCGTGGAACAGCGGGGCGGACGGCATCCGCGGCGTGGCTGCGGAGGTGACCACGTCGTCGACCCAGCCCTCGACCAGGGCGAGCGCGGTCTCCAGCCGGGCCAGTGCGGCCTTCTGCCGGGGCGTCTCCTCGGGTTCGAGCAGCCCGCCGGCGAGCGCGTCGTTGAGCGCCTCGGGGTTGGACATGTCGATGGTGCCGACCGCCTCCTCCAGCTTGGAGGTGTCGACGTGCATCCCGCGGGCGTACTCCTCGACCGCCGAGAACAGGTGCGCGGACAGCCACGGCGCGTGGTGGAAGAGCCGCTGGTGTGCGCACTCGCGCAGCGCGAGATAGAGGCGTACGTCGTCGGCGGGCAGGTCGAGCCCACTGCCGAACGCCGCGATGTTCGCGGGCACCAGCACCGGCTGCCCGGCAGGCCCGAGCGGCAGCCCGATGTCGGTGGCGCCGACCACCTCGGTGGCGAGCTGGCCGAGGCCCTGGCCCACCTGTGCACCGAACATCATCCCGCCGACCTGGGTGAGAACGCCGGTGAGCTGGGCGCCCATGCCGGCCGCCTGCTCCGGCAGCGCCTGGCCCATCGCGCCGACCACGTGCGCGGCCAGCGGCTCGACCAGCTTCTTCCACGCGGGCAGCGTCCCGTCCAGCCACTCGGCGCGGTTCCACGCCAGCGCCTGACCGGCCGAGGCGGCCGGAAGGCTGGTGGCCTCGTCGAGCCAGTGCTCGGCGAGGCGTACGGTCTGGTCGACCTGGGAACGTTCCGATGCGGTGAGGGACGCGTCACCGGTCTGGCGGATCGTCTGCTTGGCCGTCTCGACGGCGAGTTGCCAGTTGATAGGGCCGCCCTGCCACGAGAACATGTTCTGCAGCTGGCCGAAGATCGCGCCGAGGTCGAACCCCGGGAACGGGTTGTCCGGGCCGCCGGGTGGACGCTTCTCGGGCTCCTCGCCCTCGCGACCCGGGCCGGGCTCGTCGTTGCTCACGGTTGGACCTCCGGCAGGATGAGGGACAGCTGCGTGTAGTGGGGAAGGGGTCCGGGCTGTGCCGCCCGACGCGTCCCCACCGCACGAAGCGAGCAGTTCATGTCGTCCAACCTAGCCCGGGAGTTTCCCACTGAACGACGAACCCACCCCCGTTGGTGCCCGGCGCCCCCGGCGCACCACGCGCCGCACCCCGCCGGCCCGTCGTGGCGGTGGCCTGGTCGTGGCGGTGACCGGTGCTGCCTCCGGGCTGGGCCGGGCCCTGGTCGAGCGGCTGGCCGGCCTGGACGAGATCAACCGCGTCGTCGGCCTGGACGAGCGCCGCGGTGACGTCGAGGGCGTGGAGTGGCGGGTGCTCGACATCCGGGACCCCGCCGTCGCCCAGCGGATCGCCGGGTGTGACGTGGTGGTCCACCTCGACGTCGACCTTTCGCCCGATACGGAGCCGCGGCAGCGGAGTGCCCGCAATGTCCGCGGCGCGCAGACCGTGCTGACCGCGGCGGCGGCGTCCGGCGTACCCCGGATCGTGCTGTGTACGAGCGCGATGGTGTACGGCGCGCTCGCCGACAACCCGGTGCCCCTGGCCGACGACGCGCCGCTGCGGGCCCGGCCCGAGGGCGTGGTGGCCGACCTGCTGGAGATCGAGTGGCTGGCCAGGCGCGCGCCGCGGGCACATCCGGGTCTGTCGGTGACTGTGGTCCGGCCGGCGATGGTGGTCGGCGGTGCCGTCGACACGTTCCTGACCCGGCACTTCGAGGCGGCGCGGCTGCTGGTGATCCGGGGCAGCCGGCCGAGCTGGCAGTTCTGCCACGTCGACGACCTGCTGAGTGCGCTGGAGTGGGCGGCGCTCGGCCGCGTCGAGGGTTCGGTGACGGTCGGCAGCGAGGGCTTCCTGGGGCAGGACGAGGTGGAGAAACTCGTCGGCCTACCCCGGCTCGAACTCCCCGAGAGCCTCGCGCTGGGAGCTGCCGAACGCCTGCACCGGCTCGGGCTCACCCCGGCGCCGGCCAGCGACCTCGCCTACGTCAGCCACCCGTGGGTAGTCTCCTCGGACAAGTTGCTGGCCGCCGGCTGGCGTCCCGTCCACGACAACACCACCGCCTGCGAGGCACTCGCGACCGACGTGGCCGGACGCCACACCGCACTGGGCCGGCGGATCGGGCGGCGGGAGACCGCGACGCTGGGCGCGGCCGGTGCGACGGTGGCCTTGCTGGGTACGGCCGCGGTCGTGCGCCGGGCCAGGCGCCGCAAGACCAGAGGGGGATCGTGAGCGACTCGAACGAGCCGACGTCGGCCGGCGCGGTGACCGCCGGTACGACGACCACTGACGCGACGTCCACCACGGCGTCCGCCGGCGCGGCGGCACCGGACCGGATCCGGTTGCTCGACCTGCGCGAGACCCCGCTGTCCGCCGACGAGGTGCTCACGGCCATCGCCGATCGGCGCGCGGGCGGCTTCTGCCTGTTCGTCGGTGCGGTCCGCGACCACGACGAGGGCCGCTCGGTGACCGAGCTGGGATACGAGGCGCATCCACTCGCGCTGCGGGAGTTGCGGGCCGTCGCCGAGGAGGTGGTCGCGGCGCACCCGGTGTGCGGCCTCGCGGCGGTGCACCGCACTGGAGACCTGGCCGTCGGCGAGGCGGCGGTGGTCGTGGGTGTCTCCGCACCTCACCGGGACGCGGCGTTCGCGGCCGCCCGGATGCTGATCGACGAGCTGAAGGCGCGGGTCCCGTTGTGGAAGCACCAGCGGTTCACCGGCGGTGACGCGGAGTGGGTCGGCGCGGAGGGCTGACCCGCGGGTCCGGCGCGCGCCCCGAGCAAGCCTGTCGAGGTGACCGGGGCGTCGTCACCTAACCTTGCCCCCATGTCCCGCCGCACCGCGACGATGGCGCTGACCGCCGTCCTGCTCGTCGCCCTGGTCGCTCTCGCGTGGTTGGTACCGGTTCCGTATGTCGCGATGAGCCCCGGGCCGACCGAGAACACCCTGGGCAAGTACCACGGAAAGCCGGTCATCACCGTCGAGGGACACCCGACCTACCCCACGAAGGGGCAGCTGGACCTCACCACGGTGGCGGTCACCAGCCCGGACCAGAAGCTGGACCTCGCCGGCCTGGTGGCCGGGTGGCTGGACCCGCGGGTGGCCGTGATTCCCCGCGACTACGTCTATCCGCCGAACCAGACGCCGACGCAGGTGCAGGAACAGAACGCCGAGCAGATGGAGACCTCCCAGCAGGCGGCAGTGGCCGCGGCGCTGCGCCAGACCGGCGACAAGGTGACGTCGGTGGTGCAGGTCAAGGCGGTGGTGGAGAAGTCGCCCGCGGTGGGCCGGCTGAAGGCCGCCGACGTGATCCTCGCCGTCGACGGCACCAAGGTCACCAGCGCCCAGCAGGTGGTGGCGCTCGTGGGCCGGCACCGGCCCGGGGACAAGCTGAGGTTCTCCGTCCGGCGCGGCGGGAAGCCGCGTGAGGTCACCATCACCACCACGAAGTCGCCGACCGACGCCAAGCGCGCGTTCGTGGGAATCCAGCCGTTCGACGGCTTCGCGTTCCCGTTCTCGGTGAAGATCACCCTCGGCCAGGACATCGGCGGGCCGAGCGCGGGCACGATGTTCGCGCTGGCGATCGTCGACAAGCTCACCGCCGGCGACCTGACCGGAGGCCGGCACGTCGCCGGCACCGGCACCATCGACGCGGACGGCAAGGTGGGCCCGATCGGCGGGATCCAGCAGAAGATCGCCGGGGCGAGGGAGGGCGGCGCCACGACGTTCCTGGTCCCGGCGGCGAACTGCCCGGCGGCGGCCGGGGCGTCCACCAAGGACATCCGCCTGGTGCGGATCGCTACACTGCGTGATGCCGTCTCGGCGTTGGAGGCTCTGAACAAGAACCCCAAGGCCACCGTGCCGACCTGTGGCAGGGGCTGACCCGGCCGCCGCGCCGGTCGACCAGGCAGGTGGGAACTCCCCGGCCCTGTCCGAAGTTGCCTCACTGACGGCGGGACGTCCCGTCCGTCCGCTTCGGTGTATCCGCAGTCTCCGCACTTTCGCCGAAGACCCCCGACGAAGACCCAGCCGAAGAACCACCCCGCACCGAGGAACGAGGACCACGTGAGCAGCTTCTCCGCCCCGCGCGATCCGTCCAGGCGAGGCTTCCCCCGGGGCAACGTCCGCACCCGTGCGCTGGTTCCCACGATCGTGGTGCTGGTCGTCCTCATGGCGATCTTCGGGATCTTCACCAACTTCTGGACCGAGCGGCTGTGGTTCGGTGCGGTGAACTACTCCGGGGTCTTCACCACGACGCTGGTCACCAAGATCGGAATGTTCGCCGTCTTCGGCGTGATCCTGGGCGCGGCGGTGTTCGCCAACCTCGCCCTGGCGTACCGCCTGCGGCCCCGCTACCGCGCGATGTCGACCGAGCAGCAGACCCTCGACCGCTACCGCGCCGTGGTCGACCCGCACCGCGGGCTGATCGCGGGAATCGCGGCGCTGCTGCTGGCGCTGATCGCCGGCTCGAGTGCGGCCGGCCGGTGGGAGACGTTCCTGCAGTGGCGCAACTCCACCAGTTTCGGCACCCAGGACCCGCAGTTCGGCCTGGACGTGTCGTTCTTCGTGTTCGGCTATCCGTGGTACCGCTTCCTGATCGGGTTCGGCTTCTCCGTCATCGTCCTGTCGCTGATCGCCGCCCTGGTCGCGCACTACCTCTACGGCGGCGTCCGCCTGCAGACGCAGGGGCAGAAGGCGTCCGCCGCGGCTCAGGCGCACGTGTCGGTGCTGCTCGGACTGTTCGTTCTCCTCAAGGCGGTCGCCTACTGGTTCGACCGATACGGCCTGGTCACCGCCGGGCACCGGATGTCCAACCAGGCGTTCACCGGGCTCACCTACACCGACGCGCACGCGGTCCTGCCTGCCAAGACGGTGTTGACAGTGATCGCGGCGATCTGCGCGCTGCTGTTCTTCGCCAACGTCGTACGCCGCACCTGGCTGCTGCCCGGACTCGGTGTGGGTCTGCTGGTGCTGTCCACGGTGCTGCTCGGCTGGGCGTGGCCGGCGATCATCCAGCAGGTGACCGTACACCCAAACGAGCCGGTCAAGGAGAACAAGTACATCCAGCGCAACATCGACGCCACCAGGCAGGCGTACGGCGTGAACGGCGCGGAGGTGAAGGAGTACACCGCCAAGACGAGCACGACCGCCGGTCAGCTGGCCGACGACGCCGACACCCTGCCGGGCGTACGCCTGATCGACCCCGCGATCGTGGGGGAGACGTTCGAGCAACTGCAGCAGGTGCGCGGCTTCTACACGTTCAACAAGCCGCTGGACGTCGACCGCTACAAGATCGACGGCGAGTCCCGCGACGCGGTGGTGGCGGTGCGCGAGCTGAGCCTGGCGGGCGTTCCGGCCGACCAGCGCAACTGGAACAACGACCACACCGTCTACACCCACGGCTACGGGCTGGTGGGCGCGTACGGCAACCAGCGCACGGCGGAGGGAAGCCCGAAGTGGCTGCAGGGCGGCATCCCGACGCAGGGCGAACTCGGGAAGTACGAGCCGCGCATCTACTTCGGCGAGGAGTCGCCGCCGTACTCCATCGTGGGCGCGCCCAAGGGAGCCAAGCCGGTCGAGCTGGACATCCCCGGTGGCAGCGGTGACGCGAAGACCACCAACACCTACCAGGGCAAGGGCGGGGTGCCGATCGGGTCGTTCGGCAGCCGGCTGCTCTACGCCGCGAAGTTCCAGGACTTCAACATCCTGCTCAACCAGTCCCGGATCAACTCCGCGTCGAAGGTGCTGTACGACCGCGAGCCGCGCGAGCGGGTGCAGAAGGTCGCGCCGTGGCTGAGCCTCGACTCCGACCCGTACCCCGCGGTCGTGGACGGCCGGATCAAGTGGATCATCGACGGCTACACGATGTCTGCCGACTACCCGATGTCCCAGCGGCTGCTGCTGGACGACGCGACCTCGACGTCGCTGACCCGGCAGCCGGCGATCGCGGGCCAGCCCAGCGAACGCCTCAACTACGTACGCAACTCGGTGAAGGCGACGGTCGACGCCTACGACGGCACGGTTTCGCTGTACCAGTGGGACGACAAGGACCCGGTGCTGCGCACCTGGATGAAGGCGTTCCCGGGCACCGTGCAGCCGAAGTCGAAGATGCCCGACGCGCTGTTGGACCACGTGCGCTATCCCGAGGACCTGATGAAGATCCAGCGGGAGATCCTCGCGCAGTACCACGTCACCGACGCCGGGTCCTTCTACCAGGGCACCGAGCGGTGGCGGGTGCCCTCCGACCCGACCCAGCAGGGCGCGAAGCAGCCGGCGTACTACCTGTCGGTGCGGATGCCCGGTGAGGACGGGCCGGCGTTCTCGCTCACCTCGACCTACATCTACTTCAACCGCGAGAACCTCGCCGCGTTCGTGGCCGTCGACGCCGACGCCAGATCGAAGGACTACGGCAAGATCCGGGTGCTTCAGCTCGCGGACAAGACGCAGATCGACGGGCCGAGCCAGATCGCCAACAAACTCAACTCCGACACCCGGGTGGCCGACGCGCTGCTGCCGTTGACCCGAGGCGACAGCCGGGCCACCAAGGGCAACCTGCTCACGTTGCCGGTCGGCGGCGGGCTGCTCTACGTCCAGCCGGTGTACGTCGAGAGCGGCTCCGGCGACGCGTCGTACCCGCTGCTCCGGCTCGTGCTGGCGTCCTTCGGCGGGCAGACAGGTGTGGGCACGACGCTCCAGGAAGCGCTGAACATGGTGTTCCAGGGCGACGCGGGTGCCGACACCGGGGAGAACGCCGGCGACCAGCCGAACCAGCCCGAACAACCGGGCAAACAGCCGAACCAGCCGAACCAGCCGAACCAGCCCTCGGAGACGGTGGCCGCGGCGCTGGCCGAGGCGAGCAAGGCGTTCGACCAGGCTCAGGCCGCCTTGCAGAAGGGCGACCTCAAGGGGTACGCCGACGCGGTGGCGCGGGCGCAGGAGGCGGTGGGCAGGGCGGCGAAGGCCCAGGCGGCCGAGCGCGACCGGGCCGACCAGGCCACCCCGAAGCCGACCCCCAAGGCCACTCCGACCCGGACGCCGACCCCGGCGCCCCGGCCCGGATAGGCGACCCGCAGGCCTCCGCCGCAGGCCGGAGGACGCCCGGGCAAATCCGGGCGAATCCTCCCAGCCTGCGGCGGAGGTGGCCGATTTGCACTCGGCCACCATGACCCGTACTCTTTAACACGTCGCCGCGGGGTGGAGCAGCTCGGTAGCTCGCTGGGCTCATAACCCAGAGGTCGCAGGTTCGAATCCTGCCCCCGCTACCAGGTCAGAGGCCCGGAGGATTTCCTCCGGGCCTCTGTTCGTATGTCCGGTCATACGTCTGTCCATATGCGTCGATGGGGCACTGGCCGGTCGGGCAGACTGAGCGCGTGCTGCTGACCGTCTCGACCACCCACCAGCCGGCGACCGACCTCGGCTACCTCCTGCACAAGCACCCCGACCGCGTGCAGGAGTTCAGGCAGTCGTTCGGCACCGCGACGGTCTTCTACCCCGAGGCCACCACGGAACGCTGCACCGCCGCGCTCCTGCTCGACGTCGACCCGGTGAGGCTGGCCCGGTCCCAGGCGAAGAACGCTCCCGATTTCAGCCTCGCGCAGTACGTCAACGACCGCTCCTACGCCGCGTCGTCGCTGCTGGGGGTGGCGATGGCCGACGTGTTCAGCACCGCCCGGAGCGGTCGATGCGTCTCCCGGCAGGAGCTGGCCGACTCCGCGATCCCGCTCGAGATCGCCGTCCCCGTGCTCCCGTGCCGCGGTGGTGCCGACGTCGCGCACCGGCTCTTCGAGCCGCTCGGGTGGGCCGTCGAGGCCGAGCCGATCCCGCTCGACGAGGCATTCGAGGAGTGGGGCGACTCCCGCTACGTGCGCCTTCGGCTGTCCGCCGTCGTCCGGCTGGCCGCCGCGCTCAACCAGCTGCACGTGCTCCTGCCGGTGCTGGACGAGTCCAAGCACTACTGGCAGGGCCCCGACGAGGTGGACAAGCTGCTGAGGTCGGGGGAGGGCTGGCTCGGTAGCCACCCGGAAGCCACCCTCATCGCCCGCCGCTACCTGGGCCGTCGCAGCGGGCTCACCCGGACCGCGCTCGCCCGGCTGGCCGAGCTCGGCGACGAGGTCGAGGAGGCCGTCGAGCCGCCCGAGGACGAGGACGTCTCGCAGCCGGAGGAGAAGCGCGTCCCGCTGAACGTCCAGCGACATGAGGCGGTCCACCAGGCCCTGCTCGAGGTGGGGGCGAGGACGGTGATCGACCTCGGTTGTGGCCCGGGCCAGTTCCTCGACCGGCTGGTGAAGGACCCGGCGTTCACCCGCGTCGCGGGCAGCGACGTCTCCACCCGCTCCCTTCAGTACGCCGCGCGGAGACTGCGGCTGGACCGGATGAGCGAGCGCCAGGCCGAGCGGGTCGAGCTGTTCCAGAGCGCCCTCACCTACGAGGACGACCGGCTCGCCGGCTTCGACGCCGCCGTCCTGATGGAGGTCGTCGAGCACGTCGACCCGCCCCGCCTGGAGGCGCTCGAACGCGTGGTGTTCGGCGCGGCCGGGCCGGGGGCCGTCATCGTGACGACCCCCAACGCCGAGTACAACGTCCTCTACGAGGGACTTGCCGGCATGCGGCACCCCGACCACCGGTTCGAGTGGACCCGGGTGGAGTTCGCCGAGTGGTCCGGGCGTGTCGCCGCGACGTACGGCTACCACGTCGAGCGGCGAGGCATCGGCGACCTCGACGAGAGGCTCGGCGCTCCGACCCAGCTGGCGATCTTCACCCGGAAGGAGGGCAACGATGACTGACGTGACAGCCGGCAGGCACAAGGTCGCCGTTCCCGCCATGGGACTCGTCGTCCTGGTCGGTGTTTCCGGCAGCGGCAAGTCCACCTTCGCCGGTCGCCACTTCAAGCCCACCGAGGTCGTCTCCAGCGACTTCTGCCGTGGCCTGGTGGCCGACGACGAGAACGACCAGTCGGCCACGCCGGACGCCTTCGACGTACTCCACTACATTGCCGGCACCCGGCTGCGCCGCGGGCTGCTCACCGTTGTCGACGCCACCAACGTCCAGCAGGCGGCTCGTGCAGCCCTGGTCAAGCTCGCCAGAAGCCACGACGTGCTGGTCGACGCGATCGTCCTCGACGTCCCCGAGCAGGTCGCGGTCGAGCGCAACCTGCAGCGCCCCGAACGCGACTTCGGCGCTCACGTCGTCTCCCGCCAGCACCGCGACCTCAAGCGGTCGCTACGGCGGCTGAACAAGGAGGGCTTCCGCCGCGTCCACGTCCTGCGTGGCGCCGAGCAGATCGATGGCGCCGAGATCGTCCGCGAGCGCCCCTGGAACGACCGCACGGACGAGCACGGCCCCTTCGACGTCATCGGGGACGTGCACGGATGCGCGTCCGAGCTTCGCACCCTGCTCGCCGAACTCGGCTGGAAGATCGAGTACGACGGCAGCGCGGCGGTCGACGCCACGCACCCGGAGGGCCGGCAGGCCGTCTTCGTCGGCGACCTCGTCGACCGCGGCCCGGACACCCCGGGCGTACTCCGCCTCGTCATGGGCATGGTCGCGTCCGGCAACGCCCTCTGCGTCTCCGGCAACCACGAGGCCAAGCTCGTCCGTGCCCTCCGGGGCTCCAAGGTGGCCGTCTCCCACGGCCTGGCGGAGTCGCTCGCTCAGCTGGAGGGCGAGCCGGAGGAGTTCCGTGCCCGGGCGTTCGCATTCATGGACGGCCTCGTCAGCCACTACGTCCTCGACGGCGGGAAGCTGGTCGTGGCGCACGCCGGGCTGAAGGAGTCCTACCACGGGCGATCGTCGGGCCGGGTGCGTTCGTTCGCGCTGTACGGCGACACGACCGGCGAGACCGACGAGTACGGCCTGCCCGTCCGCTATCCGTGGGCGCGGGAGTACCGCGGCCAGGCGGTCGTCGTCTACGGCCACACCCCGGTACCGGCGGCGGAGTGGATCAACAACACCATCTGCCTGGACACCGGCGCCGTCTTCGGTGGCGCGCTCACCGCGCTGCGCTACCCCGAGCGCGAGATCGTGTCCGTACCGGCCGAACAGCAGTGGTACGAGCCGGTCCGTCCCCTCGCTCCGGGCACGGCGGACCGCGAGGCGTCGGTCCTTCGGATCGGCGACGTCGCCGGCACCCGCTGGCTGGAAACCACCCACGCCGGCAAGGTCAAGATCCCGGAGGAGAACGCCGCGGCCGCGCTGGAGATCATGAGCCGCTTCGCGGTCGACCCGCGATGGCTGATCTACCTGCCGCCGACCATGTCGCCGGTCGCGACCTCCACGACCGAGGGCTTCCTGGAGCGCCCCGAGCAGGCCTTCGAGGAGTACGCCGGGTGGGGCGTCTCGCGCGTGGTGTGCGAGGAGAAGCACATGGGCTCGCGCGCCGTCGCGATGATCGCGAAGGACGCCGACGCCGCCGAACGGCGCTTCGGCGTGGGGGACGGCACCACCGGCGTGGTCTACACGCGGACCGGTCGGCCGTTCTTCACCGACACCACCGAACTCGTCGACCGGCTGCGCCTCGCGACCCAGCCGCTGTTCGAGTCGCTGACCACGGACTGGCTCGCCCTCGACTGCGAACTCCTGCCCTGGTCGGCCAAGGCGCTCGACCTCATCAAGACGCAGTACGCCTCGGTGGGTGCGGCGGCCCGCACCGTGCTGCCCGAGGCGCTCGCCGTGCTGGAGCAGGCCGCGGCGCGCGGGCTCGACGTCGGTGGCCTCCTCGACCGGTCGCGGCGCCGGCTGGGCAACGCCGAAGCCTTCCGGGACGCGTACGCGGCGTACGTCCGGCCCACCGACGGGCTCGATGGAGTGACCCTCGCGCCGTTCCAGATCCTCGCCTGCGAGGGCCGCGCGCTTGCGCTCGCCGAGTCGCACGGGTGGCACCTCGCCGAGCTCGCGAAGCTGGAGGGCGACCTGATCACGCCGACGCGGCACCGGTTCGTGGACCTCGACTCACCAGACGAACGGGACGCGGCCACCCGCTGGTGGCTGGACCTGACGGCCGACGGGGGAGAGGGCATGGTGGTCAAGCCGGCGCACCTCGTCGAGAGTCGGGTGCAGCCCGGCATCAAGGTCCGTGGCCGGGAGTACCTCCGGATCATCTACGGCCCCGACTACCCCGGCTCCCTCGACGTGCTGCGCGGGCGCCACCTGGGCAAGAAGCGCCAGCTCGCCCAACGTGAGCATGGACTGGGGCTCGAGGCACTGACCGCCTTCGTCGGCCGCGAGCCGCTCTGGAAGGTCCACCAGTCGGTGTTCGCGGTGCTCGCCCTGGAGTCCGAGCCGGTCGACCCCAGGCTGTGACCCGGTGCGTCGTACGCGTAGAACGAAGACGCACGGGACCTTCGCCGCCGGACCGTCCGGCCGGGAGAACTCGTAGCCGAACTCCGCCACGATCGCCTCCGGACCGGTGTCTCGTGGACGACGACGTCGACGACCCGCCTCGCGAGGTCGTCAGCGGCGGCACCTCGGGTGTGGTCATCGGATGCCGTACGTCGGTCTGTTCGGCGTACAGGTCCGGCAGCTCCTCGAAGCGACCGTCGGCGACGCCGTGAACCGGCCGGCCACTCCGCGGGGTCGGGTCGTGGCCACGAGGAACGCGCAGTAGAGCGTGCGGGACAACCTCGGTGCAACCGGCTGGCGCCTGACCGCTGAGCAGGTGAGCCGGCTGGACGTCGCGAGTTCGGTGGACGCGCCCTACCCGCACTTTCCGTACGAAGGACAGGAGGGGTTCGCGCGTCTCAACCCGAGAGCGGTCAAGGGCTGCACGACGCCGCTCGGCGGCGCGATGGGTGGGGTCAGCGAAACGGCGGGCAGCCCGGGTCCGGAGTGGGGCAGGCTAAGCGGATGGTCTCGGTCCTGCTGGACGACATCGGTCTGCTCGTCACCAACGACCCGGAGCGCGACGGTCCGCTCGGTGAACTGCGGAACGCCGCGGTGCTCGTGGAGGGCGGCGTCGTCGGCTGGGTCGGGCCGGCCACCGCGGCACCGGTCGCGGACAGCCGGGTCGGGTGCGGCGGCCGGGCGGTACTGCCCGGCTTCGTGGACAGCCACGCCCACCTGGTGTTCGCGGGCGAGCGGGCGGAGGAGTTCACCGCCCGGATGAGCGGCCGTCCCTACGACGCCGGCGGGATCGGTGTCACCGTGCGCGAAACGAGGGCGGCGCCGGACGAGATCCTGCACGCCCGGGCCGGCACACTGGTGGCGGAGATGCTCGCGGGCGGCACGACGACGGTCGAGATCAAGAGCGGGTACGGCCTCACGGTGCGCGACGAGGCCCGGTCGCTCGCGGTGGCCGCCGCCCTCACCCCCGAGACCACCTACCTCGGCGCGCACGTCGTACCACCGGAGTACGCCGGCCGCCGCGACGACTACATCGACCTCGTACGCGGCGACATGCTGGCGGCCTGCGCACCGGTGGCCCGATGGGTGGACGTCTTCTGCGACCGGGGCGCGTTCGACGCCGACGAGTCCCGCGCGGTGCTCACCGCCGGGAGCGCTGCCGGGCTGTCGCCCCGGCTGCACGCCAACCAGCTCGGGCCCGGCCCCGGCGTGCGCCTGGGCGTCGAGCTCGGCGCCGCCTCGGTGGACCACTGCACGCACCTGACCGCGGAGGACGTGGCCGCGCTGGCCGGTTCGGCGACGGTGGCGACGTTGCTGCCGGGCGCGGAGTTCTCCACCCGCTCGCCCTACCCGGAGGCGCGCCGGCTGCTGGACGCCGGGGCGACCGTGGCGCTGGCCACCGACTGCAACCCGGGTTCGTCGTACACCTCGAGCATGGCGTTCTGCATCGCCCTCGCCGTCCGCGAACTGGGGATGACGCCCGCGGAGGCGGTGTGGGCGGCGACCGCCGGCGGTGCCCGGGCGCTGCGCCGCGACGACGTGGGCGTGCTGCGCCCGGGTGCGCGGGCGGACCTGACGGTGCTCGACGCGCCGTCGTACGTACACCTCGCCTACCGTCCGGGCGTTCCGCTGGTACGCGAGGTGTGGAAGGACGGACGTCCGGCCTCGGGTCACGCGTGGTCGAGGTAGCTCTCGCCGTACTTGTCCAGGAGCGGGCTCAGGTGCACGGTGGTCAGCGCCCGGACGGCCTGCTCCGCTCCGGCCCGCAACGCCCGCTGCGTGGTGGAACCGGACAGGTGCGCATGCAGGAACCCGGCCATGAACGCGTCGCCCGCGCCGTTGGTGTCCACCACCGCGGCCACCGGTGCGGCCGGGATCCGGTGCACCTCATGGCTGTCGTCGACGGCTGTCGCGCCCTGCGCCCCGAGGGTGCACACCGCGAGCCGCGCTCGGTCCGCGACCAGGCTGTGCATGAACGCGAGCGGGTCGTCCAGCCCGTCGGCGTTCATGAAGACGTACGACGCGGCGTCGATGAACGGCCGGTGGAACGCGGCGCTGCCGTCGTAGTCGTGGATGTCGGTCCAGATCGGCACCCCCATCGCGCGTACGACGTCGATCAGGTCCCGTGAGTGCTCGGACAGGTCGAGGACCACGGCGCGGGCGCCGCCAAGCTGCTCCCGCAGGACGGTATCCGGGCAGGCGCCGTCGGGCAGTCCTCGGTCGGCGAATTTCGGCAGGTCGAGGTAGATCGACAGCCGGCCACCCTGCGGGTCCATGAGATTCAGGTGCCGTTCGCTCGCGCCGGGCACCCGGCACACCCGCAGCGGTACGCCGGCCGCGGTCAGCGCGGCCTGGATGCGTTCGGCGTGGACGTCACCACCCACCACGGTGTGCAGGGTCACCGGCCGGCCGAGGTCGACCAGGTGCAGTGCCTTTCCGGCCGAGGTGCCGCCCAGCGTCTCGACGTCGCCGTCGGCGACCACCATGTGCGGGTACGGCGCGGGGAGTTCGGCCACCCGCACGATGTGGTTCCACGAGGCCGGGCCGCACACGACGACATCCGGCCGATGATCGGGCTGCATGGCCCAATGATGGCCCGGTATGTGCCGGCGGTCAGGCCTGGGCGATGTAGTTCTCCAGTTGCGCCCGCTCGAATTCCAGCTCACCGATCCGGGTCTTCACCACGTCGCCGATGCTGACCAGCCCGGCGAGCCTGCCGTCGACGACGACCGGGACGTGGCGTACGCGCTGCTCGGTCATCAACCGCATCAGGGAGTCCACGGTGGCGTTCGGCGCGCAGGTGTGCACCTCGCTGGTCATGATCGTGGACACCGGCTGGTCGAGGAGCCGGGACGGATCGGAGAGGTGCCGGACGATGTCGCGCTCGGAGACGATGCCGGTGATCGTGGCACCGTCCTCGCTGACCACGACCGCGCCGATGTTGGCACTGTCCAGCAGCTGAAGGAGATCTCGTACGGCGGCGTCCGGTCTGATCGTCACGACCTTGGGGCCCTTGCCGCGCAGCACGTCGCTGATCCGCATCACCGGCTCCCTTCGTGCCCTGCCGGTCCGACCTGCGGCCAGCACCGGCCAACTTTCTGTGTTGGGCACGCTAGCCCGGACCGGGCCGCAAAGAAATCCCCCGCGATGGCGTATGCGCGTAATTACCGGGAAGTCCGCCGGCCCGTGCGGGGGAGGGTTCGCCGCCGACACCGGCGAGTGCAGTCTTGGCGGTCACCCGATCATCGGCGCGCCGATCACCTCACTGGTCCCGCGATCAGGACTCGGTGACCGCGCGCTCGGTGATCGCCGGGTCAGTCCTTCTGGTCTTTCTGGTCGCCGACCAGACCGAGGACCTCGTCGTGCAGCAGGCCGTTGGTGGCGACCGCGCCGGCGCCGTACGGTCCGGGGGTGCCGTCCAGGGAGGTGAAGCGCCCACCGGCCTCGTCCACGATGACACTCAGCGCGGCCATGTCGTGCAACTCGAGCTCAGGTTCGCAGGCGATGTCGACGCTGCCCTCCGCCACGAGCATGTACGACCAGAAGTCGCCGAACGCGCGGGTGCGCCCGCAGCTTTCGAGCAGGCGCCCGAACCCGGCGCCGCGTCCGGCGTCGATCCATTCACCAGGACCGGAGTACGACAGGAAGGCCTCGGGCAGCGTGGCCACCTTCGACACCCGGCACTGCTGTGCCAGCCGCATGCTGCGCCCGGCGTGCGCGCCGTCGCCCTTCGAGGCCCACCAGCGCCGGCCGAGGGCGGGAGCCGACACGATCCCGACGGTGATCTCCTCCTCGACGGAGAGGGCGATCAGAGTGGCCCACACCGGCACGCCGCGGACGTAGTTGGCGGTGCCGTCGATCGGGTCGACGATCCATCGGCGGGCGCTCCAGCCGCTGCGGCCCATCTCCTCGCCCTGGATGCTGTCACGGGGGCGGGCCCGGCCGAGTGTGCGGCGGACGGCCTCCTCCACGGCGGTGTCGGCCTCGCTCACCGGAGTCTCGTCGGCTTTCGTCGACACCTGCAGGTCAAGCGCACGGAAGCGGCTCATCGTGAGCGCGTCTGCGTCGTCGGCAATCATGTGGGCGAGCCGCAGATCTTCGGTGTGCGTCGAGGCCATGGGGACACGGTAGTGGGCGCGCGATGATCGCACATTTCGACCCGCTGATCGAACCACCGGTGGGCCTTGGGCGTGTGAGTAGGAAACCACCGTCGGCCACGCCGCGTACCGACAGGACAGGCACCACGCGGGCGGTGACGTGGATGCAGTACGACCCCGGGAGGGTGGCATGTTCGATCGGGCCTTCGGACTTCCGCTGCACGTTCTCGTCAACCACCTGGTCGTGGTGTTCGTCCCGCTCGCGGTGCTCGCCGCCCTGGTGTACGCGCTGGTTCCGCGGTGGCGCCGGCTGCTGAGGTGGCCGGTGCTCGCCGGTGCGGCGGTGTCCCTGGTGGCCGCGTTCGTCACCGTGCAGAGCGGCTACGCGTTGTACGACCGGCTGGGCAAGCCGGCCGAAGTCGAACTGCACGAACACCGCGCCCAGCTGCTGGGATGGCTGGTGCTGGCGTTCTTCTGCTGGTGCGTGGTCTCGGCGTTCGTTCTCGGCGGCCCGGGCGCGCCGACTCCACGCTGGGAGGCGGGCCGGCGTCGTGCCGCCGGGATCGCCCGGCCGGTCCGGATCGTGGTCGCGGTCGTCCTCGTCGGCATCTCGGTGGCGACCGGGATCCAGGTCATCCTCGCCGGTGACGCGGGTGCGCGCGCGGTGTGGGGCGGCGGCGGATGACAGACGGCCGGCCAGGGACGTGCGGTGCGACTAGTCGCCCGCGTGGAACTCGCGGGAGTCCAGCAAGCGGCGGTACGACTCCACCCGGGCAGGGTCCAGTCGGCCGTCGGCCACCGCCTCGTCCAGGGCACACTCCGGCTCGGTCCGCTGGTGGGTGCAGCCGCGGGGGCATTCCTCGGCCACGTCGTCCAGGTCACCGAAGGCGCCGATCAGCCGGTGCGGGTCGACGTGTGCCAGCCCGAACGACCGGATGCCGGGCGTGTCCACGATCCAGCCGCCGAACGGCAGCGCCAGCATCACCGCCTGCGTCGAGGTGTGCCGGCCCCGGCCAGTGACGTCGCTGACCTCGCCGGTCGCCCGGTGTGCGTCCGGGATCAACGTGTTGACCAGCGTCGACTTGCCCACCCCGGAGTGCCCCACCAGCACGCTCACCCGGTCCGTGAGCCGCTCCCGGACAAGGTCGCCGAGTTCCTCGTCGTGCCGGGTCACCACCGAGGGGACGCCGAGCGGGCGGTAGATGTCGAGCAGGTCGTCGGGTGAGGCCAGGTCGGCCTTGGTGAGGCACAGCAGCGGTTCGACGTCGGCGTCGTAGGCCGCGACCAGGCACCGGTCGATCAGCCGTGGCCTTGGTGGGGGGTCGGCCAGCGCGGTGACGATCACCAGCTGGTCGGCGTTGGCGACGATGGGGCGTTCGATCGGATCGTCGTCGTCGGCGGTACGCCGGAGGACGGTGGTTCGCTCCTCCACCTCCACGATCCGGGCCAGCGTGCCCGGGTCTCCGGTGACGTCGCCGACCAGGCGCACCCGGTCGCCGACGATGACGCTGGTCCGGCCGAGCGTTCGGGCCCGCATGGCGATCACCTGGCGGGCACCGGCATCCCCACCGTCCCGCCTGTCCCCGTCGGCCGCCTCCACCCGGCAGGTGTAGCGGCCGCGGTCACGGGTGACGACCACGGCCGTGGTGGCGCCGGCGTAGTTCGGGCGCTGCTTGGTGCGGGGGCGGGTACGCCGGGCGGGCCTGCCGTAGCTCTCGTGGTCGTCGACCTCGAACCGGCGCTGCCGCGAACTCACGCAGCCGCCTCCGGGCCGAGCATGGCTGCCCACATCGCCGGGAAGTCCGGCAGGGTCTTGCCGGTGGTGGCGATGTCCTCGACGCGCAGGTCGGGAACGACCAGTCCGAGCACGGCGGCCGCGTGCGCCATCCGGTGGTCGTGGTAGGTGCGGAACTCTCCGCCGCGCAGGGGGCGCGGCGAGATCTCCAGGCCGTCCTCGGTGTCGCGTACGGCGCCGCCGAGCCGGTTGAGCTCGGTCGCCAGGGCGGCCAGCCGGTCGGTCTCGTGGCCGCGGATGTGCGCGATCCCGCGCAGCCGTGACGGCCCGGTGGCCAGCGCCGCCACGGCGGCCACCACCGGGGTCAGTTCGCTCACGTCGTGCAGGTCGAGGTCGACGCCGGTGATCGTGTCCGGGCCGCGCAGGGTGAGCCCTTCGCTGTCCAGGCGTACGTGGGCACCCATCAGGGTGAAGATCTCCCGGATTGCGTCACCGGCCTGCTCGGTGGTCTCGGGCCAGCCGAGGACGCGGATCCGGCCGCCGGTGACCATGGCCGCGGCGAGGAAGGGGGCGGCGTTGGACAGGTCGGGTTCCACCTCGGTGTCGTACGCCCGGACCGGACCCGGCGCCACCCGCCAGGTGTGGGCATCGCTGTCGTCGACGGCCACGCCGCGTTCGCGCAGCATCGCCACCGTCAGGTCGATGTGGGGGAGTGAGGGCACCGGCTTGCCGACGTGGTGCACCGTCACGCCGGCGTCGTAGCGAGCGCCGGCCAGCAGCAAAGCCGAGACGAACTGGCTGGACGCCGAGGCGTCGATCTCTACGCTTCCACCCGGCATCGCGCCGGATCCGCGCACGGTGAACGGCAACGCGTTGCGGCCGGCGTCGTCGACGGTGCCGCCGAGGGCGCGCAGCGCGGACAGGATCGGGCCCATCGGGCGTTCCCGCGCCCGCGGGTCACCGTCGAAGGAGATGTCGCCGCGGGCGAGCACCGCGACCGGCGGGACGAAGCGCATGACCGTTCCGGCCAGCCCGCAGTCGACCCGGCCCGGACCGCGCAACGGCTCGGGCGAGACGTTCCATCCCTGCGGCGTCTCCTGGATCCCGGTGCCGAGCGTGCGCAGGGCCCCGGCCATCAGGGCGGTGTCCCGGGCCCGCAGCGGGCGCCGGACCGCGGAGGGTCCGTCGGCGAGGGCGGCGAGCAGCAGCGCGCGGTTGGTGATCGACTTCGACCCGGGGATACGGACGTCGGCATCCACCGCGGCGGCGGCGCGCGGCGCGGTCCACAGGTCGCTGGCGAGACTTCCCATCGAACGCCGAGCGTAGCCGACCGGCCGGGCTGCGTATGGCGCCGCGTCACGCCGCGGCGGAACGCTCACAGCCCGCGCGGGTGAGCACGACCTGGCCGGAAGATCACCTCCCGGTCGAGGAGATCGCCGTGGTCCGATCCGACCACAGCCCCCGGGCCAGCGTGTCCGCCGCCCGCTCGGCCGCCGTCCGGTCCGAGGTGGACGTCTGTCCCGGGCAGCCGGCAGCGAGCAGGAACGCGACGACCACCGTCGCCACGAATGTCCCGCTTCGCGGTGTCCTCCTTCGGGGGTCGGCCCGGGCGGCCGGACCCGGGACCCCTTGGGTCAACTGCCGGGCGGTCCCGAAGCACCGCCCGTCGGCAGGTGATCGACTTCAGGAGCGACCTCCGACAACGGCCGCAGGTTTCGTATCCCGTTGGACAGGCTGGCCACCACCGCGGCGACCGCGAGGATCCCGGCGAACACGAGGAACCCGCCGCGACCGCCCCACCACGCGACGACGAGCCCACCGAGCAACGGCGCGAGTGGCTGCAGGCACTGGGCGAGCAGGCCGATCGCGCTGTCCACCCGGCCCTGCATCCGGTCGGGCGTGACCGCGATCTGGTAGCCGACCAGCGCCGCGTTGAGGGTGGGTGCGGGCAGGATCGCGAGCGCCAGCAGCGCCGCCACCGGATAGCTGCCCGGCACGAACGCCGCCGCGGCGACCAGGCCTGCGACGACCCACAGGAAGCCGACGATGAGGGCCTGGACGCGGATCCGCGGCTGTAGCCACGGCGCGGCCAGCGCGCCGAGCAGACCGCCGACCATGATCGCCGACTGCACCGCGCCGACCGCCGCGGGCGGTGTCCCGCGTTGCAGCAGCACCACCACGAGGACGAACAACACTCCCGAGAACGCCGCGTTCGCCAACGGCGCCAGCACCAGCACCGCCCGCAGGAACGGCTCACCGACGACGAACCGCAACCCCGACCAGACCGCCCGGCCGAGCGGTTCGGGCCGATCCGGGTGCTCGGGTTGGTCCGGGTGCTCGTCCCGCAGCGGTCGCCGGATCAGCCACACTGCGATCAGCGAGACGACGTAGGAGATCGCGTCGGCGAGGAACGGCGCCCAGCGGGCGACCGCGAACAACGCTCCACCCAGCGGAGGGCCGGCCAACTCGGCCGCGTAGCCGCGGGCCTCGTTGCGTGCCGCGGCGGTCGGCAGTTGCCCGGCCGGAACGATGTGGCGCACCGCGGCCGTCTGCGCCGGGCCGAACAACGCGCCGGCTCCGCCCTCCACCACCGCCACCACGAGGATGAGCGGCAGGGACGCCCGGCTGCCGATGATCGCGGCCACCAGCCCCACGGCCGCGCACGCCCGCAGTGCCTCGCAGCCGATCAGGACGCGGCGCCGGTTCCAGCGGTCCACCAGCGCACCGGCCGGCAGGCCGAAGAGGGTGCCGGCCGCCATCCGTACTGTTCCCACCAGCCCGGCCTGGACCGGCGAGCCGGTCAGTGCCAGGACCAGTAGGGGGTACGCCAGACCGGCGGCGCCGGAGCCGAGCTCGGAACAGGCCTGGCCGACCCACAGCCGCCGGAAGTCGCGGTTGCGGTGCAGTGGAAGCGGAGGATCGGCCGGCGCCGCGGCGGTCCGCCCCGCGCCGGCGCCCTGCTCGGTCCGCTCGGCGTCGTCGGTCGTGTCGCTGGTCATCCCGCCCCCTCGGAGCACTCCACGCCGACACCGGCGCGACGGCCAGATGTGAAGGTAATGCTTCATATCTGGTCCGGGCAAGGTCGTTTCACCGGAGCTTGGTGGTCGGTGTGGTCGGTGTGGTCCGTGCGGCAGCCGGGAGCTCGCCGTCCTAGTCCACGATCGGCACCACGAGCAGGGACGTCCGAACCCGCCGGGTTCCCTCACGCCGGCGCCGGCCCAGCCGCTGGAACGGCTCCGCGGCCGCGTGCAGCGCGGTGAGGAGTTGTTCGGTCTCGGCCGCGGTGAGGTACGCCGTGCCGGTGTCCAGCCCGACCTTGCCCCGCCACTCGGCCGGCAGCGTGGACTCACCGGCGACGTACGCGTCGAGTTCGGCGCGCTGGGTGTCCAACAGCGCGCCGCTGAGCAGGGTGACCGCCGCCTGCTGTGCGCGGGTGGCGAGGGAGGAGACGTTCAGCGCCTTGGCGGCCGCCCGCCAGGGCCGGGACCGTCCGTCCGTGGCGGCGGCGGACTCGTCGCGTTCGACGATGCCGAGGTCGGCGAGGGCGCGCAGGTGGTAGCTCATCGCGCTCGGAGTCAGCCCGGTGAGCTCGGCCAGTTCGGTTGACGTGGCCACCCGCCCGCCGTACAGCTCGTCGATCACGGTCAAGCGCGCCGGGTGACTGAGTGCCCGGATGGCGCGCGGGTCCTCGAGAGTGATCTGGGAACGGCGACGTCTGCCCGGGCGACGTCGGGGAGACGCACGGCCTGAAGAAGTGCTGCCAGCCATGACCCGACCCTAGGCGTCACTACGTCGGAGCGCGGCGGCAGAACCCAAGCGGCGCCGACCGGACGACGGACAGGATCCACCGACCGGCCGGCGTCGGAAGGTCGCTCGGCCTCGCTCGGGTCAGCTACCGATACCGGCCTTCGCCAGCACCGGCTTGGCCGCGTGTGTGGCGCCCGAGCCCAGGGCCTTCGCGGCCTTGCCGGCGCGCTTCGCGTCGCGCTTGGCGTCGCGGGTGATCCGGGCCGGCTTGGACGCCTTGGAGGCCATGGCCGCGAGCTTCGCCTCCTGGCGGGCGAAGAGCTTGGCGAGCTTGGCCTCCTGCCGGGCGGTCCGGGCGGCGTACTTCGCCTCCCGGCGGGCGCCGCGGGTCATCCGCTTCGTCGCCGCGCGGGTGTGCTCGGCGCTGTGGCTGGCCCGCCAGGCCAGGCCCGGCTTGCCCTCGGTGTCCACCGCGGCGAGGAGCAGTCCGCCGAAGATGCTGAGGTTCTTCAGGAAGTGGACCTGCTGCTGGCCGCGCGACTCCGCGTCGTCCTCCTGCCAGAACGCATGGCCGGCGTACGTCGTCGGCAGCACCGAAACGGCGAGCGCGAGCGCGCCCCAGCGGCGGCCGACACCGGTGGCGAGCGCGAGCCCGCCGACGACCTGGACGGCGCCGTTGATCCGGACGAGCGTGCGCGGGTCCTCGGGGATCCGGTCGGCGACCACGGGCGGGGCCACCCGCTTGGCGGCCGGGACCAGCTGGTCGGTGACCGACTTGGCGCTGGGCACCAGGGGGTCGGGGTTGCGGATCGCGCGGACCCCGTGGACCACGAAGGTCGACGCGAGCATCGGACGAGCGAGCATTCGTACGAGCGTCATGAGATCTTCATACCGCGTCCGGGGGTGGTCCGAACATCCCGGCTCCCTCCGGCCGTGCACTCGCTGACCGAATCCGGGCGGCCGACCACACAGAGGGGCGCTCGCGCCCGGGTGCCGCGCCGGTCGGCACGGCACCCGGACCCGAACCCGAACCCGGGCCCCGACCGGCTCAGGGAGCCAGGCGGT
This sequence comes from Actinopolymorpha sp. NPDC004070, assembly GCF_040610475.1. Lineage (NCBI taxonomy): Bacteria > Bacillati > Actinomycetota > Actinomycetes > Propionibacteriales > Actinopolymorphaceae > Actinopolymorpha > Actinopolymorpha sp. NPDC004070. The sequence goes on along the minus strand of NZ_JBEXMJ010000010.1, from coordinate 40,269 downwards.
GCAGGTCACGTGGGAAGAGCGTCACCTGCCGGATGTTCTCCGCGCCGACCAGCCGGGCGACGAACCTCTCCAGCCCGAACGCGAACCCGCCGTGCGGCGGCATGCCGTACCTGAACGTCTCGAGGTACGTCGCGTACGGCTCCGCCGGCTGCCCCGCGGCCTCCAGCGCGGCGAGGTAGTCGGCGTACCGGTGCAGCCGCTGCCCGCCGGTGACGAGCTCGACCCCGCGGAACAGCAGGTCGAAGGAGTTCGACCAGCGCGGGTCGTCCGGCTGCGGGTGCGTGTAGAACGGCCGCTTGCTCATCGGGTAGCCGACGACGAACACGAAGTCGCTGCCGTGCTCGCGCAGCGCCCATTCACCGATGGCGCGTTCGTGCGCGGGCGCGAGGTCCGACTCGTCCGGGTCGGCGCCCACCAGCGCCAGCGCGTCGGCGAAGTGCAGCTCGGGCACCCGCGGCGGCAGCTTGGGCAGCTCCACGCCGAGCCGGTCCAGCGCGGCCGGGGCCCGCTCGCCGACCGCCGCCAGCATCCCGCCGACGACCGAGGAGACGACCTCCATGACGTCGCGGTGGTCCCGGACGAAGCCGAACTCCGCGTCCAGTGAGACGTACTCCGCCAGGTGGCGCACCGTGTCGTGCGGCTCGGCCCGGAACACCGGCCCCACCTCGAAGACCCGCTCGAACACCCCCACCATCGTCTGCTTGTAGAACTGCGGCGACTGGGCGAGGTAGGCGGGCCGGCCGAAGTAGTCGAGGCGGAAGACGTTCGCCCCGCTCTCGGTGGCCGACGCCACGATCTTCGGCGTCTGGATCTCGGTGAACGCCAACCCGGTCAGCGTTTCCCGGAACCCCGCGACCGCGGCCGCGGCCAGCTCGAACGGCGCCCGCAGCAGCGGGTGCCGCAACGTGACCGGGGCATGGTCGAGCAACGTGGGCAGGCCGGCGTTGACAGCCGGGCGCCACAGCTCGATCGGCGGGGTGGGTACGGGGTCGGTGAGAAGTGTGAAGGTCGGTTCGCCGACCTCGACCCCTCCTGGTGCCTGCGGGTTGGCCACGGCCTTCCCGGTCACCTCGACGACTGTCTCCTCGGCGTACTCCTCGATGCGTTCCATGGTGGCCGGGTCGCGCACGACGACCTGGGCCAGCCCGGAGCGGTCACGGAGTACGACGAACGTGACGGACGCGAGGCGCCGGCGGCGGTGGACCCAGCCCGCGAGCCGGACGTCCTCACCGGCCCGGGCGGGCAGCTCGGCGGCGAGAGTACGGACACCTGTCTGCTCGAGGCTCTGCTCGGAGGTCTGCTCGAGGGCATGGACAGGTCGCTGCATGGTGGTCACCTCCCACGGGTGCGGGACCCCCAGGTCTGCTCGGCAGTCGGTCTGGGCGGTCCCTGCCTGGTTGCGTCCCCTGGGGTGTGGGCGAGGGGGACTCGCGGTGCCACCACACCTTCGCCGCCGATCCCGCGAAGGCGGGGCCGACGGCCTCGTTCGGGCCCGTTGACGGGGGCCGGTCGGCGGGGCTTACAGGCCGGGTGAGCGGCGTTCTTCCCCGCGGCTCGGGAGTGTCTTCGCGCCGGGGTCGGAGGCCGCCTTCTCAGCTACCGGTCGGCTCTCTGGGCTCCGGGGTGCCCCGCGCTACTTGTCTCCGTCGTTGCCGTTGGCGCCCAGAGTACGCGGGCGGCCGTCGGCCCGCACCGGGGATTTGGCACCCCGGCGAAGGGCCAGAAGAATGGGGGCCGGCGCCGGTCCACCCTGACCGGTCACGGGAGGTGGTCGGTGTGTGCGGAAGATACTCGCTGAGCCGGGACCCTGAGGATCTCGCCCGCGAGTTCGAGGTGACCCAGGTCGACGTGCGGGAGAAGCTGGCCGACTACAACGTCGCACCCACCAAGCAGGTGGCGGTCGTGGTGGACCGCCCGCCGGGCAAGGGCGGTGAGGACGACAAGAGTGCCGCCAAGGGTGCCAAGGGCGGCAAGAGCGCCGACGCCACGCTCGAACGCCACCTCCGCACGGTCCGCTGGGGCCTCATCCCGTTCTGGGCGAAGGACCCGAAGATCGGCAACCGGCTGATCAACGCCCGGATGGAGACCGCGGCGGAGAAGCCCGCGTTCCGCAAGGCGTTCGCCTCCCGCCGGTGCCTGGTGCCCGCCGACGGCTACTACGAGTGGTACGGCGAGAAGAAGGGCCACAAGCAGCCGTTCTTCATCCACCGCAGCGACGGTGGTGTGCTGGCGATGGCCGGTCTGTACGAGATCTGGCGCGACCCGGGCAAGGCCGAGGACGACCCCGACCGGTTCGTGTGGACGTGCACGGTGCTCACCACCACCGCCGAGGACGAGCTGGGCCGCATCCACGACCGGATGCCGTTGCTGGTCGAGCCCCAGGAGTACTCCACCTGGCTGGACCCGCGCCTCGACGACGCCGACCAGCTGCGGTCGGTGCTGGTGCCCGCGGCGCCCGGACGGCTGGACGCGTACCCCGTCTCGACCGAGGTCAACAACGTCCGCAACAACGGCCCGCAGTTGCTCGATCCGCTCCCGGCAGAAGAGGCAGGCGACGTGGCGGACCCCCGTTAAGGTAGGTCACCCCTGCCGATGAGGACGTCATGAACACCGTGAGCGAACGCGTGGTGAAGACCCCGGAGGGTCCCGCCCGCCTGATCTACAACCGGGGCCGCCGGACGGCCGTCACGCTGGTCCTCGGGCACGGCGCCGGCGGCGGGGTGGACGCCTGGGATCTCGCGGTCCTCGCCGAGGCGCTGCCCGAGTACGAAGTGACCGTGATCCGCGTCGAGCAGCCCTGGCGGGTGGCCGGACGGAAGATCGCGTCGCCGCCGGACAAGCTGGACAAGGCCTGGATCGCCGCCCTGAACAGCATGCGCACCAGGACGCCGCTGATCGTGGGCGGGCGCAGTGCGGGCGCCCGGGTCGCCTGCCGGACCGCCCGGAGTCTCGGCGCGCTCGGCTGCCTGGCGCTGGCGTTCCCGCTGCGTCCGCCGGGGCGTCCGGACAGGTCCCGCGCCGACGAGCTGCGCAACACCGGAGTGCCCACGCTCGTCGTCCAGGGGGAGCGCGACGCGTTCGGCGGCCCGCGCAACATGCCCCGCGGCCTGCGGCAGCAGAAGGTGGTGGCCGTGCCGGGCGCCGACCACAGCTTCGTGGTGCCGCGCTCCGCGCCCGTCAGCCAGGAGGAGGCGCTCACCCTGATCGCCGAGTCCACGCTGGAGTGGATCGCCAGGACGACCGGGATCGAGCTGCCACAGGTGTGACGGATCGGCCGGCCGGGCGACCGCCGGTCGCGCTCGCGGACGCGGCTGTCCGGGACGCGAGGTTCGGGTGGTTTCGTCCGGCGGCCGGGAATTCCGGCGGGCCGGTACGTGTTCCGGTCTCGGACGGTGCCGCGCGAGTGTCCGGCGCCGTTGCGAAGGAGGCCTTGTGGTTGCCGCGTGCCAGAACCGCCCGACGCCTTCCACCCCGCCGGAGGCGGTGGTGGGCTGGCGGGAGTGGACTCCCGAAGACGGCTCCTCGTCGGTGGGGCTATCCTCGCGGGCGATGACAGCTGCCGTGAACGCCGAGACGCCGGAGGAGCGGAGCGCCCGATTCGAGCGGGATGCGCTGCCCTTCCTGGATCAGCTGTACAACGCCGCCCTGCGGATGACCCGCAACCCGGCGGACGCGGACGACCTTGTGCAGGAGACCTTCGCCAAGGCGTACTCCTCGTTCCACCAGTTCAGCGAGGGAACCAACCTCAAGGCGTGGCTGTACCGCATCCTGACCAACACCTTCATCAACACCTACCGCAAGCGTCAGCGCGAGCCGCAGCGCGCCGCCACCGAGGAGATCGAGGACTGGCAGATCGCGCGCGCGGAGTCGCACACCTCGGCGGGGCTCAAGTCCGCCGAGGCGGAGGCGCTGGAGCACCTGCCCGACTCCGACGTCAAGGAGGCCTTGCAGCAGGTGCCGGACGACTTCCGGATGGCTGTCTATCTCGCCGACGTGGAGGGCTTCTCCTACAAGGAGATCGCCGACATCATGGGAACACCGATCGGCACCGTGATGTCCCGGCTCCACCGGGGCAGGCGCCAGTTGCGTGAGCTGCTGCAGGACTACGCCCGCGGACGTGGGCTGGTGCCGGCCGCCGACGCGAAGGGTGGCGAGAACGCATGAGCTGCGGCAAGCCCCACGAGACCGACTGTTCTGAGGTCCTGGAGCGGGTCTTCCTCTTCCTCGACCGGGAGATGGAGGACGCGGACTGTTCGCAGATCCAGCGGCACCTGGACGAGTGCGCACCGTGTCTGCAGAAGTACGACCTCGAGGGTCTGGTGAAATCCCTCGTCGCCCGCTCCTGCGGGCAGGACAGGCCACCGAGCGACCTTCGCCAGAAGGTGCTCCTGCGTATCCGGGCGGTGCACGTGGAGATCAGCGAGGACTCCGGGCCGCCGGCCGGCTGAGACCCCCGGGCGAAGGCCCTCGGCACTGCGAGGTCGCCCGAAGACGAAGACGGACCCCACGCCATCGGCGGTGGGGTCCGTTCGTTTTTCCAGGGCTGCCGCAGGTCCGCTGCCCGGACCCTGGTGGCCCGGCCGGCGCGCGCGGCGGCTCAGGTGTTGGGGCGCTTGCCGTGGTTGGCGGCCTTCTTGCGCCGGGCCCGACGTCGCCTTCCGTTCTTCGCCATCTCGTCACCCTCTCGTGGTCCATGTGTCGCGTACGGTGCGCCGATGCGTTCGCACGCCCGGGCATCTTCCCACGACCTCGGATCCGCGTCGGCAGGGCGTCCTGGCTGAGGCACCGGCGCGAGGGTGCGCGTACCCAAAAAACCTGTGACTCTGCGTAGAAAACTTTTGTGACCAAGGCTGCTCGCTGGATGGAGAATCTTCAGCGGACGGTCACGTCATGTGATCATCGTTCGGTCAGCCCGTGGTGCAGTGCTGACCACGCCGACGGGCGGCTGAACGCCGGCCCTCCGCGAGCTCGTCGGCACCTGCGCGCGCCCAGTGGGACCGTTGACTCTGTGTGACTTCCGGTGGTCGATCTGCCGGATTCTCGGTCTGACCATATGAACGACGGGTAACCGAATCTCCCTTGGTTCGTACGCTTTGGGAGCTTCTGCGGTCAAACACCTACCCGCCGGTACTCACTGAGAGTAGTCGCTACTCTTCGGAGTTATCACCTCGGTACGGAGTTGACCGCGCTGATCTTTTTCCGTTGACTCGTCACCGCCGGGTCACGAGCAACCAACGGAGCCGCGACCGAGGTGATACCTCGGTAGCAGAAAGTGATCATCGGGGCCAGGAAACACCTCCCTCCGATGTAGCTCTCCGTGTTGACTTCCCCGGTCCTTGTCGATTCCACCCCCGTCATCACTGGAAGGAAGGCAGGCTTATGAACGGCGTTCGCACCAGCACACCCGCCGCCAGGCGCGGCTGGGAGTGGAGCTGACCGTGGACCCGGCCGAGCACCTCGGCCATGGGAGACCCACGTGCCCGTCCATGCCCCCCGTCCACCACCACGTCCGAGGACGCGACCAGGTACCACCACGAGACCACCGGGATGGTTGCCGGTGAATTGCGGGAGACAGGCCCAGAAGCTGTGCCGATACTTGGGAGGAGGGGACAACATGAGTGCGACCGGTGCGCGGCGGCGCGACGTGCTTCGCGGCGGCTGGGAGTGGGCGTGAGCATGGGCGCCACTACGACTAAGCTGCACCGCAGCCGGTCAGGAAGAGTGGTCATCCATGCCGAGTCGGTCCACCCGGGCTTACGTTCTGGGGCTGTGCGTGGTCGCTGCCTCGGTCTCGGTCGTGTCGATCGTCAACGTCTCGCGGCCGACCGACATCGCGTGGTTCGCCGCCCTGGTTCTCCTGAGTGTGCAGCTGAAGGCACCGCTCGGCCGTAACGTCGACGTGTCCCTCACGTCGGTGGTGGCGGTGGCGACGTACCCGGTGCTCGGGATGTGGGGCGCACCCGCGCTGATCGGCGCGTTGTTCGCCACCAGGCAACAGACCTCTTTCTACAAACGGGCCTACAACGTCGCCCAGAACGTCGTCTGCACGTTCATCGGCGGCGCCGCCTACGTCGCACTCGGCGGCGAGGTCGGCGCGCTGGCCCGCGGCTCGTTCCCGCAGATCCTGCTTCCCATGACCGTGGCGATCATCGCCTGGCACGTGGCGAACGCCGCACTGTTGATCGGGGTCCTCTGGCTCGACGGGGGCCGGGCCCCGGTGCGCGGCATCCGGACCAACTTCTTCGAGGTCTTCCTCTCCTTCCTCGGCTATTCCTACCTCGGCCTGCTGCTCGCCGTGCTGTGGCTCGGCCAGCTCGGGCCGTTCGCCGGTCTGCTGCTGCTGGTTCCGTTGCTGGTCGCGCGGTGGGCGTTCGCGCAGTACGCCGCGGAGCAGAAGTCCCACCAGTCCACGCTGCAGGCGCTCGCCCAGGCCATCGAGACCAAGGACCTCTACACCCGCGGCCACGGTGAACGGGTTGCCCGGGCCGCGCGCATGCTCGGGAGCCAGATCGGCTGGGACGGTGACCGTCTGGACGCCGTCGCCGAGGCCGGTCTGCTGCACGACGTCGGCAAGATCGGCGTGCCGACCCGGGTTCTGCAGAAGGACGGCCGGCTCACCGAGGAGGAGTTCGAGGCCATCAAACAGCACCCGCTGCACGGCGTCGAGGTGGTCGGCGACATCGCGTTCCTGGAGGACGCCCGGGCCGGGATCATGCACCACCACGAGCGCTACGACGGCACCGGCTACCCCTCCGGGCTGCGCGCCTGTGACATCCCGGTCTTCGCCCGGGTGTTGTCGATCTCCGACGCCTTCGACTGTATGACCAGCGTGCGCTCCTACCGCGCGGCCCGCCCGGTCGCGGAAGCACTGGAGGAGCTTCAGCGCTGCCGCGGAAGCCACTTCGACCCCGAGCTGGTCGACGAGTTCGTCACCGCCGTCGAACGCGAGGGCTGGCAGGCCGCGCCCGTGCAGCCGGTGCAGCCGGTCCCGCGGGCGGAGCAGAAGGTCGTCTTCGACCACGACGACCCGGTGCACCCGCCCCAGGTCGAGGGCTCGGCCGAGGCGAACTCGTGAGCGGCACGCTGTCGCCGTACCGATCCCACCCGCGACTGGACGGCTCGGTCCTGCTGGCGGTGTGCGCCGGCGTCCTGGTGCTGGTCGCCGTCGTCGAGACGGCCGTGCGCGGCGTCGCGGCGCCAGCTGTGGCAGGCGTGTTCGGGTGCCTCGTCGCGGTGGGGGAGATGGTGCGGCTGCGACTGCCCGACGACCGGGTGCAGGCGCCGATCGGGCTGGCCACGGCACTGGGCTACGCCCTGCTCAGTCACCTGCCCACCGAGGGACGAGCGTCCCACTCGATCCTGCAGACGGTCGCGGTGACCTCCGGCGGAATGCTCGCCGGCGCGCTTCCGCACGTGCTCGCCGGCCGGTCGGCGGAGCTGGAGGGCATCGCCCGGCGGGTGATAGTCGTGGCCGGTGTCGCCCTGCTCTTCCGCCCACTGGTCCTGGACGAGGACCTGTTCGCCGCGTTCGACAGCCACGTCCCCTCCGACTACGTCCTGCTCACGGTGGTCGTCGGCCTGGTCGCCTGGCCCCTGGAGGCGGTACTGGCCGCCGGGGTCGCGGCCAGCCAGCAGTGGGGACCGTTCCGGGCACTGCTGCGCAACGAACTCGGCGCGTTCTTCGGCATCGGCGCGGCGATCGCCTCCACCGGGGTGCTCATCCCCCTGGCCACCTGGGAGGTCGGCCTGTGGGGCCTGCCGCTGGTGACCATCCCGCTGCTGCTGGCCCAGCTGTCCTACCGCCGGTACGCCGCGATCAGACGTACGCAGGTGCAGACCATCCAGGCGCTGTCCCGGGCCACCGAGGTCGGCGGCTACACCGACACCGGCCACGCCCGCCGGGTCACCGACCTCGCTCTCGCCATCGGCCGCGACCTCGGCCTGCCCGAACGCCGGATGCGGGTGCTGCAGTACGCCGGGCTGATGCACGACCTCGGTCAGCTCTCCCTCACCGACGCCATCCCCGGCGGCGCGACCGTGCTGGTGACCCCGGACGAGCGCCGGCGGATCGCGACGTTCGGTGCGCAGGTCGTCCGCCAGGCAGGCGTCCTGGAGGACGTCGCGGAGGTGGTGGAGGCGCAGTCCGAGCCGTACCGCCGCCCGCACCTGCCCGACGACCCGACCGTGCCGCAGGAGAGCCGGATCATCAAGGTGGTCAACGCCTACGACGACATGGTGGGCCGGGCCACCAGCGAGGACGCCCGGCTGGAGGCCCTGGAAGGCCTTCGGCTCGGGATGGCCTACGAGTACGACCCGCGGGTCGTCGCCTCGCTGGCGAGAGTCCTCGACCGGGTGACGCCGGCCCCACGCTGACCCCGCACTGACGGCGTGGCGGACGCCGGACCAACGCTGCGGCCGTGCCCGGCGTGGTTGGATGGCGGGCGGTCCAGGGGAAGGAGAGGCTGTGGCCGAGCAGGTCAGGGCGGAGATGGTCGCCAACGTCTTCGAGGTCGCGGTGCAGTCGGGCGACCCCGTGCAGGCGGGGCAGATGCTGCTGGTGCTGGAGTCGATGAAGATGGAGATTCCCGTCCTCGCCGAGCACGCCGGCCGGGTCCGCGAGGTGACGGTGAAGCCCGGCGAGGTGGTCCAGGAAGGCGACGTCCTCGTCGTACTCGACTGAACCTCCCGTGAGCTCGCCTGAGCTCCGGACCCACGTCCCTGGCACCCAGGACGCGCAGGGGCGCGGGTCGGGTCAGATCTCGCGGCGGTAGGCCAGCAGGGTGACACCCGGCACGGGCTGCCAGTCGCGGTCGGGCACCCGTCCGAAGCCGAGGCGTTCGTACAGCCGGTGCGACCGGTGCCCCACCGTCGTCGTCGACAGCACCACGGCGTGGTGGCCGTCCGCGCGCGCCTGCCGCAGCATGGCGCGGACGAGGAGCGCACCGATGCCCCGGCCCCGGGCGGCCGGCGCCACCGCGAGCATCCGGAACTCTCCCTCGCCCGGGCCGCTCAGCTCCTGGTAGGGCGACCCGGGCGGGCAGTAGGTCACCGTGCCCAGCACCGGGGCCTCGGTCTCCGTGCCGGCCTCGTCGACAGCCACCAGCAGGGCTGCCTCGACGGCCCGCCGCTTGGTGTCGAGCAGCGTCTCGGCGTAGTCGTCGGTGCCGGCCAGCAGGCCGTCCTGCCGGTAGGCCGCGAGCGTCACCTGCCCGGCCGCGGCGTACTCCTCCGGACGCGCCTCCCGGATCACCGGCGCGGGCGGCAGCGAGCGGACGTATGCGCGCAGGTGCTCACCGGAGTCGGTCACCCAGTCGCGTTCGGGAACGCGGACGAAGCCGAGGCGTTGATAACGGCGGTGAGCATCGACCATGGAGTCGGTGGTCGTCAGCGCGAAGGTGGTCTCCCCGGCCAGCCGGGCCCGCGCGGCGCACTCCTCGACCAGCGCGGTGCCGACGCCGCCTCGCCGCGCGTCAGGAGCGACCGCCAGCATCCGCAGCATCGCCTCCCGCGGCGGATCCTCGGTCCAGCGCGTCCCGGGCAGGGTGAGCGTGGCGGTGCCGACCAGCCGGCCTTCGTCGACCGCGACGACCACGTCGGTCGCCGGATCCTCCGCTCGGCGCCGGGTGTCGTCCAGTGCCGGGAGGTAGTTGGGGTGGACGAGGCTCTCGCCGCCGTAGACCTCGCCCAGCAGGCGGCTCACGGCTGCGTACTCGCTCGGGCGGACGTCGCGGACCAGCATCCGCCCGTTATAGCCGAGGCCGCCGACAGCCGGACGGGCAGACCGGCGGGGTCCGGCCCGCCGTGCGCACCTCAGACGCCGAAGGTGGCCCTGGGGTAGGGGATCTCCGGGTCGGTGAGGACGTTGAGGAGGTACGGCACCTCCGAGTCGAACGCTCGCCGCAGCGCCGGCCCGATGCCGTCCGGGCGGGTGACCGTCTCGCCGGCTCCGCCCAGGGCGCGTACCACCTCGTCGTACCTGGTGGCCGGCGCCAGGTCGGTGGCGACGTCGTAGCCGTACAGCATCCGCATGGGGTGCTTCTCCAACCCCCAGCAACTGTTGTTGCCGACGACCATCACCACCGGCAGCCGGTGCCGCACCAGCGTGTCGACGTCGAGCAGCGACATCCCGGCGGCACCGTCCCCGAGCAGCAGCACGACCTGCGAGGACGGTCGGCTCACCCGGGCGGCGATCGCCGCGCCGAGGCCCGCACCGAGGCAGCCGAACGGCCCGGGGTCCAGCCAGCAGCCGGGGCGGGCCGGCTCGACGTACTTTCCGGCGAACGACACGAAGTCGCCGCCATCACCGATCACCACGGCGTCCTCGGCCAGCAGGCGGCGCAGCTCGCCGTAGATGCGGGCCGGGTGGATCGGGTCACTGTCGGCGGCCAGCAGCGCGAGGTCACGGGCCCGCGCGGCCTGGTCGCTCGCCCGCAGCTCCGCGGCCCAGGCCGTCCAGCCGGGGCGCCGCAGCACCTGCTCCCACGCCGTGGCCAGGGTGGCCAGCGTGACGCGCAACGGCCCGGCCGCGGCGGCCGCGAGAGGGACGTGCCGGGCCAGCTGGTCCGGTGCGTCGACGATGTGCACGACCTTCGCCGACGGCGCGCCGTCGCGGCCACCGAACGAGCCGTACGCCAGCCGGAAGTCCAGCGGCGTACCCACCACGATGGCCAGGTCGCAGCGTCCGACGGCGGTCGAGCGGGCCCGGGAGACCAGCTGCGGGTGCCCGGACGGGAAGATCCCGCGCCCCATGCCGTTGGCGACGACCGGTAGCTCGAGCTCCTCGACCAGCGTGCGGGCGGCGCAGTCGGCCCGATCCAGGTAGACGTCGGAGCCGAGCACCAGCAGCGGACGCTGGGCGGACGCGAGCAGCGTCGCGATCTCGCCCACCGCCTCGACGTCCGGCTCGCCGAGGTCGGTCTCGCCCACATCGGGCACGGACGCGGAGGTGCGGCTGTAGAGCTGGTCCATGGGTACGTCGAGGAAGACCGGGCCCCGGTGCCGGGTCCCAGCCAGGCGGAACGCCTGGTCGACCGCCGGAGCGATCTCGTCCACCTTCGGCACCGTCGCGGCCAGCTTGGTGACCGGGGCGAGCAGCGGCGGATGGTCCAGTTCCTGCAGGCTGCCCGCACCCCACCGCTGGGTGGGTGCGCGGCCGCCCAGCAGCACCAGCGGCGACCCCGCCTGGTGGGCCTGGGTCACCGCGCTCACGGCGTTCGTGACGCCCGGCCCGGCGGTGACCACGGCCAGGCCGGGAGTGCGGGTGAGCTTGCCGACCGCCTCGGCGGCGAACACCGCGGTCTGCTCGTGCCGGACGTCGACCAGGCGCAACGGGGGAAGGGAGGGCCGCTCGGCGCCACCGACGGCCGCGTCGTAGAGCGGGAAGACGTGGGCGCCGGACAGGGTGAACATCGCGGAGACACCATGTGCCCGGGCCACCGCGACCGCGAGGTCGCCGCCGTGCCCTTCGCGCACCACCGAGCTCCCCGAGCCGGTCTGCTCGATCTCGGTCATGTCCGAAACCTACCGTGCGGTATCCCTCACCCGCCCCGGTTACGCCTCCGCGGCCGCGCCGGATTTTCCGGTCGCGCCCGGGGTCAGGACGTCCCGCACGCCCGGCTCGCCGGCGTCGGCGAGATAGTCGTCGGGCCGGGTCTGGTCCTGTCCGTTCGGGACCTTCAGCGCCCGCAGGACCACCGTCACCACCACCGTCACCACGACGTTGAGCACCCACGCCGTCATCGCGACGTAGCCCTTCTCGCCCAGCAGCGGAATGCTCGCCGTGGACCCGCCGAAGTGCTGCGCGCCGGTGAGCGGGTTGGCGATGTTGTACGCCGTCCAGGTGCCGTAGGCCATCCCGACCGCCCAGCCGGCGAACAGCCCCCAGCGGTGGAACCACCGGGTGTAGAGCCCGAAGACGATGGCCGGGAAGGTCTGCAGGATCCAGATGCCGCCGAGCAACTGCAGGTTGATGGCGAAGCTCTTGTCCAGGCCCAGCACGAAGATCAGCGCGCCGAACTTCACCACCAGCGAGACAAGCTTGGCTTGCCTGGCCTCCGCGGCGTGACTGGCGCTCGGGCGCAGGAACGCCTTGTAGACGTTGCGGGTCCACAGGTTGGCCGCGGCGATGGACATGATCGCGGCGGGAACCAGCGCGCCGATCGCGACCGCGGCGAAGGCCACCCCGGCGAACCAGCTCGGGAACATCGCGTCGAACAACATCGGCACCGACAACTGCGCGTTGGGCTTGCCGTTCAGTCCGACGGGCTTGATCCCGGCCGCGATCGCCATGAAGCCGAGCAGCGCGAGCAGCGCGAGCAGGAAGGAGTACGCCGGCAGGATCGCGGCGTTGCGACGCGGCACGGAACGGTTCTTCGACGACAGGACGGCGGTGATCGCGTGAGGGTACATGAACAGCGCCATCGCCGAACCCAGCGCCAGTGTGGCGTACGGCCAGGCCTGGCCGACGGCCGCGAAGGAGAAGTTCGCCGGATGCCCGCCCGCGCCGTCGGCGGCGGCGAACTTCTTCTCCGCCGCGTCGAAGATGCCGCCCCAACCGCCCAGCCTGGTGGGGATGTAGACGACGGCCACCACGATCACGAGGTAGATCAGGAGGTCCTTGACGAACGCGATCAGCGCGGGTGCGCGCAGCCCGGAGGAGTAGGTGTAGGCGGCGAGGACCGCGAACGCGAGGAAGAGCGGCGCGTCGGCGAGCAGGATGTTGCCCGAGCCGCCCAGGCCCATCACCTCGAACACGGCCTGGATCCCGACCAGCTGCAAGGCGATGTAGGGCATTGTGGCCAGGATGCCGGTGAGGGCGACCGCCAGGGCGAGGGCGCGCGAGCCGAAGCGTCCCTGCACGAAGTCGGCCGGGGTGACGTAGCCGCGGCGGTGCGACACCGACCACAGCCTCGGCAGGAACAGGAACACCAACGGGTACACGATGATCGTGTACGGCACCGCGAAGAAGCCCTGTGCGCCGGAGGCGAACATCACCGCGGGTACGGCGACGAAGGTGTAGGCGGTGTAGAGGTCGCCGCCGAGCAGGAACCACGTCACCCACGTACCGAACCGCCGCCCGCCCAGGCCCCACTCGTCCAGGCTGGCCAGGGACTCGCCCTGCTTCCACCGGGCGGCCTTGAACCCGAGCACCGTCACCGCGACGAACAACACCACGACCACCGCGAGCGCGGTGGCGTCGATCCCGGGTTTCATCGAGTACCGCCTTCGGTCCGGTCGGTCGGCCTGGTCGTGGTGTTCGGGCCGCCGGCTGCCGCGGCCGCCGAGGTCGACGTGGAGATGCCGCGTCGGCGGTTCTCCCGCCGCACCAGCAGGTAGGCCGCGCCTGTGCACAGGGCGGACAGGAAGATCCACAGGATCTGGTACCAGTAGAAGAACGGGAACGCTCCGAGGCGCGGCTCGACCCGGGCGTACGACGACGACCACAACGTGCCCACGAACGGCGCCGCGAGCAGGACCGCGACCACCACCCGGGTAGGCGTGACCAGTGGTGCGGCTCTGCGTGCTGCTGGTGCCACCATGACGACCTCCGTCGACCTACGACGACGTACGACGACCCTCCGTGCCGGACAGCCGCGACGAGAGTAGTGCCCGGGCAGGCTCGGGGAAAGGGTTCTGACCGTGACGCGCCTGAGGTCGGCGAACGAAGAGCGGAACGTCAGCGCGCAAGCATGGGGAACGTCAGCGCGACGGCGCGGAGAACAGCCCCGGTCGGCTGGCCCTCAGCACCCGCAACAGCACCAGCAGCAGGTCGGCGCGTACCTGCGGAGGTGTTCCGAACAACGCCACGTCGCGCGGCGTCTGCTGCCCGACGACTCCGAGCGCCAGTTGCAGGTGCAGCGCCCGCAGGAACGAGCCGGTGTTGCCGGCGACCGGGGTGGGCCACTCGGGCCGGGGCTCGTCGTCGCCGACGTGCGGCGGCACGAGTGCGGCGGCGAGGCGTTCGACCCACGGCTCCAGCACGTCGACATCGAGCAGGTTGCGGTGGAGCACGGTCATCACCGCGAACGCCAGCCGGTCGTCCTCGCCGTTGCGGAAGTGGAAGCCGGAGGGTGTGAGCAGCCGGTCGGCCATCACGTCGAGCAGCACCGTGAGCTCGAGCTTCTCGAAGTGCTCGGAGCGGGCCAGCGCCGCGAGCAGGTCGGCGCCGTGGGCGACCGCGTGCGCCCAGCCGTGCCCGTCGACGTATCCGCGGAGATCGCGTTCGCGGACGAACCACGACGCCGCCCGGTCGCCCCAGCGGAAGATCGCGTCGGAGTGCAGGACCCTGGCGGTCTGGTCGCGCAGCACCGCCTCGGTCAGCAACATGGCAGAGCCCGCGCGCCGGAACACCGTATCGGTGCCGTCCTCGCCGAGCCCGGTGTACAGGCCCTCGGCCACTCCGTCGCCGAAGCCGGTCAGCAGCTCGTCGTACACGCCGTCGCCCAGCCAGGTGAGAAGCACCGGCCGGGCGATTCCGTCGCGGACCCGTGGGTCGGGGTCGCCGAGCATCTGCACCAGCTCGGCGGTGAGGTCGTCGAGGGGCCGGTCGTCGGGCAGCCTGAACCCGCTGGCGCGGACGTGTTCCCAGTAACCTGACCGAACCCCCACGGGGACATCCTTCCAGACATACGCGTGCTCCGCGTGCTATCGAGGACCGCCCGGGCGTGATCGAACCGCCGCAGGCGGCGAGACTAGCGCGCCCTCCGGTTACGCTCTCGGCGTGCCCTCCCTCGATGACGTGGTCCGCCAGTACACCGAGCTCGCCGAGCTCGATCGTGAGTGGCTGCACCGGCTGGTGGCCGAGTGGCAGATGCTCGCGGACCTGTCGTTCGCCGATCTGGTTCTGTGGGTCCCCGACCGCGAGGGGCTGGGGTTCTGGGCGTGCGCGCAGATGCGTCCGACGACGGGACCGACCGCTCACCTCGACGACCTGGTGGGGTCGTTCGTCCCCCGGGGGCGCAGGCAACTGCTCGACACCGCCTACGACGACGGCCGGATCTGCCGGGAGGGCGACCCGGAGTGGCGGGACGAGGTGCCGGTCCGGATCGAGAGCATCCCGGTGCGGCGAGCCGGCCAGGTACTCGGCGTCATCACCCGCAACACGAACTTGCTGTCGGTCCGAACGCCAAGCCGGCTGGAGCTGACGTATCTCAAGACCGCGGCGGATCTCGCGCAGATGATCAGCGAGGGTGGGTTTCCTTTGCCGGGGGAGCCGGCCGACCTGGACGCGGCGCCCCGGGTGGGTGACGGGCTGATCCGGCTCGACGTGGACGGGATCGTGACGTACGCGAGTCCCAACGCCCAGTCGGCGTACCGCCGGCTCGGCCTGACCGGCGACCTCCTCGGCTGTCACCTGGGAACGATCACCGCCGGGCTGCTGCCGCCGTCGCGCCGCCCGGTGGACGAGGCCATTCCGGTGCTCATCTCCGGGCGCGCGCCCCGCCAGACCGAGGTGGAGAACAACGGTGCGGTGGTCACCATGCGGGTGATCCCGTTGGTGCCGAACGCCACCCAGGTGGGTGCACTGGTGTTGGTTCGCGACGTCACCGACCTACGCCGGCGCGAGCGGGAACTCCTCACGAAGGACGCGACGATCCGCGAGATCCATCACCGTGTCAAGAACAACTTGCAGACGGTTGCGGCGCTGCTTCGCCTGCAGGCTCGGCGGATCGGGGTGGCCGGTGGGCGGGAGGCCCTGGAGGAAGCGGTCCGGCGGGTGGGCACGATCGCGATCGTGCACGAGACCCTGTCCACGGCGTTCGAGGAACGCGTGGAGTTCGACGAGGTGGCCGACCGGGTGCTGGCGATGGTGGCCGAGGTGTCGGTCCCGGAGACCCGGGTGGTGCCCCGGCGGGTCGGATCGTTCGGTCTGCTCGGCGCGGAGACGGCGACTCCGCTGGCGATGGTGATCACCGAGGTCGCGCAGAACGCCGTCCAGCACGGTGTGGGCAGGCGAGGTGGCCGGGTCGAGGTGCTCGCGGACAGGTCGGCGGGCCGGTTGCGGGTGGTGGTCGAGGACGACGGGCAGGGGCTGCCCACGGACTTCGACCTGGAGCGCTCCGGTCAGCTGGGGCTGCAGATCGTCCGCACGCTGGTGGAGAGCGAACTCGGCGGGGTGCTGTCGATCGGCGGCCGGGAGGAAGGCAGCGGGACGCGGGTGGTGGTGGATCTCCCCGACGAGGGGCAGCCACGCGGACGGGGCCGGCACGCCCAACTCCGACGCCCAAGGCTCTGACGCCGCCGACCTCCGCGCGGAACTGACAGCGGACATGAAACAAGCCCCCGCCCGAGGGGCGGGGGCTGCTTCCAGGCGTCGCGAAATCAGATGATGCGGGCCCGGGAGCGGGCGGCGCGGCGCTTGAGCGCCCGTCGCTCCTCTTCGCTCATTCCGCCCCAGACTCCGGCGTCCTGGCCGGTTTCAAGGGCCCACTGCAGACAGAGGTCGACGACTTCACAACGACGGCAGACCGCCTTGGCCTCCTCGATCTGCAGGAGCGCGGGCCCGGTGTTCCCGATGGGGAAGAACAGCTCAGGGTCCTCGTCCCGGCAGATGGCCCGGTGGCGCCAGTCCATCAAGGCTTCACTCCTCAGTTCGTTGCGTGCCGGATCCACCGGCCTCGCAGGTGGCTTGATTCTACTGTGTGAACACTTTCACGATCTTTTGCGTGACAACGAGCGCGCACCAGCATCCTGGTGGCGGCCACACGTATGTGATCGCGGTACGTCAGCCCCCGGCGCACGCACCGATCGGGTGTCTGCGCCTCTCTGCAGGCTCGATAGTTTCAACTCTGCCAGCGATACACAAGACCCTTTCCGCGTTATGCCGCGGAAAAGTCCATGTCGGTTACGTCACAAACCAGGCCCATCGGTCACCCAGTGTAATTTTGATCTACACGCACCGAACATGTCGCCGCAAACCACACAGCATATCGACGGGCCGGCGCGGCCCTCGCGGCGGCGTCCACCGGTCCCGTGGTAGGTAACCTTCGCGGTATGTCCCGCCGTCGTCCCAGTACCTCACCGAAGTCGTCGACGCCCGCCGCCGCGACCGCCGGCTCCGCCGGGAAGAGCTCCGGTGGACGACCGGGGCGGCCCCAGAAGGGGCAGACGGCGCACCGGCCGGCAAACCCACACCCGACCGGACAGCCGGTCGAACACCCGGTCGAACAGCCGCCGGAGGCGGGCTCCCGGCCGCAACGCACGCCGGCCACGTTGTACGTCGCGGCGGTCGTGGTCGTCCTGGAAGCACTGGGTGCGGTGGTGGCCGGCGGCTGGCTGACCGTCGAGGCGATCATCACCCGCACTCGCGGGATGGGAATCGCCGCCAGCGCGGGCGTGTTCGTGCTCGCCGCCGGGGTAGGACTTGGGTTTCTGGCATGGGGTCTGCTGCGCGGCCGTCGATGGAGTCGCGGTCCGGTGGTCGCGATCCAGTTGCTGATGCTGCCGCTGGGCTACGAACTCCTGTCGGGGAGCACGACCGTCGTCGGCGCGAGCATGCTGGCGACGGCGATCCTCACGCTGGTGCTCGTACTCGCGCCCCCCTCGACCGCCGTCTTCCGGGACTAGGTCGTCGGCCCGGGAGAGCCGGGAAAGCCGGGAAAAGAACGCCGCGTGTGCATGTGGTGGTGCGCGGCGGCGATTCCGTCTTGTCAGTCCTGCAACAGGCGTTCGCGAAGTTGCGCGAGCGTGCGCGACAGCAATCGGGACACGTGCATCTGCGAGATGCCGACCTCGGCCGCAATCTGTGATTGCGTCATGCCCTTGAAGAACCGCAGCAGCAGAATGCGCTTCTCCCGCTCGGGAAGCTGCGACAGCAACGGCCGCAGGGCCTCGCGGTATTCGACACCTTCCAGCGCCTCGTCCTCGGTGCCGAGGGAGTCCACGACCGCGGGTGCGTCGTCCTGCCCCTGGTCGGGTGCGTCGAGGGACAACGTGCTGTAGGCGTTGGCCGACTCGAGCCCCTCGAGGACCTCCTCCTCGCGCACACCGAGCTTGCCCGAGAGCTCCCCGACCGTCGGTGCGCGGCCGAGTTCCTGGGTGAGGTCGCCGGTCACGGTGGCGAGGGACAGCCGCAGTTCCTGCAGTCGGCGGGGAACCCGGATGGCCCAGCCGCGGTCGCGGAAGTGCCGCTTGAGCTCACCGACGATGGTGGGTGTCGCGTACGTGGAGAACTCCACACCGCGTTCGGCGTCGAACCGGTCCACCGACTTGATCAGGCCGATCGTGCCGACCTGCACCAGGTCGTCCAGCGGCTCACCACGGTTGCGGAACCTGCGGGCGAGATGCTCGACCAGCGGCAGGTGCATTTCCACGAGGCGGTCGCGGACCTTGGCTCGGCGCGGGTCGTCGCAGTCGAAGCGCGCGAGGTGGGCGAAGAGCTCGCGGGTCAGCGTCCGGGTGTCGAGCACCCGGTCCAGGCCTGGCAGGTCTTCGGGTGCCGACCCGAAATCGTGCGTCACTGGGTGTTCGATCATTTCTCTGCCGAGCCTCTTCCCCGTGGCGGTAACTCCGCCGAGGTGCCGCCGGACGACGCGGCGCTGCCCTCGGGCGACGTACCGGATTCGCCAGTGTTCTTGTGGTGACCTCGACCGCGCTGGCTGCGCGCGTCGTCGAGGGTGCGGACGGCGCCACCCGATGGGGGCACCAGGCCCGCGGTCTCGCCACGCTTGGTCAGCGTGACGGTGGCCCGCTGGTGTTCGGGCTCTACGAGGGTGTCGACCTGGCCGGCGAGTGCGGTGAGCACTGTCCAGGAGAAGGAGTTACGGGCGGGCACCCGCGGGTTGCGCGAGTGGACCGTGACCGCGACGGTGAGCTCGTCACCGGAGAGTTCGAACCGGCATCGCAGTTGCGTCCCGGCCACTGCCTGGTGGAGCAGGAGCGCGCTCGCCTCGTCGACCGCGATGCGCAGGTCCTCGATCTCGTCGAGGGTGAAGTCGAGTCGGGCTGCCAACGCGGCTGCCGTTGTGCGGAGGACCGAGACGTACGCGGTTCGTGCGGGTACGCCGAGCTCCACGACATCTGTGTCCTGGTCGCCTTGTTCCGCCTCGGCGCTGTGCGGTACCTCGGTCACTGGGGGTTCCTCCGCAGGTGGTTGCAGGGGGCGCTCGACGGGTGTGCGCGCGAGGGTCCGGGTGCGCGTCGTCGAGATGGCCGAACCTGTCGGTCGGGCCTTCGGTCGCGGGCTTCGGTCGGGACAGCCCCACCGTACGCCGGGAGACTACCTGCTGGCGGCAGGTTTGGCGACGGGGAGTGCCAATCGCATCGCTACACGTGACAACGTGATGTGGAGCTTCGAAGTGTGGTGGCGCGTCGGTGCGGCGTGTCGACGCGGTGTGTCGGTGCGCGCAGATCTGCGCGCCGGCGGAAAGCACGAACCGCACCGCTCCCGCGTCGCGGGAGTCGGTGCGGTTCGTGGCCGGGTGCTCGGGCGTGCGGTCGCCGTCGCCGGGACGCGGTCAGGCTGCCTTCTTGGTCTCCCAGAAGATGTCCGCGATCTCGTCGATCTTGGCGAGCAGTTCGTCGGCGACCTTGAGGTCGGCCGAGCCCTTGGTGCCCGAGGCGCCGGCGAGCTTGGTGGCCTCGTTGACGAGCGTGTGCAGCTGCGGGTACTTCTCGAAGTGCGGCGGCTTGAAGTAGTCGGTCCACAGCACCCACAGGTGGTGCTTGACCAGCTCTGCCCGCTGCTCCTTGATCAACAACGCCCGAACCCGGAAGTCGGGGTCGGAGTTGCCATCGAGCTTCTTGATGATCTCCTTGACCGACTGGGCCTCGATCCGTGCCTGGGCCGGGTCGTACACCCCGCACGGCAGATCACAGTGTGCCGAGACTTCCACTGCCGGTGCGATCAGACGCGAAAACATCCTCGCCCTTCCTTCCCAACCGTGTCTGGGTGGTTTGGTTCCCTTGCAACGTCTTGTGACACTACTACCGCATTCAAACACTGGTGAGCGGGGGAGCTTGTGCCGCGGTTCGGAATTGCCGTCGTACGCGGACGGTCCATGCAACCGACGCTACGGGACGGAGACCGGCTGGTGGTGCGCTACACCGGCGTCGCGGGCGTTTCCGCGCCCACGGGCAACGCGGAGCCCGGGAGAAGCACCGGGGGAAGTACCGAGGAGAGGGCGGCGGGGGAGCCCGAGGTCGTCGTGCGGCCGGGTTCTCTGGTCCTGGTCCGGCTGCCGCACCGTCCGCTGTCGGTGAAACGGCTGGTCCGCCGCGAGCCCGAGGGCTGGTGGGTGGAGCGGGACAACCCGTACGAAGGTGTCGACTCCTGGCAGGTCGGCGCGGTGCCCCCGCAGGATCTGGTCGCCGTCGTGGTCAGCCGGCTCCGGCTCCTCAACGCCGTCGCCCGCCGGGTGCGGGCCCGCCGCGCCGGCCGCGGGCAGCGGCACTGACGCGGAGCCGCCCCCGGCGGTAGGGGGCGCAGGGCAGGCCGCGGGTCAGCGGCCCGCCCGGTCCTCCTCGGTGCGCACGTGCAGGACGCGCTGGAGGAAGGCGCGGGTGCGTTCGTGCCGCGGGTCGGTGAGCACCTCCGACGGCCTGCCGGACTCCACCACCACGCCGTCGTCCATGAACACCACCGTGTCGGCGACGTCGCGGGCGAACCCCATCTCGTGCGTGACGACGACCATGGTCATGCCGTCCAGCGCGAGCTGGCGCATCACCTCCAGCACCTCGCCGACGAGCTCGGGATCCAGCGCCGAGGTCGGCTCGTCGAACAGCATCAGCTTCGGCCGCATGGCGAGCGCGCGGGCGATGGCCACCCGCTGCTGCTGGCCGCCGGACAACTGGGCCGGGTACTTCCGCATGTGGTCGCGCAGGCCCACCCGCTCCAGCAGATGCTCGGCGTGTTCGCGGGCGGCCGAGCGCGGCTCGCGTCGCACCCTGACCGGCGCCTCCATGACGTTCTCCACCGCGCTCATGTGCGGGAACAGGTTGAACTGCTGGAAGACCATGCCGATCTCGCGGCGCTGCGCCGCCACCTCGCTCGGCTTCAGCTCGTGCAGCCGGGTGCCACGCTGCTGGTAGCCCACGAGCTCGCCGTCGACCCACAGCCGGCCGCCGTCGATCTTCTCCAGGTGGTTGATGCAGCGCAGGAACGTCGACTTGCCCGAGCCGGACGGCCCGATCACGCAGCACACCTGGCCGCTGGCGACGCCGAGATCGACGCCGCGGAGCACCTCGTGCCGGCCGAAGCGCTTGCGTACCTGTTCAGCCCGCACCATCTCCGCGGTGTTCGGCACGCCCTGGGTGCCGTCGCTCGTGCTCGCCGGTGTCGTCATGAGCCACCTGTCCCACCGCGGCCGAGCCGCATCCAGGTCGTACGGGCTCCACCCGTCGACCGCTCCGAACGGGAGGACGCTCCGCGGGTGAAGTGTCGTTCGACGAAGTGCTGGATCACCATCATCACGCTGCTCATCGCGAGGTACCACAGGCACGCGGCGACCAGCATCGGGAACACCTGGAACGTACGGCTGCCGATGCCCTGCAACTGGAACCAGAGTTCGTACGCCGGGACGTAGGCGACCAGCGCGGTGTCCTTCAGCATCGCGATCGTCTCGTTGCCGGTAGGCGGCACGATCACCCGCATCGCCTGCGGGAGGATGATCCGCCGCAGCGTGAGCGCCCGGGACATGCCGAGCGAACCGGCCGCGTCAAGCTGGCCTTGCGGGATGGACTGGATGCCCGCACGCACGATCTCGGCCATGTAGGCGGCCTCGGACAGCGCGAGGCCCAGGATGGCGGCGACGAAGCCGGAGATGACCGTACGTGCGTCGAAACCGAACAGCCGGCCGTCGACGTCGACGCCCAGCAGGTCCGCCAGCGCCCAGTCGAACGGCACACCGAACTCGAACCGCTTGTAGAGAATGCCGAGGTTGCCGAACAGCACCAGCAGCACGACGCGGGGTACGGCGCGGAAGAACCAGATGTACAGCCAGGCGATCCCGGACAGGATCGGGTTGACCGACAGCCGCATCACCGCGAGCACCACGCCGAGCGCGATCCCGATCGCCATCGCCACGACGGTGAGCGCGATCGAGGTGCGCGCGCCGTCGAGGACCGGCCCGGAGAAGGCGTTGCGGGCCATGAAGTCCCACTGGAACGCGCCGTTCGTGAGCAGCATGTGCACGAACATCGCCGCCAGCACGAGGATCACCGCGCTCGCGGCCCACCGCCACGGGTGGCGGACGGGGACGGCCTCGATGGCGTGCGCCTGCCCGGACGGGGTCTGGGTACGGGCTTCGCTCATGAGGAGGCGGACTCGACCTTCACCTGGTCGGCGGTGATGGCGCCCTTCTGGTTGCCCCACTTCTTGAGGATCTTGGCGTAGGTGCCGTCCTCGATGATCGCCTTGGTGGCGGCGGCGAGCGCGTCGGCGAACTTCTTCTGGTCGCGGCCGACGATGAAGCCGTACGGCGCCTGGCCGTAGGGCTCACCGAGCAAGGCGAGCTTGCCCTGGCTCTGCCGCACGGCGTACACCGCGATCGGAAGGTCGGCGGTCATCGCGTCGTACTTGCCGGTGACGACGTTGCTGGTCACGGTGTCCTGGCCGGGCAGCGCCTGCACGCCGATCTTCGGTTTGCCGGCGGCGACGCACTTCTTCGACCGGGCTTCCAGGTCGGGCACCTCGACGGTGTCCTTCTGCACTCCGACCTGCAGGCCGCAGGCGTTGTCGATGCCGACCTTCTTCGGATTGCCCTTCTCCGTGACCCACTGGATGGGGGAGTTGAAGTAGGAGATCATCAGCACCTGCTTGGTGCGCTCGGGATTGATCGTGAACGACGACACACCCGCTTCGTACTTGCCCGACTGCACCGCCGGCAGGATGTTCCCGAACTCGCTGGGCACCCAGTCGACCCGCAAGCCCAGCTTGGCGGCGATCGCGTCGTACAGCTCGACGTCCATGCCGATCACCGTCTTGCCGTCGGCGTCCATGAACTCGTTCGGCGCGTAGGACGCGTCGGTGCCGACCCGGATCTTCTTGTCCGACTTGATCTCCGCGGGCACCATCGCCGCGAGCTTGCTGTCGGCCTTGGTGGTGACGGTCGGCTTGGCGGCCGAGCCGGACTGGCTGCTGCTGCCACAGCCGGCGAGCACGGTCGCGGCGGTGACGAGCACCGCGCACGAGGCGGTCGCGAAGCGGGTGAACTGCCTGGGCATGGCACGTCCTTTGCGTGTGAACTGCTGGTGCGGAGTGCTGCGGGAGTGGTGCGAGTTCGCGTTGTCCCCCGCGAGGCCGAACATGGTATGACACACTCATCGGATACGGGTGATCCCCGTTTGACGCAGCGACCGACCCGGACCCTCCCGTCGCCGCCGCGGTGTCTTCCTCTCGTACGCCGGCCGGGCACCGAACGCGTGCCCCCGCGTCGATCCGCCCCGTTTCTCCCTCTATTTCGCAGGGTCCTCATGTCGACAGACTCCTTGACAGACTCGTCCGTGACCGGACTTTCGCCGTCCAACCCGGCCCCGCCGCCCGCCGCGTCCATGGGTGGCGAGGAGGATCCGGCGTTCCCCTTCCACCGCGGCGGCAAGCTCGAGGTCGCCTCGTCGGTGCCGTTACGCGGCCGCGACGACCTGTCCCTCGCCTACACCCCGGGAGTCGCCCGGGTTTGTACGGCGATCGCCGAGTCGCCCGAACTCGTCCACGACTTCACCTGGAAGTCCCGTTCGGTCGCGGTCGTCACCGACGGCACGGCGGTGCTCGGGCTCGGCGACATCGGGCCTGAGGCGGCGCTCCCGGTGATGGAGGGCAAGGCCCTGCTGTTCAAGAAGTTCGGCGGGGTCGACGCCGTGCCGATCTGCCTGGACTGCACCGACGTCGACGAGCTGGTGGAGACCGTCGCCCGGATCGCACCGGCGTTCGGCGGCATCAACCTGGAGGACATCGCCGCACCGCGGTGTTTCGAGGTCGAACGCCGACTGCGGGACCGGCTGGACATCCCGGTCTTCCACGACGACCAGCACGGCACGGCGATCGTTGTCCTCGCCGCACTCACCAACGCCCTCGAGCTGACCCGCCGCAAGGCGGTGGACATCCGGGTGGTCATCTCCGGCGCGGGCGCGGCCGGCGTCGCGGTCGCGGCCATCCTGCTCGCGGCCGGTGTGGTCAACATCGTGGTCACCGATCGCGGTGGCGCGCTGCACCCGGGCCGGACCGACCTCAACCCGATCAAGCAGACGCTGGCGCTGACCACCAACCCCACCGGGGCGACCGGCTCGTTGTCCGACGTCCTCGCGGGCGCCGACGTCTTCATTGGCGTGTCGGGCGGGCAGGTCGAGGAGGACCTGGTGGCCGCGATGGCGCCGGACTCGATCGTGTTCGCGCTGGCCAACCCGACCCCCGAGGTGCACCCGGAGGTCGCGGCCCGGCACGCCGCGGTGGTGGCCACCGGGCGTTCGGACTACCCCAACCAGATCAACAACGTGCTGGCGTTCCCGGGAGTGTTCCGGGGCGCGCTGGACGTGCGGGCCAGTGGGATCAGCGAGGCCATGAAGCTGGCCGCAGCCCAGGCGCTGGCCGGGCTCGTCGGTGCGGACCTCGCCGCCGACCGGATCGTCCCCTCGCCGTTCGACGCCCGGGTGGTGCCCGCGGTGGCCGCGGCGGTCGCCGACGCGGCCCGGGCGGAGGGGCTCGCCCGGCGCTGAGTCCGCGTACCCGACCGTGCCGGCCCGGAAGTGGGAGTGCCTGACGGCGCCCGGCCGGGTCGGTAGGGTCGGAGCGTGTTCGCCGCCTATGCCGCACGACTCGACGCCCGTGACCCGCTGTCCGCGCTGGAGTGGGGTGAGCGCCCCGAGCCGGAGCCCGCGCCGGACTGGGTGCGCGTCGACGTCCGGGCCACCGCGCTGAACCACCACGACCTGTGGTCGCTGCGCGGTGTCGGCCTGGCCGAGAAACAGCTCCCGATGATCCTCGGCTGCGACGCCGCCGGGGTGGACGAGGACGGCAATGAGGTCGTCGTCCACGCGATCGTCGGCGACCCGCACTGGCGCGGTGACGAGACGCTGGACCCGCGGCGTTCGCTGCTGTCCGAGCGGCACCCGGGCACGTTCGCCGAGCAGGTGGCGGTGCCCCGCGCCAACCTGGTGCCCAAGCCTGCCTCGCTGTCCTTCGAGGAGGCGGCCTGCCTGCCCACCTCGTGGCTGACGGCGTACCGCATGCTGTTCACCCAGTCCGGGCTGCGGCCCGGCGACACCGTCCTGGTCCAGGGGGCCGGCGGCGGTGTGTCGACCGCGCTGGTGGTGCTCGGCAAGGCCGCCGGCCTGCGGGTCTGGGTGACCGGCCGGGACGAGGCCAAGCGCACGCGGGTGGTGGACGAGCTCGGTGCGGACGCCGCGTTCGAGTCCGGAGCCCGGCTGCCCGAGCGGGTCGACGCGGTGATGGAAACCGTCGGCGAGGCCACCTGGAGCCACTCGCTGAAGGCGCTGCGGCCGGGCGGGACGCTGGTGTGCTCGGGGGCCACGAGCGGTCCGAACCCGCCGGCCGAGCTGAACCGCATCTTCTACCTCGGCCTGCGCGTGGTCGGTTCGACGATGGGTACGCGTGACGAGCTCGCCGCGCTGCTCCGGCTGTGTGACCAGTCCGGCGTCCGGCCGGTGATCGACCGGGTGCTGCCGTTGTCGCAGGTGAAGGACGGGCTGGCGGCGATGGCCGACGGCGACCTCTTCGGCAAGGTCGTCTTCACCGTCCAGCCGTAGCACAGGGCCCGGCGAAGTTCCGGCGTACTGTCCGGCCTCCCGGCGCTTCGTCGCCGGCTGTGTCAGGGGCCGAGCACGCCAGGGCTCACTCGTCCTCGTCGTCCAGGCGGGCCAGCCAGGTGGCCAGGCGCTCGATCGGCGTCTCGAACTCGGGGTTGAGATCGACGAACTCCTGCAGCCGTCCAGCCAGCCAGGCGAGCGACACCTCGTCGTCTCCCCGGCGGTCGGACAGCTCCTCGATTCCGCGGTCGGTGAAGTACATCGTGGCTACGAACTCCGGTCTGC
The DNA here is from genome assembly GCF_040610475.1 of Actinopolymorpha sp. NPDC004070. Taxonomy (NCBI): domain Bacteria; kingdom Bacillati; phylum Actinomycetota; class Actinomycetes; order Propionibacteriales; family Actinopolymorphaceae; genus Actinopolymorpha; species Actinopolymorpha sp. NPDC004070. The sequence continues at coordinate 14,286 of NZ_JBEXMJ010000010.1, read as the reverse complement.
GAACCTCGTGGTGTGGTGCCCGGCGGCTCAGCCGAACACGCTGTCGAACAGCGCGGCCTGCTCGGTCTTGTGCACCGAGCCCGAGCCGACGGCCGGTGCCGCCGAGGCGGGCCTGGCGGCCAGGCGTACGGACTGACCTAGCTGGGGCACGAAGTTGAGCGCCATGTGCGGCCAGGCACCCTGGTTGGCCGGCTCGTCCTGCGCCCACACCAGGTCTCGCGCACCGTCGAACTTCGCCAGCTCCGCCCGCAGCGCCTCGGCCGGCAGGGGGCTCAGCTGCTCCACCCGGACGATCGCGGTGCGCGGCTCGGCACCCTCGCGCCGCTTGCGCTCGGCGAGCAGCTCCCACGCGATCTTGCCCGAGCACATGACGACCCGTTCGACGTTGCCCGGGTCCACGGTGTCGTCGCCGATCACCGGAAGGAACCGGCCCTTGGTGAACTCCTCGGGCTTGCTGGTCGCCGCCTTGCTCCGCAGCATCGACTTCGGAGTGAAGACGACCATCGGCCGGTGCACGGCACCCAGGCTGTGCCAGCGCAGCAGGTGGAAGTAGTTGACCGGGGAGGACGGCTGGGCGACGGTCATCGAGTCGTCCGACGCGAGCTGCAGGAACCGCTCGATGCGGGCGGAGGAGTGGTCGGGCCCCTGGCCTTCGTACCCGTGCGGAAGCAGCAACACGACGCCGGACAGCTGGCCCCACTTGGCCTCACCGGCGGAGATGAACTCGTCGATGATGGTCTGCGCGCCGTTGTGGAAGTCGCCGAACTGCGCCTCCCACAGCACCAGCGCGTCCGGCCGGGCCACGGAGTAGCCGTACTCGAAGCCCATCGCGGCGAACTCGCTGAGCAGGGAGTCGTAGATGTAGAACGGCCCCTGGTCCTCGTCGAGGTTCTGGAGCGGTGTCCACTCCTCGCTGGTGTGCCGGTCGACGATGGTCGCGAACCGCTGGACGAACGTGCCCCGCCGGCTGTCCTGACCGGCCAGCCGGACCGGCCGGCCTGCCATCAGCAGGGAGCCGAAGGCGATGATCTCCGCGGTGGCCCAGTCGATCGGGCCGTCGGTGATCGCCGCCGCCCGGCGCTGCAGCTGCGGCAGCACCTTCGGGTGGACGGTGAACCCCTCCGGCGTGGACACGTGCGCGTCCGCGATCCGCTTCAGCGTCTCCAGCGACACCGAGGTGTCCGCCTCGGCCGCCGGCTTCTCGGGGTAGTCCGGCGCGGTGAAGTAGTCGTCCGACGGTGCGTTCTTGGCGGCCCGGACCTCGGCGAACACCCGCTCGAGGCGTTCCTGGTAGTCGCGGAGGGCCTGCTCGGCCTCCTCCACGGAGATGTCGCCGCGCCCGATCAGGGCCTCGGTGTAGAGCTTGCGGACCGAGCGCTTGCCCTCGATCAGGTCGTACATCCTCGGCTGGGTGAACGACGGGTCGTCGGTCTCGTTGTGGCCCCGGCGGCGGTAGGAGATGACGTCGATCACGACGTCCTTGTGGAACGTCTGGCGGTACTCGAACGCCAGCCGGGCCACCCGGATGCACGCCTCGGGGTCGTCGCCGTTGACGTGGAAGATCGGCGCCTGGATCATCCGCGCGACGTCGGTGCAGTAGGTCGAGGAGCGCGACGCTGTGGGCGAGGTGGTGAAGCCGACCTGGTTGTTGACGATCACGTGGATCGTTCCGCCGGTGCGGTAGCCGCGCAGCTGGGAGAGGTTGAGCGTCTCCGCCACCACGCCCTGCCCGGCGAACGCCGCGTCACCGTGCACGAGCACCGGAAGGACCGGGAACTCCAGGCCGCGGTTGAGGATGTCCTGCTTGGCGCGGGCGATGCCCTCCAGCACCGGGTCGACGGCCTCGAGGTGGGAGGGGTTCGCGGCCACGGACACCTTGATCTTGGCGCCGCTGTCCGCGGTGAACTCGCCCTCCGCGCCGAGGTGGTACTTCACGTCGCCGGAGCCCTGGATCGTCCGCGGGTCGATGTTGCCCTCGAACTCGCGGAAGATGTGCGCGGCCCGCTTGCCGGCGATGTTGGCGAGGACGTTGAGCCGGCCGCGGTGGGCCATGCCGATCGTGACCTCGTCCAGGCCCGCCATCGCGGCCTGCTCGCACACCTCGTCCAGCAGCGCGATCGCCGACTCGCCGCCCTCCAGGCTGAACCGCCGCTGGCCGACGTACTTCGTCTGCAGGAAGGTCTCGAACGCCTCGGCCTGGTTGAGCTTGGACAGGATGCGCAACTGCTCCTGCTGCGGCAGCCGGTCCTGCGGACGCTCCACGCGGTCCTGGATCCAGCGCCGCTCGTCCGGCTCCTGGATGTGCATGTACTCGATGCCGACGGTGCGGGAGTACGCGTCGCGCAGCAGCCCGAGGATGTGCCGCAGCATCATGAACCGCTTGCCGCCGCCGAAGCTGCCGGTGGCGAACTCGCGGTCGAGGTCCCACAGCGTCAGGCCGTGGGTCACCACGTCGAGGTCCTCGTGCCGGCGGACCTTGTAGTCGAGCGGGTCGGTGTCGGCGATCAGGTGCCCGCGCACGCGGTAGGCGTGGATGAGCTCCAGCACCCGGGCCTGCTTGCCGATCTCGTCGTCGTGCGAGGTCGGGATGTCGGACACCCAGCGCACCGGCTCGTACGGGATCCGCAGCGCGGCGAAGATCTCGTCGTAGAACTCCTCGTCGCCGAGGAGGAGCTGGTGCACCCGCCGGAGGAACTCACCGGACTGTGCGCCCTGGATCACCCGGTGGTCGTAGGTGGAGGTGAGGGTCATCACCTTGCTCACCGCGAGACGGTTCATCGTCTCCTCGGCGGCACCCTGGTAGGCGGCGGGGTACTCCATCGCGCCGACGCCGATGATCGCGCCCTGCCCGGCCATCAGCCGCGGGACCGAGTGGCTGGTGCCGATCGTGCCCGGGTTGGTGAGGCTGATCGAGGTGCCCCGGAAGTCCTCGACGGTGAGCTTGTTGTTGCGTGCGCGGCGTACGACGTCCTCGTACGCGCTCCAGAAGGACGCGAAGTCGAGCGTCTCGGCGGCCTTGATGTTGGGGACCAGCAGCTGGCGGGAGCCGTCGGGCTTCTGGATGTCGATCGCCAGGCCGAGAGCGAGGTGGGGTGGCTTGACCAGGGTGGGCTTGCCGTCGACCTCGGTGAAGCCGTAGTTCATCTCCGGCATCGACCGGACCGCCTTGGCGATCGCGTAGCCGATGAGGTGGGTGAAGCTGACCTTGCCGCCGCGGGAGCGGGCGAGGTGATTGTTGATGACGATGCGGTTGTCGATGAGCAGCTTCACCGGCACCTGACGCACGCTCGTCGCGGTCGGGACGGCCAGGCTCTCCTGCATGTTCTTGGCCGTACGGGCCGCGGCGCCGCGCAGGGGGACGAGCTCGGGCTCGGCAGCCTTGGTCTCCTCGGCAGCCGGAGCGGCGGGCTTGGCGGGAGTGGACTTGGCGGGAGTGGACTTGGCCGGGGTGGACTTGGCCGGCGCGGCCTTGGCGGAAGGGGCCCTGCTCGGCGCTGACTTCTCCGGAGCCGGCTTGGCGGGGGCCGCCTTGGTGGGAGCGGAGGAATTCGGCCGACCGGACGGGGCCTGCTTCTCGGTGCTCGGCTTCTCGGTGCTCGACCGAGCGGGTGCGGCCGAGGTGCCGTTCGTCCCGGACGCGCCACCGGACCCTTTGGCCTTGGCCGAGCCAGCTCCGGTGCCCGCGTCGGCGCCGCTGCCGTTGCGGTCGGGCTGGTAGTCGCGGAAGAAGGCCAGCCAAGCCTTGTCCACGGAGTCAGGGTCGTTCAGGTAGCGCTGGTACATCTCGTCGACGAGCCACTCGTTCGTCCCGAACTGGGACAGCGGGTCGTTGTGCGAGGACTGGGACGCCACGGCGTTGATCGCCTCTTCCGCTCACCATGATCGTTTGGACCGATTGTTCGGCTTCCGGGACCCAAGCCTAGTCGCCGAGTCCAACTCCGTTGGTCCCGGAGCAGTGGTTTTGGTTACGAGCCGGACCCCGGCCGGCGACACCGCGTGGGCAACCGCCCACACGGTGTCGCCGGCCCGGGCTTCGGGCCTGGTCAGCGGCGGTCTTCGGGAAGCTCCGAGGCCGCCAGGACAGACCGGAACAAGCTGCGGTAACGGCGCATGATCGACAGCAGCTCGTCGGTGCCGAGGTCGGCGTCCTCGCGCCAGTCGCGCTCGATGCGGTCGCGGTGCTCGGTGAAGGTCGAGGTGACGAACACCATCGCCTCCCCGACGAGCAGGCCGGCCTCGTGCGCGGCGTCGCGCGGGTCGTCCAGGAGCTTGGCCTGGGCGTCCAGCCACCGCTGCTGGAGATCGTCGATCCGGCGCCGGCGTTCGGCGTCGTCCCCGTCGGCCTCGACCCTGTCGCCCGGCCTGTCGGCCTCGACCCTTTCGCCGGGCCGGTCGCCGGACCGAAGGGCCGCCTCGTCCGGTTCGCTCGAGCCGTCCGGGGCGTGCGTGCCGTCCGTGACGTCCGAGGCGCCCGGGAAGACCGGCACGTCCGAGGTGCCCGGGCTGTCGACCGTGCCCGGGGTGGACGGGCCGGCGGGGCTGTCCGGGTCGTCCGACCTGTGCGGGCGGCCCAGGGCGTTCGGGCGGTCGAGGGCGTTCGGGCTGTCCGGGGCGTCCTGGCGGTCACGGTCCGGCACCCGCTCCGCACCCGCGGAGTCGTGGTCGTCATTCGGCCCGGACCGGCTGTTCCGCTCGGGTCCCACGGGCGACCCGGGGACCTCCGGCGACTCCGGCGACTCGGACCCGCCGGTGAACGGACGTTCGGTCACCTCGTCGCCCGCTGCCTCGTGGTCGCGGCCTGCCGGTGCCTGGCCCCGCCGCTCACCGCCGAACTCGGTGCCCGAACGGTCGTCGTCCGGTCGGTCCAGGTCGGTTCGGCTCGCGCCGGAGTGCTCCACGTCGGGGCGCTCGGCCTCGGAGTGTCCGGCGTCGGCTCGCCCGGCCTCGGACTGCTCCGCGTCGGGGCGCTCGGTCTCGTGGCGCTCGGTCTCGTGGCGCTCGGTCTCGGGGCGCTCGGTCTCGTGGCGCTCGGCGTCGTGCCGGCCGAACGGGCCGCCGCCGGGAGCCTGCGGCGGCTCACCGCCCCAGGCGGGCTCACCCTCCGAGCCCGGCCGGGTTCGCCGGAACCCCGGCCGCTCGGGCGCTTCTGCGTCGCCGCCGTCAGTCCGGAACGGACCTGGCGCCTGCGCGGGCCGGCCCATCGCGTGAACGCGGTCCTGCGGGCCGGTGCGGAAGTCGCTCGGGGGAGTACGGAGTCCGCGCGGGGTGAATGCCGCCTCGAAGTCGTCCTGCTGCCTGGCCTCGACGCCGGCCAACCGGGATCCCGGCTGGTGCGGACCGGGCCCGAACCCCTGGCGTTCCTGGTCGTGGCCCGGCTCGGGGCGCCGGCCGTGCTCGGGGGCGTAGTCCTGGCCGCCGCGCTCGTGCCCGCGCTGGTCCTCCGGGCGCTGGTCGTCCGGGGCTCCGTCACGCGGGCCGTCGTCCGGCGGGAACGGCCGGAACGCCTGGGTCTGGTCGTCGTACTGCTCGTTGTCCTCGCTGTCCTCAGGCGGCGAGGTGAGCCGCTCCAGCCACGACTTCCGGCCCTTCTGGACGTCCTTCATCGAACGTTCCTCCCACCTGCGAAAGCTGTTGGATTACGAAGGTTCGACCGCTTGGTCCCGGGCAGCCTCCAGCACGTGTGACCCGCTGTCAAGCGCGGCTCCGAACCGCTGCCGAGCACCCCGCCGGCCCGCGTTCGTGCCTGCCGGGACGGGTGCCGAACGGGCTCTCCGCATGTCCTCGGCAGCTGTTCCGGCACGCCTTCGACAGGCCTCCCGACAGGCCGGTCATACGTCTCGCCGGGAGCGAAATCGGGGTACCTTGGGCGAAAGTTTCTCCTCGTCGGGCCCGGCGACCCATCGGCCGGCCAGGCCGCCGCCCGGCCCGACGGTCGGCTTCGTCACGGGGTGAGGCGGATGAGGACCGGGGTGACCAACACGCCGGCGCGTGGCCGGTCTGCCGGCGTGCCGCGCTCGCTCCTCCCGAACGCACACGACGCCGACCGGGAGTCCGCGCGCAAGCCGTGGGTCGGTCGTTCGTACGCGCATCTGGTGTTTCCGGTGCCGCATCTGGACGAGCATCACCGCGAACTCCTCGACCGGGCGGTCCGCGGCCAGGTCGGCGGTGAGGGAAACGACACCGGCGAGATCCGGGCCGGCCGGGGCGAGCGCACCTGGCAGGTGGTCAACGCCGAGGCCGACGCCGAGCCCGGCCTGCCGGTGCTACGTCGGCAGTGGAGACATCCGGGCGGTGACTCGCTGCTGCTGGTGGTCCTCGGGTGGTATCCCCTGGTGGTGACCGTGGGAGCGGAGTCGGCGGCCTCCATCCGTGCCCGCCGAGCCCTGCGCCGCGTGGTGGACGCCGCGGAGTCCGCAGGTGCGCGAACGCTGCCCGACGCCGACCTGTCGCGGGTGCTGGCGCAGAGCCGCGAACGCTGGGAACGCGCGGTCGCGCTCCGCCAGGTGATCGAGGAACGCCGTACCTGGCTGGAGTGCCGTCACTGCCGCGGCTGTGGCGAATGGTCGGCGTACGGCGTACTCCACTGCCGTGGATGTGCGCGCAGGTTCGCACCGGCCGACGATGCGGAGCGGGACGAGCGGGGCCGGATCGCGGCGGAGGAGTCGGCCCGGGCCGAACGCGAGCTGGCCGAGCTGGGTTCGGGTGCCGGGTTGTTCGCCGACTGGCCGGCCACACCCCGTGCCACCGCCGACACCGCCGACCGGGCCACCGACCGGGGCGCGGACCGGTGACCGGCGAGCGGTGGGGCTGGGAGCTGCGGGCGCCCGAGGTGGCGCCGCCGAAGCCCTTCACCGACCAGCCACCCGGACTCCCACCCGCCGACGCGCCGTGGCTGACCAGGCTGGCCGGTCGCCGCGACCGCACGCCGCTCGGCTGGTGGTCGCACGTACGCCGGGTCTGCGGGCTCGCCCTGTGCGCCGGTGCGACGTGGCTGTCCACGGCGCTGACCGGCGACGTCGGGCACTGGACGACCGGGATTCTCGGCGTGGTCACGGCGGTCGTGGGCTACTTCACCGTCCGCCCGCTCGCCCTGCCGTGGTGGAGCGACCTGCGCTACCGCCGCTGGCGGCGCTCCGTGCTTGCCGACCAGGGTCCCGTGCTCGCCCAGACCCGCGACTGGGCACGCCGGCGAGCAGAGCACGAACGCGTACGGACGGCCGCCGAGCGCCCCCAGCGCTGGGAGCCGGTGCGTCCGGTGACCACCCACCGGGTCGACGTCTACGGCGGTGATCCCGAGGGTGCGGGCGCGCTGCTGCTGAGCGTGGCGGGTTCGCTGCTGGACACCGGCGCCGAGGTCACGGTGGTGGACCTGTCCCAGGACGGCATCTCCCACCCGGTGACCCGGCGGGCCCGCGAGGATCGCCGGAGGGTCGAGGAGGTCCTGCTTCCCGACGGACTGGCTGACCTCGGCCTGCTCGCCGGCCTGTCCGCCGAGGACGTCGGCGGGGTGGTCGCGGAGGCGGTGCACGTGACCGAACGCGAGCGGGGTCCGGGCGGCGATCGCACGCTTGACGCCACGCTGATCGAACAGGTCTGCGGTTGTCTTCGCGGCCCGCTGACGTTCACCCGGCTGCACGCTGCCGTCCGGGTGGTGGCCTACCAGGAGGCCTGCCCGCAGCAGTTGACGCGGGAGGAGTACGACCGGCTGGCCGGCCTGCTGGGCGAGGGTGCCCGGCGGTCCACCGAGGCCCGGTTGTTCCGGCTGGCCGCGGCGTTGCAGCGGCTCGCGGCGCTGGAGTCGGAGTCCCGGGCCGGCGCCGAGGCGGGTGCCGGCGCCGAGGCCGGCTCGCAGTCCCGTATGCGCGTCCGGTCGTCCTCGCCCGGCGCCGCCGAGTCTCCCGCCCTGAAGGTCTGGGAGCTGTCCGAACGCGTCGGCGACCTGGCCGGTGACCTGCTCGCCCACGTGGTGTTCCAGGTGCTGCTGTACCGCCTGCGCGGTGCGGAGGACGGTGACACGTCATCCCGCCGGGTGGTGGCGCTGGTCGGCGCGGACCGGTTCCGTCGTACGCACATCGAACGCCTGGACCGGCTGGCCCGCCGGCGCGGTGTCCGCCTCGTACTGCTCTTCCGGCACCTGCGCGAGGACGCGGTGGAGGTGCTCGGCGGCGGAGAGGCGGTGATGTTCCTGCGGCTCGGCAACGCGCGGGAGGCCGAGCAGGCCGCGGCGTTCATCGGCCGAGACCACCGCCTGGTGCTCAGCCAGTTCACGGTGTCGCGCAGTGCCGGCCTGGCCACGACGGTGGGCACGTCCCGCGCCGACAGCGTGAGCGACCAGCAGGCCAAGACCAGCGGGCGGCAGTGGTCGCGCAGCCGGGAGTACCACTACGGCGCGCTGATGGACTTCCCGCACGACTCCGGTGCCCGCACCAGGATGGACCAGTCCTCGACCTCCACCGGGCGGAGCACGTCGGCGACCACCGGAACCAGCCGGTCGGAGCAGTCCGCCACCACCGAGGGCCAGGCGATGGGCTACCAGCGGGTGTACGAGTTCAGCGTGGAGCCCGCGTTCCTGCAGTCGCTGTCGCCGACGGCGTTCGTGCTCGTCGACCCTCGCGACCCGGGCAGCCCCCGGCTGGGCGACTGCGAGCCCGAACTCTCCCAGGAACAACGCGACACGACGACGTCTCTTCGCAAGCCGGAGTTCGAGGTGGGGGAGATCGGTCCGCGGGTGGGAGAGGAGCTCCGCGCGCGGCTGGCCCGGTCGACGGGGCTGCCGGACGTGGCGGCGTTCGCAGGCCGCGAGTTGCCGGAACCCACCGGTCTGCCGCGCGCCTCGGCCGGGCAGAGTGCACCCGGCGGTGAGCCGGTCCCCTCCGCCGACCAGGTGACGCACGACGACCTGATGCGCGACGACGACCTGATGCGCGACAACGATCTGGTGCGCGACGACCTGCCTTCCGGCGGCGGCTCGGCGACCGAGGGGCACCGGGCCGCGGAGGAGTACGACGTTCGCGAGGAGTACGTACCGCGTGAGGACCAGTTGCCGCGCGAGCGGTGGGAGGGGATGTTCCGCCGCCGGCCGGACCGGGACGAGCGCCCGGACTGAAGCACGTTCCGGTAGGTCGAGATGCACCGACCGCGGGCGCGCCCTGCTGTGCGCGACCCGAACGACCGGCGGGTGACATTCCATTCATGATCACTTCCGTGCCCGGCCTGGTATTTCGGCAGCGCGCATTCCAGCTCTGTGTTCGGCAGTACGAATTTTGGCGGTACGAATTTGGCGGTACGAATTCCGCAGACGCATTTCGGCAGGGCGCATGTGAGTCGGCTCGATCGGGTGCCCTCCGGGCGGTCCGTGTTCGTTCGGCCGCGTGTTCCCGAATCGTCTCCAATCGACCGGATCGCCTTGTGGGGAAGGAGTCAGAGGCGGCGGGCGTTCATGTTCCGGTCAACCCGGACTGTCGTGATCTGTCCTTTGTCGAACAATTGGTGATTGTCTTTCCATAAGGGTCCGGCCTCCGGTCAACAATGTGAAAAAGGTGCGGGACCCGGTGGTCGCGGGCCATAGTCGAAGAAGGTTCCCGGCCGTCACCCGTACTGGGTGGGCTGCGTCGCGTTCTCTGGGGCGGAAGGGGAGGGGAATGCCTGCGAGGTCCGAGACGGGCGGCGTGGGCTCCTCGACATCCTCGCTGATCCCGCACGCACGCCGTCCGTCGTCCGCACTGCAGGGTTTCCTTGACGCCAAGGTGACGGTGCCCGCGCCGACCGTGCCGGTGCTCCCGCGCCCACGGTTGTTCGCCGCGCTGACCGCCGCCACGGAGCGCCGGGTGACGGTCGTGAACGCCTCCGCGGGTACGGGCAAGACGATGTTGCTCGCCTCGTGGCTGCGCTGGTCTGCCAACCAGCGTGCGGCCTGGGTTTCGTTCGACAGAGGCGACAACGAGCCGAAGTTCTTCTGGGCGTACGTCGTGGAGTCCCTGCGGCGTGCGTGCGGCGCCGAGGACGCGGCGGTCCTTGCCGACCTCGGCGGGTCGGATCTGGGCGGTGAGGAGTTCCCGCGGCGGTTCCTGGACGCGGCGGCCCAGCTACGCGAACCCGTGGTCCTGATCGTGGACCAGGCGCACGAGATCACCGACTGGCGGCTACTGGCCGGACTGGAGACAGTGCTCCGGCACGGCCCGGCGAGCCTGCGGCTGGTGCTCGCCGGGCGCGGACAGCCGGCGCTTCCGCTGGCCCGGCTGCGGGTGGCGGGTGAGCTCGCCGACCTCGGTTCGGCCGACCTGGCCTGCACCTGGGAGGAGGCCCGCGAGCTGCTGGCGGCCTACGGCGTCCAGGCCGACGACACCCAGATCTCCCGGGTGTGGCGGCGTACCGAGGGCTGGACGACCGGACTGCGGCTGGCCGCCCTGTGGTGGCAGGCACAACCGGCGGCGGATCGGGACCTGGCGGGCTTCACCGGCGACGAGCCGCTGGTCGCCGGATACCTCGACGACGAGATCCTGCGCCCGCAACCGCCCCTGGTCCGGGAGTTCCTGCTGGCGACCTGCCTGGTCGAGCCGGTGTGCGGGAACCTCGCCGACGCGATGACCGGCGAGTGCGACGGCGCCCTGACGCTGGAGGCACTCGACCGGGACAACGCACTGGTCAACGGCGTCGGCGCGGGGCGGGTGTGGTTCACGTACGCGCCGCTGCTGCGGGAGTTCCTGACGTACCGGCTGCGCCGGGAACGGCCGGCGCAGGAGCCGGAGCTTCGGTGCCGTGCCGCGCGGTGGTACGCGGGTGCCGGGATGGTGGCGGATGCGGTGCGCTGTGCGGGGGCCGCGCGGGACTGGGCGCTCACCGGCGAGATCCTCGGGCGGGACGGCAACCGCGTCTTCGCCAACGGCGAGGGGGCCGAGCTCGAGCCGCTGCTGGCGTCGATCCCCGCGCAGGACGTCGCCGCGCACGCCGATCTCGCCGCCGCATGCGCGCACGTACGGCTGAACGCGGGCGACCCGGACGGCGCGGAGGCCCTGCTCCGGCTGGCCGAGGAGGTACGCCCCGCCACCGACAGGACGGACGACGGAGACGAGGCTGAGGATGCCGATGACGCGGACGGGCGGCAGGTGCTCGTCCGGTCGTTGCGCACCGCGCAGCTGCGGCTCCGGCAGACCTGCCTGCGCGGCCGGGTCGCACCGGCGGACGTGGCGCGCGGCCGCGAGCTTCTCGACCGGGCCCGCACGGCGGGGGTCGCCGCGGACCGCCAGGCCGACGTGGGCGCGCTGGCGTACTGGGTCGGGGTCGCCGACCTCTGGCGCGGTGATCTGCCCGCGGCGAAGGAGGCGTTCGCGCACGCTCTCGGCCGGTTGACCGCTGGTGGGCTGCACCGCTGGGAATGTCGTACGCGCGACTGGCTGGCCCTGCTGAACGCGCTGGAGGGCCGGCTGGCGGCGGCCGAGGAGGCGCTGCGCGCCGGGGCGGAACGTGGAGGCGGAGCGCCGGGCTCCCGTCCCGCCGGCGCGGAGGCGGGCCCGGCCGGCGAGCGGGCACCCGACACCCGGCCGGGCCTCTCGCTCGTACGGGACCTGGCCCGCGCCGCGATCGAGCTGGAACGGGACCGGCTCGACCAGGCCTGGGCACTCCTCGAACACCACCGTCACGGGGGAACCCGGATCGCGGCGTCCACCGCGTCCACGGCCACGGCCGCGGCGGGAACCGACGGCGCGAGCCCCACGGACCCGGCCGACCGGATGGACGCGAGACCTCCTGCGGCCGCCGACGATCCCGCCGACCCGCCGGTGGGCGACCTGCTCGGAGTACTCCGCGCCCGGATCCTGCTCTACCGCGGCGACCTCGGGGCGGCGCGGACCGAACTCGCCGCGACCAGGGACGCCGCCGGCCGGCTGCATCCTGTGGTCGACCAGGCGGCCACACTGCTCGAGGTGGAGATCTCCACCCATGAGGGAGCGGCCGAGCGGGCCGCTGAACTCCTCGGCGGGCTGCGCGCCGGAACCGCTCCGGCCGGCAGCGCCCGGGCGGACGGCGCCCAGGCGGACGCCGACCCGCCCGCGGCCGTACTCGTCGCCGAGGGACGCACGTTGCTGGCGACTGGCGAACCCGCCGCGGCGCTCGCCTCCGTCGCGCCGTGTCTGGACGCCGAGAGGTCTCCGGCCCCGCTGGACACCGTGGCTGCCCTGCTGGTGGCGGCGACCGCGCAGCGCCGGCTGGGTGCCCAGGCGCCGGCGGGTGAGTACCTCGAACGCGCTCTCGCACTGGCCGAGCGCGACGAGCTGGTCCGGGTCTTCCTCGACGCCGGCCGGGGAGTGCGCGCGCTGCTCACCGTGGTGGTGGCGCCGGAAGGCCGGCACGCGGCGTTCCGCAGTGCGCTGCTGCACCGGTTCGACGTGGCCCCGGCGGCCGGCTGGAAGGCCAAGCCGAGCGAACAGGCGATCCGGCTCACCGCGAGCGAGCGCGCGGTCCTGCGCTACCTGCCCTCCCACCTGACCAACGAGGAGATCGCCCAGGACCTGTGCCTGTCGGTGAACACTGTCAAGTCACACTTGCGCACGCTCTACCGCAAGCTCGGGGTGACCTCCCGGCGAGAGGCGATCGCCCGCGCTCTGCAGATCGACCTGTTGCGCTGATTGCCTTGTTTCAAAGGCATCCGGACATAGCGGCCGGGACGGTCCCGGTTTCCCGGCACCGTCCCGGCCGCTGCTTTTCGAGTGCTTGCTTCTCCCGGTCAGTCACGCAGCGCCGAGAGTTCGCGGCCGTGCACCGACAGGGCGTAGATGACGAGGATGTCGACCGCGATCATGATGGCCGACCAGATCGGGAACGCCGCGAGCGCGAGGAAGTTCGCCAGCAGGCTGATCGCCGCGATCACGATACCGGCGTACCGTGCCCAGGTCTGTCCCGCGAGGAGCGCGAGACCGGTGACCACGAGCAGGGCGGCCAGCCCGATGTGGAACCATCCCCAGGCGGTGTAGCCCCAGGGAATGATCAGTCCGCTGCTGGCGACCAGGAAGTAGGTCGTCTTGAACAGGCTGGTGAAGCCCCAGATCGCCTGGAGGCATCCCAGGACGATCAGGACGACTCCGGCGTAGACCAGCCAGCCGACGCCTTGCGCTGCCGCCTCGGGCATGGTGCTCATTCGGCCACCTCGCCCCTCGGCTTCGGCCTCGGCGGACCGGCGTGCCTTGGGCACCGTGGCCTGGGCTTCCGCCTGCTTGGTCTGGCCCGTCTCGCGCCCGGTGTCACGCGCGTGCTCGGCCTGGCCCTGTGCCTGCTGTGCCCGCTGGCGACCTTCCTGCGCCGGCGTGCCCATGTCGCCGTGTTCAGTCATGGCCCATAACCCCCTGGTGGTTCGCGCCCTCCGTTCGACGGAGGGGTCCACACACCACGCTGCGTGCAGACCCCGGCCCGCCACCTCACCCGGACGGGGTGAACTCCTGCCACCGCTCGGCGAGCGTGCTGGGGGTGCGCCGCGTACGTGCTCCAGCGTGCGGGCGGGTGCGGTGCGCCCGCGCCACCCCATCCGGGTGAACCCGAAGGTCCCGGTGCACAGGAGACCTGCAGCTTCGCAGTCCCGGCCCGCCGGGTACTTGGATCCCACTCCGGCCGCTGCGTCTGTTGTTGCCCGCTTGGGCGGCGAACACTGGACCGAGACCCCACGTGAGGACGGACATCATGGCGAAAGCGGTTGGTATCGATCTGGGTACGACGAATTCGGTGATTGCTGCGGTGGTGGATGGGACGGCCACTGTGGTTCCGAATGCGGAGGGGCAGCGGACGACGCCGTCGGTGGTGGCGTTCACCGAGGGTGGTGAGCGGTTGGTGGGTCAGTTGGCGCGGCGGCAGGCGATCTTGAATCCGAAGGGGACGATCACGTCGGCGAAGCGGTTCATTGGGCGGCGGTTTGAGGAGGTGAGTAGCGAGGTTCATGCGGTGTCGTTTGATGTGGTGCCCGGCCCGGATGGTGCGGTGCGGTTCAGCGTGCATGGGAAGTTGTATTCGCCGGAGGAGATTTCTGCGCTGGTGTTGCGGAAGTTGGCTGAGGATGCGGGGAAGTTCCTTGGTGAGAAGGTGAACGAGGCGGTTATCACGGTGCCGGCGTATTTCAACGATGCGCAGCGTCAGGCGACCAAGGATGCGGGGCGGATCGCGGGTCTTGAGGTGTTGCGGATCATCAACGAGCCGACGGCGGCGGCGCTGGCGTATGGGTTGGACAAGAAGGGGCATGAGACGGTCCTGGTGTTCGATCTGGGTGGTGGGACGTTCGATGTGAGCCTGCTTGATGTGGGGGAT